>CAMDJX010000037.1 GCA_945900735.1 Acidimicrobium ferrooxidans DSM 10331 | reverse complement strand
CTGCGCCGTGTCTAACGTGCGCACCAATGGTTGGGCCGCGCCAACGTAGATGGGCACTGTGCTGGCGCACAGTTCGGCCGTGTACAGGGCGTTTTGTACGCCCATTTCTAAGGGGACATTGCCCGCAACCACGCTGATACCCCTCACCTCAATGTTTGGGTGTCGCAGGGCAATGATCAGCGCAACCGCGTCATCACTTGCCGTATCGGTATCGATCCACATCTGTCGTTTCATCGCGCAACACCGTAACACTCCCACTACTATCGCCCAATGCGCCTAGTGCTGCGATTTGTTGTGATGGCAGCAGTGTTGGCCGTTCCTACGCACGCAAGCGCCGACGAAGCTGCTTCTTCGCCTCGATATGTTTTCCCTTTTTCAAAAATCCCCGTTACCTATCCGCGCGATCACGTCGACTACCCGGCAGCCGACGTAGAGGGTTGTTACGCGCGTGTGCTTGCACCAACTGCCGGGACTGTCACGCAAACACACACTCGTGACAAGTGGGTGAAGGAAGTTGATGCTCCCGGCACACGGGGTGGCAAAACAGTGACTATTGAGGGTGACGACAACGTTCGCTATTTCTTTTCGCATCTTGGGCGAGTCAAGGTTCGGGTTGGACAACGCGTCGCACCTGGCGACTGGATTGGTGTCATGGGCTCCAGTGGAAATGCACGGGTAACGCGCTGCCACACACATTTTGGGATCTCACGTATCTGCCCACTTGCCGAGGCCTACCTGCTGCAAGGCGAAATTTGGCCGCAGCGATATTTAGACGCATGGCGTGAAGGCAAACAGCTGTCACCAAAGCGCGAGGTTGCAAAAAACGCAAACAGCGATCCGCAAGGGTGCATTCGCAGCAGGGCTGATACTCGCGCGGCATCACCGCGCAGTGTTAGTGGTTAAATCAGGCCGAGTTCTTTAACGGCGTCGCGCTCTTCGAGCAATTCTGCAACCGAAGCATCAATTCGTGCGCGGCTAAACGCATCGATATCAAGGCCCTGCACGATTGAGTAGTCGCCGTTGGTGCAGGTGCATGGAAACGATGAGATGAGGCCTTCAGGTACTCCGTAACTTCCATCGGATGGCACCGACATAGAAACCCAATCGCCCTCTGGCGTGCCAAGCACCCAGCTGCGCACATGATCGATTGCGGCGTTTGCGGCGCTTGCAGCCGACGACGACCCGCGAGCCTTGATGACGGCCGCGCCACGCTTGGCAACTGTGGGGATGTACGTCTCTTCGATCCACGATTGATCGTTCACTAACTGAGCTGCATTTTTTCCGTCTACTTCGCAATGGAACAAGTCGGGGTACTGCGTTGTGGAGTGATTGCCCCAGATGGTCATCTTTTTAATAGAAGTGACCGGCTTATTCACACGTTGTGCCAACTGACTAATTGCACGGTTGTGGTCGAGACGCGTCATTGCCGTGAACTGACGTGGGTCGGTGTTTGGTGCGTTGTGCATTGCAATAAGCGAGTTGGTGTTGGCGGGGTTTCCGACCACTAGCACTTTGATGTTCTTTTTTGCGTTTGCACTAATCGCTGCACCCTGTGGCTTGAAGATGCCACCGTTTGCCGACAACAGATCGGATCGCTCCATGCCATCCTTGCGTGGCATTGCGCCAACCAACAATGCAATGTCGGCATCGCCGAACGCCACATTGGCATCATCGGTTGTAATGACATCGACTAGTGGAGAAAATGCGCAGTCGTCAAGCTCCATCTTCACGCCGCCAAGTGCACCGAGTGCCGGCGTCACTTCAAGCAACTGCAAAATTACTGGCGTATCGGGCCCAAGCATTGCGCCTGATGCGATACGAAAAAGAAGGCTGTAGCCAATTTGGCCGGCAGCGCCTGTTATTGCGACACGTACTGGTGTTTTCATAGACGAAACCTTACTTCCCTACTGCTTGCATGATGAGATCCGCATAGACCTTCTGACCCTCTTCGTTGAGGTGAATTTTGTCGCCGTACAAGTATTCGGGGTGTTCCTCCGCGTACGTATACCAGTCCAAAACCTTGACATTTCCGTACTTGTCGGGCATCGCCTTAACCAGCACGTTGTTCGGGTCCTGCCATGGTTTGCTCGGCACATGAGCAGTCAGGAACAGCACCAAATCAACATCTGCCAGTGGAACCATTATTTCGTCAAGCGTTTCTTGGTCGACATAGTTGTTGGTGCCCAGGTGAATGATGACGAACTCGCCCAAACGATTAATTGATTTCACGTAATTAGAAATTTCTAGTGCCTGACGAAATGACCGGCTCTTCAGCGCATCAACCGTGATGCCGCGTTCGGTGAGAATATCTGCCGCGCCAAGCATGACCGAGTCGCCAATGGCAAGAATCGGAATGATCTGCCCGTCGAGCGTGGTGGTTGCAGTGCCCGGTATAGACGTCTGGCCAGGAACGGTTGTGCCAAGCAAATTTTCGACGACGTCTTCGTTTTCTTTAATGCTCTCGGCAATCTTTCCTTCGCCCGTGCCGAATGCGAGGCTGCCAAAGGCAAATACAGGGATAACCGCCGCGACTACCAGGCCAGCCACCACTTGGCGCTTGCGCTCTCGGTCGGCATCATTGCGAGGCGAACGCAGCGTGCGCACCCATTCGCCGAACGCGCCAGTGCGAACCGGCATTTCGATAAATCGATACGAAACTTCGGTGATGATCAGTGTGATTGCAAACAGAACAACAAACTCCATCACCGAGAGATAATTGCTGGCAACTTTGCGATGAATCTGAAAGACAGGCCAGTGATAGAGGTACAGGCCGTACGACCTCCGGCCGAAGTAAACGAACAGTGGGTTGCCCAACAGTCGTTTACCGATGAGGGTGTGCGGATGTACTGCGGCGGTAATCGTTGCAACAGCCGCCAACCCCACCAAGAAGAACCCGCCCTGGAACAGAGGGTCGTAGCCGCGAATTGCTCCGGTGCCAGGAACTTCTACAACATCGTGAAAACGCCACATCAATAACGCAACGCCCGCCAAACCTGCGAAACCGATTACGTCGATAAAGCGACGATCGCTACTTGGATGCGCGGCATCGAACATGGCGGGTTGGTACACAAACGCCAGTGCAGCGCCAATGAACAGCCCGCCCGAACGACCGATTGTTCCTAGAAACAAAAAGTCGATGCGTGCCACTGCGTGACCAAAGAGCGAAATGTAATGCTCTGGAGTTTCAATGACTGTCCCGCGCACACCCGGTGCATAACTTGTCGCGACATAGACGGCCACAAGAACGGAGATGCCGAGAAAAATCGCACCAAGTTTGGTTGTTCGTTTGCCGGCAAGTCGAAGCACAGCTGCAATCAACAGCGGCCACACCAGATAAAACTGCTCCTCCACCGCAAGCGACCACAAGTGTCGTAGCGGGTCGAGCGCGGTGCCATCAAAATACGAAGACTGTGCCCAAATCTTGAACCAGTTGAAACCATAAATAAATGCAGCAATGACATCACCGCGTAACCGCCCAAGTTCGGCGCGCTCAAAAAGCGAGAAGTACACCGTGGTCAGGGTGAGCAACGTCCACAGCGCTGGCAACAACCTGCGTGCGCGTCTTGTCCAGAAGGCACCAAAACTTATGGTTCCTGTTTGCTTCAATTCAGTGAGCAGCAGCAGCGTGATTAAGTAACCGCTGATAACGAAGAAAACTTCGACGCCAAGAAACCCGCCACTGAGCCAATTTTTGTTGGCGTGATAAATAACAACAGCTAATACGGCAATCGCGCGAAGCCCATCGAGCCCAGGTAGGTACGCGATGGACTGTTGAGGGCGATTCATCTCAGATTTAGCGAAGGGTTTTGACGATCTCCGCCATCAGCGCACCGGCCTCTGTTGGGTTGAGACCAATCTGAACTCCGGCTGCTCGCAATGCATCCATCTTGCCTTGTGCAGTGCCCTTGCCGCCGGACACGATGGCTCCAGCATGGCCCATCTTTTTGCCCGCTGGCGCGGTAACGCCCGCGATGTACGCGCTCATTGGCTTCGTCACGTGATGAGTAATGAACTCGGCGGCTTCTTCTTCGGCCGATCCACCAATTTCACCGATCATGATGATGGCGTGTGTTTCTGGGTCGGCTTGAAACTGCGCCAAGCAATCAACAAATGAAGTTCCTGGCACTGGGTCGCCGCCAATGCCTACGCAGGTGCTGACGCCTATTCCCTGTTGCTTCAGTTCGTACAACGCCTGATACGTGAGCGTTCCCGATCGTGAAACAATGCCGACGTTTGGCCCCGCCGCAGTTGGCACTTGGGCAATCTCGCCGGCAGTGATTCCGATGTTGCATTTTCCCGGGCTGATAATGCCTGGGCAGTTTGGGCCAAGTAACCGTGTTGCTGGATAGTCGCGCTGCAATGTTGCAAACACACGCGCTTCGTCTTGTGCGGGAACACCTTCGGTAATGCACACAACAAAACCAATGCCTGCTCTCGCCGCTTCAAGAATTGCTGCTGGCGCAGCTTTCGGTGGCACCGCAATGAACGACGCTGTTGCACCCGTTGCAGCAACCGCGTCGGCAACGGTGTCGAATACTGGAATACCCTCAACGTCTTGTCCGGCTTTGCCCGGAGTTACGCCGCCCACCACTTGGGTGCCGTATGCCTTGTTGCGAAGGCCGTGGTAACGACCTTGCCCACCTGTGAGGCCTTGCACGATCACCTTGGTATTTTGATCTACGAAAATTGCCATGATCTGCTCCTACTTGGCCATCTCGACGGCGGCGCGAGCTGCCTCGATCATGGTGGGTCGACTTGTCAGCTGCGATTCGGGGATTCCGGCCTCGGCCAGAATCTTGCGGCCCTCTTCGGCATTGGTGCCATCAAGGCGAATAACAATTGGGGCGCGAAGCGCAACACGCTTCACTGCCTCGACAATGCCCTTTGCAACTTCTTCGCCGCGGGTAATGCCGCCGAAGATGTTGATAAAGATGCTCCGCACCTTGGCGTCCGAGTTGATTACTTCAAGTGCTGCCGTCATCATCTCGGCATTAGCGCCGCCACCGATATCAAGGAAGTTGGCAGCCGAGCCGCCTACCTGATTGACCACGTCGAGCGTGCTCATTGCAAGGCCAGCGCCATTGGCAATGATTCCAACAGTTCCGTCGAGGCCGATGTACTGCAAGTTCTTCTCGCGAGCCAATTTTTCGCGATCGTCTAGTTCTTCCGTTGCTGCATACTCTTCCCATTCCGGGTGACGGAAGGAAGCGTTGACGTCCAAACTTACTTTTGCGTCCAGTGCATGAACCTCACCTGTTGGCTTCAAAATAAGTGGATTAATTTCTGCCAAGTCGCAGTCGCCCTTTGTGAAGCATTCGTACAACTTCACCAACATGTCGGACACGCCATCTACTGCCTTTGCCGGAATCTTTGCATCGATCGTGGCCTGACGAGCAGTGGCAGGCGACAAACCCTCGATTGGGTTGATGTGCAGTTTGATGATCGCGGTTGGATCTTTGGCTGCAACCTCTTCAATCTCGACGCCGCCTTGCGCCGACAACATCAAGAGATGTTGTTTGGCCGCACGATCAAGTGTGAACGATGCGTAATACTCCTCGGCAATGTCGGATGCGTGTTCAATCCAGACGCGCTTCACAACATGGCCCTTGATATCCATGCCCAAGATGTTTCCTGCATGCAATCGAACTTCGTCTGCATTGTTGGCCAACTTGATACCGCCAGCTTTACCGCGGCCACCAACTTGCACCTGCGCCTTTACAACTACTGGATACTTCGCTGCCTCTGCCTCGCGCACTGCTTCGTCAACAGTGACCGCAACACCGCCCGCTGAAACCGGAATGTTGAACTTGGCAAAATACTGTTTACCTTGATATTCGAATAGATCCATGAGACTTCTTTCTCTATTGTTCGCGAGCGTCGAGTGCTTGCTCGAGCCACGTTGCGATGTCTTTTAATGAAGAACCTGGGCCAAAAATTTGGCCAACTCCCTGTGCGCGCAGTTCTCGCGCGTCGGCATCGGGAATAACGCCACCACCAAACACCAGCACGTCGCCCAATTCGCGCGAGCGCAACTCTTCCATCACCCTCGGGAACAACGTGAGATGCGCACCCGACAACAGCGAAAGGCCAACTGCATCCACGTCTTCTTGTAATGCGGTCTCTGCAATCTGCTCTGGCAACTGATGAAGGCCGGTATAAATCACTTCAAAACCATGATCGCGAAGCGCGCGAGTGATGGTTTTGGCGCCACGATCATGCCCATCCAGGCCAGGCTTGGCCACGACAACTCGGTAAGGACGCTTCACGAGTACATAACCTTACGCCCTCGGGAGTGACCGATACCAACCCGCCAATTGGCCCGCGTCGTGGCAAATCTGCGCCACACTTACGGGATGGCATTACCCACCTTGCGCTCACCGCTTGCACGAGCAACCGTGCCGATTTTGGCTGGTATCGCCTTTTTTGCGGCTCTCGGCGGAATCACCTGGATGATGGCGACATTTGCCACAGATCGCGCAGAGGTGTCTGTCGATGCGGGCAACCGAACGTTCGTGGTTGGCAATGTTTCGGACATTGCCCAATCGATTCGCGAAAACGGCCCCGTGCTCTTCCCCGATCTTCGCGACGCCAGTGGCAAGCGCTCCATCATTATTGAACACAACGGAACCGACGACGCCAAGGGATGGCAGGCGTACTACGCCTACCCCGCCGACAAAACAGCCGATTGCTTGGTGACGCAAATCGAGAAAACTCACACGTTTACCGATTGCACGGGCCGAACACTGCAGGTAGATCAATTGCAGGCGCCGCTCGATGTGCGACCAATTGTCGAAAACAAAACCACTTTGCTGATTGATTTACGGGGAACACCAGCCCCTTAAATTCACTGCTTCATTTTTTTGAGTGGAGCCCACGCCAACGAAAGATGTTTTGTTCCTACCAAGCGGAACCTAATTGATGCTTCTGCTTTTTCGCCCTGGCCGCGAATATCAATGATGATGCCCTCACCAAACGTTGGATGCTCGATGTCGTCGCCAATTGCAAAGTCGTGATTGAGAGATTGCGCAACACTTTGCGAAACAGGAGCCACCGAAGTGTTGTGTCGATTGAGTCGCTGGGTTGGTGCATAACTGCGGTCCTCACGTGATCGATAGCTATACCGTTCCGCATCTGCGCCAGAGTCAAAACTTCCTTCACGCTGAATAAGTTCTTCGGGAATCTCGTCGAGAAAGCGTGACGGTGGGTTGTACTGGGTGTTGCCAAACAAACTGCGGCTCCACGCATGGCTTAAGACCAACTGCTCTTTTGCGCGCGTAATACCCACATACGCAAGCCTGCGTTCCTCTTCTAACTCCACAGCGTCGGTCAGGGCTCGGTTGTGCGGGAAGATGCCCTCTTCAACGCCCACGATGAACACCACGGGATATTCCAGGCCTTTTGCAGAGTGCAACGTCATCAGCGTGACATGGTTGTTGGAATCCAGTTTGTCTGTGTCGGCAACAAGTGCAACTTGTTCCAAAAACTCGTCAACCTGCGTGAATTCGTTTGCAACGCCAATCAGTTCGAGCACATTTTCTTCGCGCCCTGCCGACTCGACTGTGTTTTCTGCCGTGAGTTCGCGCAGGTAACCGCTGGATTCGAGCGCGTGGCGCAACACATTGGCCGGGCCGTCTGCAAGCATCGACTGACATTCGTCTATCAGCAAGTTGAAGGCGTTAATGCCCTTCTGCGCTGCTGCACCTACGCCTGCAGCAGCAGCTTGACGAAGCGCTACAGCAAACGAAACACCCGTTTCGTAGGCGAATGCATCGATCTTGCCTACCGACGTATCGCCAATGCCGCGCTTGGGCACGTTAAGCACGCGCTTAATGCTCACCTCGTCTAGCGGGTTTGCAGCCAAGCGCAAATATGCAAGCGCGTCTTTTATCTCGCGCCGGTCGTAGAACTTGGTGCCACCAATTACTTTGTACGGAACGCCCGCGTAAATGAGCGCCTCTTCCATCACACGGCTCTGTGCGTTAGTGCGGTAAAAAATGGCAAGTTCACTCCACATTCGATGGCCGCTGTCGTGCTGCTGCTTTAACTGCGAGACAACCCAACGCCCCTCGTCGTGCTCGTTGTCGGCGTAGTAACGAACAATCTTTTCGCCCTTACCCAAATCCGTCCACAGCTCTTTAGGCTTTCGCTCAACGTTGTTGGTGATGACCGCATTGGCCGCATCCAAAATGGTTTGGGTGCTGCGGTAGTTCTGTGCCAGCACCACCGTTGTTACTTCGGGAAACGCTGTTTCAAATTCCAGAATGTTGCGGAAGTCGGCGCCGCGAAATCGGTACACGCTTTGGTCGGTGTCGCCCACAACACACACGTTGTGGTGAAGCGCACCAAGCATCAGCACGATGGCGTTTTGCGCCATGTTGGTGTCTTGGTATTCGTCGATCAAAACATGTTTAAAGCGTTCCTGATATGAACGAAGCACCTCGGGGTGCTGGCGAAGCAAGCGCACGGTGTTGGTGAGTAAATCGTCGAAATCCATTGCCCCGTTGCGCTCTAAGCGCTTCTGATATTCGCGATAGACGTCGACATATTTTGCATCAATCGAGTTGTCGACCTTGGATGCTGCGTCGTGCGGAATAACCAACTCGTTTTTCCACAAACTTATGCGCGCTTGCACACCGCGCGCCGTGTAGCGCTTTGGGTCGAGACCGAGGTCGCGGATGCAATAGCCCACCAAGCGCTGCGAGTCCGACTGATCGTAAATAGAGAACGTCTTTGGGTAGCCAATGTGCTCGGCTTGGGCGCGCAGAATTCGAACGCACGCTGCGTGAAAAGTGCTGACCCACATTTGTTTTGCAACAGGACCAACAAGTGCCTCTACACGCTCCCGCATTTCCTGGGCGGCCTTGTTGGTGAAGGTGATCGCCAAGATATTCATGGGGTGCGTACCCTGCGCAATGAGATACGCAATACGTTGCGTCAATACCCGAGTTTTTCCAGAGCCCGCGCCGGCAACAACCAACAACGGCCCACTTGGATGCACTACTGCATCACGTTGGTCTGGGTTAAGGGCAGCCAGGTCTATGGCTGTTGGGGGTTGAGAATGCGACACTGATTACGAGCGTTGCACAATTCGCACAGGCAATTTGCGTGGCCCGCGGACCTGACCGAGGCTCCAGGTGACAGCGCCTGGGTCGGCTAATTCAAACTTGGGAAATCGGTTGATGAACACTTCAACAGCAAGGCGCAATTCGAGCCGTGCGAGGTTGGAGCCCAAGCAACGATGAATGCCAAGACCAAATGCGACGTGTCGATTGACTTCCCTATCGATGATCACGGTGTCGGCATCTTCGAACACTTCGGGGTCGCGGTTAGCGGCGGGGAAAGGAAGCAGAACCGAGTCGCCTTGTTTCACTGGGCATCCACCGATTTCTGCATCTTGGCTGACAATGCGAGCCATTGTTACTGGCGCATAGGCACGCAACAACTCTTCGATTGCAGTTGGCAACAACTCGGGTTCGGCCACCATGCGGGCCAAGTCGGATGGGTGATGCGCTAAGTGCCAGATGGACGAACCGATGGAGCTCCAGGTGGTGTCGATGCCCGCGACCATGAGCAAAATGATGGTGCCAACAACGTGTTCTGGTGACAACGGTTGATCGTAAATCTTTGCGTTAAGCAAGAACCCAATGAGATCGTCTTTCGGGTTTTCGATGTGGTCTCGCACATGGACTGCCAAGTACGCATCGAGTTTTTCGAAGCCGGCGCGACGGTCGCCGAACTCGGCACCAATTTCTTCAAGTACCAAATGAACGGTGTCGCGGAAATAGTCGCTGTCTTCAAGCGGAAGCCCAAGCATGCGGGCAATGACATAGACCGGAATGTTTTGCGCATACTGCACCGCAGCGTCGACTACATCAAGGCCTTCAAGATTGTCGATGAGCTCGTTGCACAAGCGTCGAATTTCTGGCTCCCACTCGGCAATAACTTGCGGGCTGAATGCTGGCAACAACAAACGCCTTGCATCGGCGTGAAATGGTGGGTCGGAAGTAATGGGTGGAGCGCCGCCAATTGGTGCAGTGGAGATCCATTCTTCGCGTGGTGGCTTGTTCGACAACACCGCACCCTCAGATGAAAAGTGATCGGTGTCGCGCGCAATTGCAGAAATGTCTTCGTGGCGAACGGGTAACCATGCGCCGCCATATCGATCGGTGTGTGCGACGGGGCATGTCTCACGGAGGTCGTCCCAAATTTGATGCGCTTGTTGGTTGTACGCGGGATCGGCGTGGTCCCAGTCTGTTTGCCAATTTTGTGCTGGTTTTACCGTTGCCATACCCAAATCTTACTCGTGGGTAGGGCAGACTTTTGGGTCGTGGCGTCACTCTTCATCTTGCTCCCACCATCCGAAGGCAAGGCTGAGGGTGGGCTAACAACAAAGCCTTGGCGTGATACATCAGGAGCGTTTGGCAAACAACTTTCAGCGCAACGAAGCGAACTTGTACAACGTTTAGCAACACTAAAAGGCGGCGACGAAAAACTTCTTGGCGTGAAGGGCATTCACCTTGCGCGGGCACGTGCGGCCAACGCCCACCTCAAAGGCGCGCCATCGCTACCCGCATTCGAGCGCTACACGGGGGTGGTCTGGGATCACCTCGATCTCTCGACGCTCACCGCCCCGCAACGCACTCGTGCCCTGCGCAGCATCATCGTTATTTCCGGTTTGCTCGGCGCCGTTCGCGCAGACGACCCAACACCCGACTATCGCTTAAAAATGGGTGCGCGCATGGCCCCCATGGGCCTTGTCTCGCGCTATTGGCACGATCACCTTTCGGTAGTGCTCAACAAAACCTTTGCCGGTTCCACCGTGATCGACCTTCTTCCGAACGAACATCGGGCAGCGTTCACTGCCGACACCGAAAAGATTGTCAACTACTTTGTGGTTGGCCTCAACGAAAAAACAGGCAAGGCTGGCGGCCACGATGCGAAGGCGGCCAAAGGCCGGTTGGCTCGCCACATTTTGACTACCTGCACTTCGCCAGCGGGGGCTCTGAAGTCGTTGAAGAGTTTTCGCGACCCGCGCTTTGTTGTCGAAATTGACTGATTAATTCTTCAGCAATTTTTGGCGCAAGAAATCAAGCACCCGAACCACGCCGTCTTCCTGTATCTGTTCCGTCAATACCGAATGATCGGCTTTGGTTGACGATGCAAATTCGACAGCGACAAAAGCATCCCCCAACAATTTGCGCAACGATTCGAAACGAGTACCAACAAGCTTGTCGCCAGTGAAACGAAGCCCAAGCACCTGACAGCCCGCTTCGGCCCGCTGCTTCACGATCAGTTCGTCATCGGGGCTCAAGTTGAGATCTGCCGCACGAGCCTTGCCCAACGAGAAAGGCATGCTTGGTTGCGACAGCACCGGAGCGACCATGATGTCGTCCACCATCATTCCAAGTGCAAAACCGCCGCTAAAGCACATACCAATTGCGCCAACACCTACGCCACCAACCTCTGCATGCAACGACTTAGCTAAAGCTCGCAACCACGCAATGACTGGCGAAGTTTGGTGCATTGCCATGGTGGTGAACTCTCGCGACACACAGATCTTGCTCATAGACGAAGCGATGTACTTTCCGCTTGGGGCACGACCAACTTCGCCGACTAACAACGGCATCACCACAGTGAAGCCAGAACTAACAACGCGTTCGGCAAATTGCAAAACTGCAGGTGTAATTCCGGGGATCTCGTGCACAACAATTACAGCTGGGCCACTTCCCTTGCGGTACGTAGCGTGCGATATTCCGGCAGCAGTAAACGAGCCGCTCTTCCAACCTATTAACTCGACGACCTTTGACATGACTAAAACTTACTTCGGTCGAGCAACCCCAACGACACGCGACCACGACACTGCACTGATCTTTACAACGTCGCCAGTTCGCGGCGCGTGCACCATCTGCCCATTACCCACATACATGCCAACGTGGTGAATTGGGTATCCGCTAAATACAAGGTCGCCCGGCTGAATCGCGGCAGTAGGAATTCGGGTGAGCCCCGCGTATTGCGTACGCGAAGTACGCGGAATGCCTACGCCGGCAACGCCCCATGCATACGAAGTAAGACCTGAGCAATCGAACGCATTGCCGGGAGACTTGGCACCGAACACGTAACGCACACCTAATTGGCCAACCGCAGCCTTAATTGCAACCCCTGCTTTCGACGATGGTGGCGCAACGTTTGCATACTTTGAGCCCTTAAATTTTGCCGCCTCTGCCTGCGCGGATTCAAGCGCTGCCGCTTCACGGCGCTGCCTCTCGCTGCGCAGTGCCGAACCAAGTTCTCGCTCTGCTGCCGACTGCATCGACTCGTATGTGCTTGCTAACGACTCTGCCGCATTTAAACGCGATACCGCGTAGTCGGCTGCACTCTCGGCTTTTTTGCGTTGCTTCTCCAGCGTCGCTCGTTCTTTGGCGAGGTCGTCAATGATTCCCTGCAACGCGTCGGTGTTGCCAGCGCCCGTGTTCAAGGCTGCCGAAGTGAGATATTTCTTGCGAACCGAATCGCCGATCGAACTGGTGGACCCCAAAATGTTGGACAACGTGCTCGAGAACCCGCCACGCACAAACGATTTCAAGGCTGCTGCTTGCAAGTCGCCTTGCATTGCAACCAATTCTTTTTCTTTTTCCGCAATGCGCGCCTCAGTCGATGCAATTTCTACGGCCAAGTCTTCCTGCGTATTCACAGCAAGCGCGTAGTCCTCGCCCAACGCATCGATCTGCGCGCCCAGCCGATCCAGTTCGTTGATGATCTCGTTAACACGACGCTGCTCATCTGCCGACCCGCCCGTTGCCTGAACGGGCATGGCAATAACGCCTACAGCCACAGTGGTGGAGAGGATGATGGCGGCCAATACAGGCATGCAAGGACGTATACGCCCAACGGCGTCACGGATCATGATTTGTTCATTCTACCGAGCCATTTGGCTAGGTGTTAGGCGGCTATTTGCCTATAACTACGGGCTATTCCCACTCGATGGTTCCTGGTGGTTTCGACGTGATGTCGTAGACCACGCGGTTAATACCTTTCACCTCATTAATAATTCGAGACGACATTTTTTCCAACAAGTCGTATGGCAACCGCGCCCAGTCTGCCGTCATTGCATCTTCGCTTGTCACTGCACGAATGATGATTGGGTGACCATACGTTCGCTCATCGCCCATCACGCCAACCGAACGAATATCTGCAAGCACAGCAAACGCTTGCCAAATGCTGCGCTCTAAACCGGCAAGTCGAACTTCTTCGCGCACGATGAAATCGGCTTCTTGCAATATGGCCACTTTGTCCGGTGTTACTTCGCCAATGATGCGAACACCCAAACCTGGGCCAGGAAATGGTTGGCGCCACACGATTTCGTCCGGCAGGCCAAGCTCGGTTCCAACTTTGCGCACCTCATCTTTAAACAGCGTGCGCAATGGTTCGCACAATTGCAGCGTCATGTCGTCGGGCAGGCCGCCAACGTTGTGATGGCTCTTGATCACGCTTGCGGTGCCGTCCACCCCGCCGCTTTCAATCACGTCTGGATACAGCGTGCCCTGAACAAGGAACTTTGCGTCGGTGAGGCCGCCCGTGTGTTCTTCAAAGATTCGCACAAACAATTCACCAATGGCTTTGCGTTTCGCTTCGGGCTCTGTCACGCCCTGCAGCTTTTCGAAAAAGCGCGCACCGGCGTCCACATGGATCAGCTCTATCCCCATGACGCGATGGAACGTCTCGACGACTTGCTCGCTCTCGTTTTTGCGCATCAGGCCGATGTCTACATATATACAAGTCAGTTGCTTACCAACAGCCTTGTGCACAAGCGCTGCAGCAACGGCAGAGTCCACCCCACCCGACAAGCCACAGATCACGCGATCGGTTCCTATTTGCTTGCGAATTGCAGCAACTTGATCCTCAACAATTGACGACATCGTCCAGTTGCGCGGCACGCCAACGAGGTCGTGCAAAAACCGTTCGAGCACGTCCTGACCGTGTTCGCAATGCGCAACCTCAGGATGAAACTGCACTCCCCAAATTTTCTTCGCTGGGTTTTCAATCACTGCCATCGGCGCTTCTGGCGTGCTTGCCGTTGCAATGAAGCCACTCGGCAATTGCGACACGGCATCAAAGTGGCTCATCCACACACTGAATTGGGCCGGAATGCCGTCGTGCAGCAACTGCGACGCCGACCCAGTGATGCGCTGCAACTGTGTGCGGCCATATTCGCCGCGCCCGCCGCGAGCGACAACCCCACCCAACTGTTGTGCAATCAATTGGGCGCCGTAACAAATTCCCAAAATGGGAATACCTAACTCAAAGATTTCTCGATCGAGTATCGGGGCACCCTCAACATGCACGCTTGCTGGCCCGCCCGACAAAATGATGGCGATTGGCTTGCGGGCTTGCACCTCGCTGGCAGAAATACGGTGCGGGACGATTTCGGAATACACCTGCGCTTCGCGCACCCGACGGGCAATCAATTGGGCGTACTGCGCACCGAAATCAACCACTAAAAC
>CAMDJX010000036.1 GCA_945900735.1 Acidimicrobium ferrooxidans DSM 10331 | reverse complement strand
GGCCTCGGTTCGGCAGTGGTGTTGAATCTCATTTTGTGGGTTGGTTTGATCGCATCTATTCCTGGCCGTGGCGTAAACGCCGCATACGGCTCTGCCGCTTTAGTCGGTGTCATTGTGATGCTCGTTGCAGCAGGCCTGGTGTTAGGCGTTATCGATGGGCAGGGCAGAGCAGAACGCGCTTTGCGTTTTATTGCACGCAAATTGCGCATGAACGAAGATCGTGCGGCGGATACGTTGCGGCATTTGGGCAACCGTTTGCAGGGCCTTGCAGCCGAACCTCAGTTGTTGTTCCGCGTGCTTGGGTGGGCTGCACTGAACTGGTTGCTCGACGCGGCAGCGCTGTGGGTTTTCCTGCGCGCGTTTGGTGGCAGTGTCAGCCTGGACTTGTTGATCGTTGCGTTTGGCCTTGCCAACATCATGGCGGTTGTTCCAATTACGCCTGGCGGTCTTGGCATTGTCGAAGGTATTTACATTCCAACATTGGTTGGCTTCGGCCTCACCAGCAACGCCGCAACCGTTGGCGTTCTTACCTACCGCATCGCGCAGTATTGGCTGCCAATTTTTGTTGGAGGGCTTACGTACCTTTCGCTTCGTGTCGGCCCCTTTGCCATCGAGCGCAGAGCCAAGCTGCAACCGCTTACTCGCGTTGCGCGCGACGCAACCGAGCACCCAACCAGTCGTTACGATTTTCTCGAGCACTATGCCCCGCGCGACCGTACTGGGCAGTTTCCATTGCCAGACTTCAAGGGCATGTACAACACCGACGACGACACCCCGACTGGGCAATAGCACCAAGAAAGTGTGTAGCGTAATTTGACATGACCGTTCACGAACGCCCTTTTGGCCGAGCCCTCGAAGATTTTGTAGTTGGCGACGTGTATCGCCACTGGCCAGGCAAGACCATCACCGAAGCCGACGATCATTTGTTTTGCATGATCACCATGAATCATCACCCGTTGCACACCAACGATTGGTTCGCATCGCAAAGCGTGCAAGGCCGCAACGTCGTTGTGGGCAACCTGGTGTACTCGTTGGTTCTTGGCATGAGCGTGCCCGACGTGAGCGGCGCAGCAATTGCCAACCTTGAAGTTGAAACACTGCAGCACAAGTTTCCAACGTTTCACGGCGACACCATCCACGCCGAAACGCGTGTGCTGGATGTACAAGAGTCGAAGTCCAAAAATGATCGCGGCGTAGTACTGGTTGAGACAAAGGGCTTTAACCAAGACGGCAAGGAAGTGTGTTACTTCCGTCGTCGCGTAATGGTGTGGAAGCGTTCGGCAATGCCAAACCGCGCACGCCCCTACGACGGTCACGACGTCTGGAGCGATTGACCCCAATCGTCGACCCACTGTTGCAGTGGGGTCTGCCGCAGTTACGCGATTTTCCATGGCGCGCAACACGCAACCGCTGGCTTGTGCTGGTGAGCGAAGTGATGTCTCAGCAAACCCAGATCGACCGAGTGGTTCCCAAATTTGAAGCTTTCGTCGAGCAGTTTCCAACACCGACCGAATGTGCAAGCGCAAGCCTCAGCCAGTTGCTAGATATTTGGCAAGGCCTTGGTTACCCGCGCCGTTGCCGCAACTTGCACGATGCTGCAAAACAGATGGTGGCGCAACACAACGGTGAAGTTCCGTCAACGCTGGAAGCACTGCTGGCGTTACCCGGCATTGGCGACTACACCGCCAGAGCGGTACTTGCATTTGCCGACCACGAAGATATTGGCATTGTCGACACAAACATTGCGCGCGTGATTGCCCGCATTGAAAACCGATCGTTTGCGAAAAAGGAATTGCAATTAGTTGCCGACGCGTTGGTGCCCGAAGGGCTGTCGTGGGAATGGAACCAAGTGCTGATGGACTTTGGCGCAACCGTGTGCACTGCACGCGCACCAAAATGCGACGGGTGCGTTGTGAACAGTTTGTGCATGTGGAATATTGATGGCGAAGACGACCCCGCACCAGCAACTGCCGGCACCAGCAAACCTCAGGCGCGTTTTGAAGGCTCCGACAGACAAGCCCGAGGCAAGCTGATGAAAGCCCTAGTAAGTGGCACTGTACGTTGCGCCGATGCCGCACGCGTCATGAACTTGCGCGATCAGGAAGACCGCGTGCAACGAATTGTGCAATCGCTTCTGAACGATCGATTAATCGTGATGGTTAACGACTGCTACCAGTCACCCAGTTGACAATCAGTTCATTAACAACAGCCGGTTGCTCTAGTTGCATGAAGTGGCCAGCACCCTGAACGATTTCCACACGCGCATTTTCGGGTGCGCGGGTTGCGGCATCTGCAGCCACCTCGGCTCCGATGCAGCCATCTGTGCTGCCATGCAGATATAGCAAAGGCTGCGTTGGGCTCTCGCTTTGCAACACGGCTTGCGCTTCCTCTAATTGCGGGTCGCGGTAGCCAGCACCAATCGTTGCCCGGTAATAACCAAGCGTTGCCGCAAGGTTTTCTGGCTGAGCAAGACATGCCTTTGCGTTGTCAACATCCACTGGTGAAACGAAACCGGGCGACCATTGTTGCCACAGCATGTCGATGAATGCAAGGTTGTTTGCACTCACCACGAAATCGCTGAGGCCATGTTGGAAAAAGAACATGTACCAACTGCGTTGTAGTTGTTCCAGGTTGCCAACGAACGCTTTGCCCATTGCACCCCACGGCGGTACTCCCATGCCAACGACGCGGCTCCAGCGTTCGGGGGCAAGAAGCGCAGCACCGTAAGTTGCAGGCGCACCCCAGTCGTGCCCAATAATCACAGCGTCCGAGTTGCCACCAAGCACTTCGTGCAATGCATTTGCGTCGGTCGACAACGCAGCAGTTTGGTACGCGCCATTTGGTGCAACCGACGTTGGCGCGAAACCACGCATGAATGGTGCAACGGCGCAGAACCCGGCCTCGGCAAGCTTCGGCAGCAGGTGTCGCCATGTATTTGCCGAGTCGGGGAAGCCATGCAGACAGAGCGCAAGTGGCCCGCTGCCGCATTGCAAATAGGTGAAGTCAATGTTGTTTGCGCGCACGGTATGCGTGCTGATGTTCGCTGAAGCGGCCATAGCGAAACCATAGTTGAGTAACATCGCATCAATGGCAGCCGAGTTTGATAGCGCGCGTTTTCGTCACGTCCTTGGGCATCTGCCCACTGGCGTTGTGGTGGTCACTGGCCTCAACTCGGGCGGCGAACCATTCGGCATCACCATCGGTTCGTTCGTTTCTGTTTCGCTAGAGCCACCACTGGTTGGGTTCTTCCCTGGCTTGCAATCTCGCAGCTGGCCGGCAATTGCCGAAGGAAAAAGATTTTGCGCAAACATTCTTTCCAGCGCACAAGCCGACGAGTGTTGGCGCTTTGCCAAAGAACCCCAAGAGGGTGGCGCAAACAGGTTCGAAGGCCTGCAGTGGACAAAGTCGGCAAACGGAATGCCCGTGCTTCCGAACTCGATTGGCTGGATTGATTGCTCGATTCAATCGGTTACCGAAGCGGGGGACCACTGGTTTGTTCTTGGCCGCGTAGACCACCTGCACACCACCGACTCGGCCGATGAAGCAATGGTGTTTTACAAAGGCAAAGTTGCTGGCGTAGAAACAAGCCAGTAATTCGCAACATGTTTTCTTTTGCGTGGTGGTGCGCGTCTGTTGTCGGCGTAGTTTTCGTTTTTGCTGGCGTGCAAAAAATCCTTGCTGGCCCCGATTGGTTGGTGCAGGCACGAAAACTTGGCGCCCCCGTCTGGGCAATACCCTCGGTTCGCTGGGTGGAGTTGGTGCTTGGTTGTTTGCTTGTTGCCGAAGTTGCAACCACCGCAGTTCGGCTTGCCGCGTTGGCTCTGTTGGCCGCATTCACCGCGCTGCTTGTTGCGCGCCTTCGCGAGGGCGTGCGTCCGCCATGTTCCTGCTTCGGCTCTCGGTCGGCCAAACCAATTAGTTGGTGGAATGTGACGCGAAATATTGGCCTGATGTCACTGATTTGTTTGGCAATGCTTGTCAACTTGTAGGCCCGCCTAACTATCGTTACAGCGTGCGCGTGTGGATCGATCAAGACTTATGCACTGGCGATGGGCTGTGTGTCGATCACTGTCCAGACGCATTTGTGCAACTTGAAGATGGCATTGCCTATGTTGCCGAGCGCGGCCAACCACTCAATGATCCCGGTAGTTCTGGCAGTTTGGCGTTTGTAGAACCACGCAATCGTTCAGCAGTTGTGCAAGCAGCAGAAGTGTGCCCGGGCGAATGCATCTTTATCGAAATAGAAGACACCGACCTTGCGACGACACCCGAGGTGACATTGTCGGTACGCTGAACACATGAAGTGGCGCATTGTTGCTCATGGTGCCGCACTTGTTGTCACCATCGCCGTTGCTTCCACTGCGGTTGCTCCAAATCTCGGTGCGAAAGGTGTTCGGCCTAATGCCGCCGGTGGCAGCGCACTTGCCGTTTTGCAAACCATCCGCGTAGAAAACGAACGACCAAACGGCTATCAGCGATCGCTCTTCGAACATTGGCGCGACATCGATGGCGACGGTTGTGATTCGCGCGATCAGGTATTGAAACGCGACAGCATCACCCGCGCGCAGGTAGACCCAATCAGCTGCGACGTAGTTGCCGGCGACTGGGTTTCGCCATACGACGGCGCACGGTTTAGCGACCCTTCCGACATCGACATCGACCATGTCGTTGCATTGAAAGAAGCATGGGATTCGGGCGCTTGGGCGTGGTCTTCGGCAACGCGTAAGGCGTATGCCAACGACACGTCCGACAGGCGCACGCTTGCCGCAGTAACCGATCGCGTCAACCAGCAAAAGAGCGACAAAGATCCCTCCAACTGGCTGCCGCCACTGAAGTCATATATATGTACCTACATCGGCAACTGGGTTGCGGTGAAGGCCCGTTGGGAATTGTCGATGGACAAAAGTGAGTGGGGCAGAATCAAAAACCTGCTCACCTCATCGTGCTCTGGCCTCACCATCGCCGCGTCGAGCGACGCGCCACTGATGGGCGTGATGGTGACCCTTCCACCAACCACACCTATAACTACGCCCACAACTTCGCCCACAACGCGGACTCCCGCAGTCACGTCGCCAAGCACCACCACAAAAGCGCCAAGCTCCGACACAACACCCGCAACTTCGCCAGCCACTACGCCTTCGGGCGTCGCAACGGTGTACCCGGGCGCTTGGTGTAAACCAGAAGGCGCAACAGGCGTTGCCGCCAGCGGCAAGTCGTACGTTTGTGCAAAAACGAACGCATCGGGTACTCCCTATTCAGATGGGCGAGCCAGGTGGCGCCAGGGTTAGGGCTGAAACAGCCACTTTCGCCGTTAGCATGGCGGGACTATGTCGAAGAAGACCAAGAAGAAAAAGGCCAAGATGCGTCGCTCAAAGGCCAACCACGGTAAGCGCCCAAACATGGGGCGTGGCTGAGCAATAACGCCGTCGTGCCTGCGCCAAGCGCTGCACGAGTTTGCGAATTGGCCATCGGTGGTGCCCCCACAGGTTGGGAGGCAATAGGGATTCACTTCTCTAACGAAAATCGTTGCTTACTTGCCGATGTTTCGCTGCGCATCGACAGCACCCTTGCCCCGGGCTTGCATGCATGGTCGATCTCCGAAATCGATGCTTCCACCACACAGATTGATGGCATCACAACATCTCTTGCCACGAACGCGGCAACCCCGCAAGCAACACCGAACTCTGGTTTTGGTCTGCATGTAGTTGGTGTGGATCACGTAGTGATCAATACGCCAAACCTGCAGCGCACGTCTGATGCACTTGCACAACTAACAGGCGCACCACTGAAGCGCACGCGCGATGCAGGAAACGGTGTCACGCAGGGTTTCCACAAACTTGGTTCGGTGGTGGTGGAGTTAGTAACCATGCCATCCATGCCCGAAGGGCCTGCATCGTTGTGGGGTTTTGTTCTCAATGTGCAGGACCTAGACGGCATCGCTGCACACTTGGGGCCAGACGTATTAAGCCCGCCAAAACCCGCGGTGCAGCCAGGCCGCCGCATTGCAACATTCAGAAGTGCAGCAGCACTTGGTGTGCCCGTTGCACTGATGTGCGATAACTGACAGCTAGTTGTTGGTTGCGTCTGGGTCGTTGCGGCGCACAATGAAACTGGCGCCCTCTTTGCACGACGTAATCAGCGGGCACCACAGGCATGCATTGCCGGCACGGGTTGTTGGTTTGCGATGGTCGCGTTGCAACTCCACCATGTGTTTGATGCCGTCGACAGTTTTGCGAACTGCCGCCTGCAACACGCCCTCGGTTACGTCTTCCACTTCGGGGCGTGCAGTTACCAACGAATAACTTGCAAGCCGCCGCGGTGTCATGCCCGTGCGCATTGCTTCAACAAGCGCATAAAACCGCAACTCTTCGCGATGACTGGAATGTAGGCGACCCGATTTCACGTCGATAATCACTTTGGAGCCGGGGGCGCCAAGGGTGAGGTCGGCCCGGGTGGAAAGGTTGATTCGCTGATCGAACATTTCGTATCGGGCGCTGCTTTCTAACACCGGTCGCCACGCTGCTTTCAGGGTGGGGAAGCACTCGTCGAACTTGGTGTACAAATCGATAGCCGAACTACGAAGTTGGGCCATGTCGCCTTCGGGCAATTGCTCGATGAATTGGCTGGCACTTGCGCCTTCGTTGTGCGCGAGTTGATCGAGTGCTTCGTCGACAACCACTGCAGGCACCACCGGGCCACGCCAGTTGAGCCCAAGCTCGATTGCTTTGTGCAGCACTGTTCCTTTTACATTGCCCAGTGTCCATTCAAAATTGGTGAGGCTTGCCATGTGGTTTGCTTCGCAGCCATGCACCGTGGTCAGTTTGTGTTTGCTCACCCACATGGCGTTATCGGGCGACAACTTTGCAGCAACATCGGCAAGCCCCTCATGCAATTGTTCGCGAATGCTTTCAATTACGTTGCGCGACAGCGGTTGCCAATCGGGTTGTTTAGAAAGTGCTTCCAACACCTCTTGTTGCATTGGGTTCATCGTTGTTTCTGGGGGAGTTGTCGTGTCTGTCATGGCGCAGTCACTGTGCCACAGGGGTGTGTCATGCTGACCCCATGAGTACTCGGGTAACACCCTCCGCCACTGCTTCTGTCACCATGCAGTTCGCAGCGGTTGCCCGCCTCATCGCCACCGAAACCCAGCGCTTCGGCCTCGACGCCCCAGGTTTTCGCAGCCCACCACGCGTGCTTGGCGTCGATCGCACCGTTCGCCGCCGCGAACACGGCGGTGTCGTTGCCGTTGCACTTCGTGACCGCCCGTTTGTTGCAGTGCTCGCCGACATGATCGAAGGCGTCATCGTTGTCAACCGTTTAGTTGCCCCCGAAGCCGATCACGTGCGCACTGCGCTGTGGGCCATTCTGTCGCTGCAGGGTTTTGTCGATACCCAGATGGACGCGGAAACACACCACATTCCATCCCAAACACGCGTAGCCTAAAACCGCTCGCCCAGGTGGCGGAATGGTAGACGCGGGGGGCTTAAACCCCCCTGACTAGAAATAGTCGTATCGGTTCGAGTCCGATCCCGGGCACTTCTCAATACAGCGCCCAAATTGGCGTATTGCATGGCACGATAGAGGGGTGCCGTTGCCAACTGCTACACCCTCATTAAGCGAATTACGCGCTGCTGCCGAGGCCAACGTGCCCCAGATGGTGGAAACGCTGGAGCAGTTTGTCAATATCGAATCGCCTTCTCATGAAGTGGAACTGCTGACTGCCAGCGCGCACTTTCTGGCCGATTTGATGACGCGGCTTTTGGGAACGCCCCCAGCAATTATCGAGTCGAGCGAAGGCCCGCATGTGCATTGGAAGGGTGGCGACAACGCAAAGGTGTTGATCGTTGGCCATCACGACACCGTGTTTCCTGTGGGCACCGTTGCCAACCGAAAGTTTTCTCGCGAGGGCGACATTGTGCGCGGCCCAGGCATCTTCGATATGAAGGCCGGCATTGTGCAAGCGATTTATGGTTTGTCGCACATTCGGGAAGTGTCGCAAGTGGAGATTTTGATTACGTCCGATGAGGAAGTCGGTTCGTACACGTCGCGTGCGTTGATTGAAGAGCGTGCAAAGGCATGTGGTGCCGTGCTTGTGCTGGAGCCAAGCGGCAACGGCGACGCGCTGAAGATTGCGCGCAAGGGTGTTGGCACTTTTCTTGTTGATATTGCAGGTCGTGCGTCGCACGCAGGGTTGGAACCCGAAAAGGGAATCAATGCGTTGATCGAGTTGGCACATCAGGTGCAGGCGATTGCTGCAATTGCGAAGCCCGAAGTGGGAACAACTGTGACACCAACGGTTGCTACTGCTGGCACCACCGAAAACGTTGTGCCGGCACGAGCACGAATAACGGTTGATGTGCGTGTAAATGAATTAAGCGAAAAAGCCAGAGTGGAAGCCGCGTTTGCTGCGCTGGCGCCAACGGTTGCTGGCGCAACCATTACGGTCAGTGGCTTAGTCAATCGGCCACCAATGCACGAGTCGGCTGCAACCGAGTTGTTTGCTGTTGCCAAGCGCCTTGCGGATGAAATGAACATAGACAACCTGCAGGGCATTGCAGTTGGCGGCGGTTCCGATGGCAACTTCACTGCTGCGATTGGTGTGCCAACGCTGGATGGTTTTGGTGCGTGCGGTGGTGGTGCACATGCCGACACCGAACATGTGAAGGTTTCGAAGATGGCAGAGCGTGCCGCACTGCTTGCAGCCGTAACGCGCGAACTTATTACGCGCTAGTTACTCCAGTTCGAGTAAGCCGCCGCCGCCAAGGGTGCCGGCTGCGCGATATTCATCAATTTTTGAGCGCGTGTCTTGAATGTCTAGGTTGCGCATAGTGAGTTGGCCAATGCGGTCGAGCGGGCCGAATGCTGCGCCCTCAACGCGCTCCATGCTGAGGCGCTCGGGGGCATAGGTGAGGTGTGGGCCAACGGTGTTGAGAATGCTGTAGTCGTCGCCGCGGCGCAATTGCACGGTGACTTCGCCAGAAACGAGTGAGCCAACCCAACGCAGCAGTGGCTCGCGCAGCATGAGTGCTTGTGGGTCGAACCAGCGGCCTTCGTACAGCAGCCGGCCAAGACGGCGGCCCATTTGGCGATAGTTCTCGATGGTGTTTTCGTTGTGGATTGCGGTGAGCAGGCGCTCGTATGCAATGTGTAGCAGTGCAAGCCCTGGTGCTTCGTAGATGCCGCGGCTTTTTGCTTCGATGATGCGGTTTTCGATTTGGTCGCTCATGCCCAAACCGTGGCGGCCGCCAATGGCGTTGGCTTCGTTAACCAATTCGGTGCGCGATGCAAACTCTTTGCCGTTGAGCGCCACTGGCCAGCCCTCGTGAAAGCGGATGGTGACGTCTTCGGTTTTGATTGCAACACTTGCGTCGTAGTGGGCGACGCCAATGATTGGTTTGACGATGTGCATGCTGGAAGAAAGTTCTTCAAGCGATTTTGCTTCGTGAGTTGCGCCCCAAATGTTGGCGTCGGTGGAGTACGCCTTCTCGGCCGAGTCGCGGTACGGCAGATTCTTTTTGGCGAGGAACGCGCTCATTTCGGAGCGGCCGCCCATCTCGCGAACGAAGTCGGCATCTAGCCATGGTTTGTAAATGCGCAGTTGTGGGTTGGCAAGCAGGCCGTAGCGATAGAAGCGCTCGATGTCGTTGCCCTTGTATGTGCTGCCGTCGCCCCAGATGTCGACGTCGTCTTGTTTCATTGCACGAACGAGCATGGTGCCGGTGACGGCGCGGCCAAGCGGCGTGGTGTTGAAATATGTTTTGCCGGCAGTGGTGATGTGGAATGCGCCGCACTGCAACGCAACAAGACCCTCGTCTACTAACTCGGTTCGACAATCCACCAAACGTGCGCCCTGCGCGCCGTATTGCTTGGCACGAGTTGGCACGCCATCAAGATCGGGTTCGTCGGGTTGCCCAAGATTGGCGGTGTAGGCGTATGGCAGCGCACCTTTTTCGTGCATCCATGCAACCGCTGCCGACGTGTCGAGTCCACCCGAAAATGCGATGCCAACGCGCTCGCCAACGGGAAGCGAGGAGAGCACTTTTGCTTGCGACGCGGCTGGGTTCGTTTCAGGCATGCATCCACGGTACCGAACTTGATGCGCTGAATACGACCGCTTTACGCCTTGGTTTTAATGCGTCCCGCAAACGAAGCGATGGCGATGAGGGCTGCGGCAACAGCAACAACGCATTCGATGAGTGCGATGCCGGGAGAGTTGTTGATATCGAAGACGGCAACGACACCGATGAGGGCTGCTGACGCAAGGCCAATGAGATGCGCCCAGCGAACGATGCGAAACGTGGCAACGATGCTGGCTGCCGGGCCAATGAACGGCAGGGCCCACACGCTGAACAGCGTGGGATCAGACACGGGGCCGATCCACCACGCAGGTTTGCCAACATTGCGCCCGGTGACGGCAACGACGATGAGCGCCGCGGCAACAAGCAGCCACGACAGCACCATCGCACGGCGCCATGCACGGCTAATGCCAACAGTGGGCTTGGCCTGCGGTGCGGGGAAGGCTGGGGGTGTCTGCACTACGTGAAGAGTACAACTCGGGGCTCGCAGTTAGCCTGAATAGGGATGTCGGGCCCACGTTTTGAGAAGTTTTCCGTCTTTTTCCCCATGTGGAACGAAGAGGAATACCTGCAACGAGCGCTGAACGCCGCAACCGAGCTTGGCGATGAGTTGATCGCGCAAAACACCGTTGCCGACTACGAGATGATCATTGTCAATGATGCTTCGACCGATGCAACGGCCCAGCTTGCCGACGAGGCAGCGGCCGCAAACCGCCGAGTAGTGGTGGTGCATCACCCCGTTAACCGCAAACTTGGCGGGTCGATCAAGTCGGGCTTTGCGGCCGCAACTGGCGATGTGGTGTTGTACACCGACGCCGACTTGCCATTCGATTTTCGTGAAGTGCACAAGGCAATGCGACTAATGAATCAGTACGAAGCCGACATTGTCGCTGCGTACCGCTTCGACCGAACGGGCGAGGGTTATGTGCGCGTGGTGTATTCGTTCTTTTACAACTTGTTGGTGCGTGCGCTATTCGGTTGCCGCTTTCGCGATGTCAACTTTGCATTCAAGCTGGTTCGTCGCAGCGTGCTTCAAAAAGTGCAACTATCCAGTGAAGGCTCGTTTATCGATGCCGAACTGATGGTGAGTGCACGCAAGCTAGGGATGAATGTTGTGCAATTTGGCGTCGACTACTTTCCTCGCACGCGTGGGGTGTCAACGCTCAGTTCACCTTCGGTCATTGTGAAGATTTTGAAAGAGGCATGGGCGCTGCGTTCGCATTTGAATGCACTTGCACCTAAAAGTAAATGAACGACGACACTCCGTATAACGAATTTGATGAGTTTGACGACTTCGAGCCCGAAGATCGTGAACTGCACGACGAGTACGGCGACTTTCGCCAAAGCGCATACGATCGCTGGCGCCCTGCGATAGCCGCATTCGCGGTGCTGTTAACGGTTGTTGCAATTGCGGTTGTTGGCAACGGTGGCAACGGTTCAAACACCGAGTCGTCAAACCCAGATGTCGTAGTGGAGAGCACCAATGTTCCGTTAGTGACGGTGCCGCTTACTCGCACACTGAAGACGGGGATGAAGGGCGATGACGTGCTGCGCGTGCAACAGCGCCTTGCCGCACTGCGTTTCGACCCGGGCCCGCAAGACGGAGTGTTTGGCCAAAACACGGTGCAAGCAATGTGGGCATTTGAGAAATTGGTGATGGCTACTCCTCGAGACAGGGCCACAGGCAATGTGACGAAATCTACGTGGGCAATCATGCAGTCCGACTTGCGCATCTCGCCGCGTCGCAAGGCCGACACGGCAACACATGTGGAGTTGTATTTGCCAGAGCAAGTAATGATCGTGTTTAAAGACGGCGCGCCAGCACTCATCACCCACATTTCGAGCGGTTCAACTGAAAAGTGGTGCGAAGAAGTAACCATCGACCCGGGCGAAGACGGCAACAACACCAATGCTCAAATAAAGCAAGGCATTTGCGGCGAGGCAATCACGCCTCCAGGAATTTTCTATTTCTATAACCGTCGAGTTGGCATGCGCGAATCCAAATTAGGAACCATGTACAACCCCGTGTATTTCAACTACAACATTGCCGTGCACGGCGCCATCTTGGTTCCACTCGAGCCCGCGTCGCACGGTTGCATACGCATCCCAATGTCGGTTGCCCGTTACTTCCCGGCACTCGTTGCCTACGGCGATCGTATTTATGTTTTTGATGGCATCAAAGAACCAGAGGAATATGGCTCGCCTGTGCCGCCGTTCGATAAGCCAGACCCCAACTATGTGCCAACGACAACCATCCCGCCTGGTGGCACGACTACCGTAAAACCTGGGGGCACAACAACGGTTGTTGCTTCGACGACAACTACTCCATAACAAGATCGGAAGCTTTCCAATGAGCGAGCGCGTGCAGTACGACGAGTTTTCAATGTTTGGCGAAAACATTTCGGAGTACGCAATCGATGCTTCACCCACGCCCGTTGTGAAGCGCGTTGAAGCACAGTTGTCGGACGGCCGAACAATGAGTGCGTTGCAGTGGGGTGCAGGCGAACCAACCATGGTGTTGGTGCATGGAAGCGCGCAAAATGCACACACGTGGGACACCGTTGCGTTGTCGCTTGGCGGCTCGCTGATTGCGGTGGACTTACCGGGGCATGGGCATTCCGGCTGGCGCGATGACGCAACCTATCCGCCCGCAATCTTGGCTGCCGACTTGGCCCAATTGGTTCAGCAGCTTGCGCCAAACGCGCGAGCCATTGTTGGTATGTCGCTTGGCGGCCTCACGTGTCTCACGCTTGCAAGCACGCACCCGCAACTGGTGCGTCATCTTGTGCTTGTTGATATCACGCCCGGCGTGACATCTAAAAAAGCAAAAGCAGTGCTTGACTTTATTAATGGGCCCCAAAGCTTCCCAAGTTTTGACGAGCTGTTGGCGCGCACGAAGGAACATAACCCAACCCGATCTGAAAGCAGCTTGCGCCGGGGCATCTTGCACAACGCTCGTCAACTTGACGACTTGTCGTGGGCATGGCGTTACGACCGCCGCGGTCAATCCAGCAATGAACAAAGCGACACGCCGCATGGAAACCCGCCCGCTTCGCCGTTGTGGGAAGTGGTGTCAAGTTTGCATTGCCCGTTGCTGATGGTGCGTGGCGGTACCTCGCCTGTTGTAGATGACGAGGACATTGAAGAGTTGAAGAAACGCAACCCAGCTGCCGAGGTTGTGGTTGTGGAAGGCGCTGGGCACAGCGTGCAGGGCGACAGACCAATTGAGATGGCAGGGCTGCTGCGCCGCTTCGTATAGCGCGTTCTCGCCCAATTAGCCTGAATATATGGTCAAGTTGGCAGTAGGCAAGAAGCTCGGTCGGCCTTGTGCTGTCGATGCTGGCGAGACGCGTAAGCGCCTGCTTGCCGAAGCCCGCCGCTCGTTTGCAACCGTTGGGTTTGAGGCAACCACCAATCGTTCGATTGCCGCAGCCGTGGGCATCACCACCGGCGCCATCTATCACTACTTTCCTTCGAAGCTTGAAATGTATGTGGCGGCCTTCGCAGAAGTGCAGGATCTGGTGCACGACGCGTTTGAAACCGCAGCCGCAAAACATGAAACCTTTGCCGCCAAGTTTTCGGCAATTCTTGATGCCATTGCCGAGCTGGGTGCGAAAGACCCAACGCTTGCAAGTTTCGTTGTCGGTGTTTCCTCCGAAGCGCAGCGTCACCCCGATTTATCTGATGCGATTAAGTCGTTGCGGTTTGCTCGCTCGGCGTTTTTGCACAAGATGTGCACGGATGCAATTGAACGCGGCGAGATCGTGGAAGGCATTGATGCAACGGTGCTGCACGACCTCATCAACGTGGTGATGTCGGGTTTGTCGAGGTTCTCCACCGTGGTCAACGACCAACAACGAGACTTGGCGGTTATTGCGGGCTTGAAGCGAATTGTTGCCGGGGCCGCTGTGCCCGCCACTGCACGCTAAACAAGTCGAACAACACCACGGCTAGGCAAATCCAGATCAAAACGAAGCCAGACAGTTTTGCCTTTGTTACTTCTTCGTTGAACAACAGCCAGCCAAGAAGGAAGTTTGTGGTTGGTACGACGTACTGCATTGGCCCGATGATGGTGAGCGGGGTGCGTTGCGAGGCGCCGGCAAACATGAGCAGCGGCACGGCCGTGATGACGCCGGTGAACAACACAAGCACAATTGCTAGTGCGCCTGCAGTGGTGGGCACGCTGCCGGCGCCAGACCACGTGTAGGCAACAAACAACGCGGCGGGAACAAACAGCAGCAGCACTTCGGCGGTGAGGCTTTCGAGCGGCGGCAGGGAAATTTGCTTCTTCAAATATCCGTACGTTGTCCAGGACGATGCAATGACGAGGGCAATCCATGGCACGCGGCCGTAGGCAATGGTGAGTACCGCAATACCGCTGACCGCGAAGCCAACCGCGATGCGTTGGCGCGTGCTCAGTTTTTCGCGCAGAACAAAAACGCCAACAACGATTGTGAACACGGGTGCAATGAAATAGCCGAGCGCAACTTCCAGAACGTGTTTGTTGACGACCGCCCACACGTATGTCGTCCAGTTGATGGTGAGCAACACGCTTGCGAGGCCAATGCGTGCAACGAGGCGAGTGTTGCGAAGTGTTTGCAGCAGCGGGAAGAAGCGCCGAGTGGCCAGCATGGCTGCAACGAGAATGATGGCGGAGGTGACAATGCGCCAACCAATGAGTTCGAACGCATCAAATTCTTTGAGTGCTTTCCAATACAACGTGAGTAGGCCCCAAATGAAGTAGGCCGAAAAACCGAGCGTGACACCAACACGAAAGCGAGCGTTGTCGGCGTCGGTGCGCGACGCATCGCTTGGTGTTGTACTCATTGCGTCATCACGACGGTTCACGCTACTTGCCGTGTGCCGATAGCCTGAAACAAGTGGATATCACCACCTCGACCCCGTGGAAGCAAGTGCTTTCGCTCGCGGCAT
>CAMDJX010000035.1 GCA_945900735.1 Acidimicrobium ferrooxidans DSM 10331 | reverse complement strand
TCGTAGCCAGTAAATGTGCTTGTGGGGAATGCTTTGGCCATGAGTAGTACTGCGCCGCCAGCGCCGCAGCCCACGTCGGCTACTTGTGCGCCTTGTTGGAGCAAGTTGGTGACGTTGTTGAGGGCGGGGAGAACGGCCGAGATGAGGTTGGCGTTTGTCCATGGCTCGAAACTGCGTTCGATGCCTACTGCGCCTTCGGGGCCGTGGCTGTCGTAGTTGTGGCCGATGCCGGTGCGGAAACTTTCGGGCATGCGCTTGAGCGACTCCATTGTTTGCGGTAGCCGGTGGAACATGCCCATGCCGAAAGCGGGGTGATCGTCGGTGGCAAGCACCACCGTTTGCTCGGGTGAAAGAAAGAAGGTGTCGTCGGTGATGTTGGGTGTGGGTGACGGTGTGTTTTGGGTGGAGATCATTTTTGCGGAGGCTTGGTTGTAGGCCCATTCGCGAACCCAGCGTTCGTTCAGTTGGGTGGTGTGGGCAAGCTGCGCGGTGGTGAGCGGGTGCTTGGCAGCAGCGAGGGCTTTGTAGAGACCAAGTTGGTCGCCCAGATGGATCATTCCCGAAGTGACGGCACCTTCAAGTTTGCTGAAGAGCATGAACGAGAACATCTTTAGTTTGTCTGGGTCAATATCGCTCATGTCTGTAGACGCTAGGCGATGAACGGAAAGCATTTATGATGGTGAAATGACGGCTGATGCGGTAGTTGCAAGGAAAATCCGCACCAGGGTGGCTATTGGTATGGCGGCACTGAGCGGGGTGTTGCTTGCCGCTTCGGTTGTGGCCGTGTGGTCGCGAAACCAAATCCTGAACACCGACTCGTATGTGAAGACGGTTGCGCCGATGATCGAGGATTCGGCCATCCAGGGCGAAATTGTTGACAAGATCACTGAAGCGGTAATGAATGTTGCAGACATTGAACAAAGGCTGAACGGTGTGTTGCCCGAGCAGCTTGCGGTGTTGTCTGAAACAGTCGATCAATCGTTTGCCGTTGTGGTGCGTGAGCGGGCAACAAGCATGGTGCGCTCGGAAGAGATAGCGGTGTTGTGGCGCGAGGTGAACAGGGCGGCGCACGAGGCAGTGAAGGCAGTGCTGCTGGATAAGCAGTCGGATCAGGCCGATGTTGCTGGCGTTGTCGACCTCACCAAGTACGTGGGGCTATTGGTTGATTCATTGATTGACGACGGCGCGGTATTCCTAACTGACGTTTCCGATACTCGTTTTGCTCTCGATGTGGAGTTGTTCGACGTGCAGGGGTTAGAGAAGGTGCAAACGGGCGTCACCATTCTTGATGGTTTGGCAACGTTGCTGCCTGCCTTGGCGTTGTTGTTCGCAGCGTTAGCAATAGTGCTTGGTCGGCCAATAAGGCGAGGCGTTCAATACGTGGGCAACGCATGGGTGGGCGCTGGTGTGTTGGTGTTGTTATTGATGGCCGTGGTGGAGGGCATGTACAACACGGTGGTGCAAGATGACCAAACACTGTTGCGAAAGCATGCGTTTGCAATTGCAACACGTGGCTTGCATGAGTATGGACGATTGGTGGTGCTGTCAGCAGCAATTGTTCTTGTGCTCAGCACCTTGGTGAAACACCGCGCAAGAGGTTTGGAGTTTGTGCCAAGTTCTACTGAACCAATGCGTTTCATGTTTGGCACTGTTGCGTTGTTGTGGCTGATCATTGATGCAAATGCTGGGTTGGTGACAATGTTTTGGTTGGGCCTCACCGTGTTGGTGGGTGAGTGGCTGGTATTTCGTAAGAGGCGCAAGGCCTGAACCTGTTGGCGCTGCCCAATGGGGCAGAATAGAGAGATGATCAACAAACGCGGTTCATTGTTTGCAGTGTCGGTGTTGGCAGTGGTTTTGACAGGTTGCAGCATTGGCGGTGGCGACACCTATAACGGTGCAGATGCGGGCACGCACGGCGTAACGGTGCAGGCAACCGGCACGGCGAAAGTAGTGCCAGACGGCGTTTCGTTTACTTTCTCGATCAGCGTGCTTGCGGCAAATACTGAAGAAGCGCTGTCGAAGGTGGCCGAAGGGTCTGAGAAGGCTCGCAAGGCATTAGAGGAAGCCGGCGTAGTAAGCGAAGACTTCTCGACACAAAACGTCAGCGTGTATCCGGAATACACGTACAACACCGACGGTTCTTCTGGCTCGGTGAGCGGATACAGGGGCACTCAGGCATTTGCGGTTACGTTGCGCGACACAACGAAGGCTGGCGACGTAGTGGATGCTGTGGTTGCTGCAGTGGGCAACAGCGTGCAAATTAATTCGGTCGTTCCAATATTGCTCGACACCCAAGATGCCGCGGAAGATGCGCGAGAGAAGGCAGTGAAGGCTGCAAAGGCTAAAGCCGAGTCTTACGCCGACTTGCTGGATGTGGATCTGGGAGACCTTCAATACATCACCGAGATCTCTTCACCATCTTGGGAAGCCCGTGCGGTAGTGGGCTCGAATGATATGGCAACTAGTGCTAAGACCGAAATTGATCTTGGTGTCCAGGAAGTCTCGGTAACTGTGGAAGTCCGATACAAGTTCGACTGATCAAGAACCGATATTTAGCTGCATGACAACGTGCGGCAATTGATTTAGGTGTGAACTGCGCAGGTAGCACCAGCCTTTTTGTTCGTACCAGCTCTGCTTGTCCTCTGTGTAGAGGAACAGTTGCTTGAATCCAAGTTGGTTGGCGCGAGATACCAGGTGGGTGAGGAGCGCATTGGCAACGCCTTGCTCGCGTGCCTTTGGGTGCACGAATAACGCAGCTACCCATGGGCCCGGTTCTGTTGCACCTGGCAGTTCGTCATCGTCTATCAGAGTCACGCAACCGAGCAGCATGTCGTTTGAATCGATTGCCACAAACGTTTCGGCAAGCCGGCCGCTTGTGCCGTCGGAATGCGAGTAAAGGTTGAGATATGTCTGCACTGTGTCGTTGGGAAACTCGTGAGCCCAGGCCTCGAAACCCCACTGTGCTGCTTCGCCCCAATGCTGTGGTGTTTGCGCAATGTTGTGCACGGTGAAGGTGTTCAATTGCGACGGCGCAACAAACCTTCCGTCGGGCATTGAAGGAAACTCGATGATCTCGATAACGGCATCGATGTTGATGGGACCATATATATGTGGGAAGAACGGTTCGCCTGGCAAGGCTGGCGAGCCATCGATGTGTGCGGGTGGCTCCCATTTCAGTGGGCTGGCAAGCAGTTTGGGGTCGATGCGCAATAGCAGCATGTCGTTCGCGCCTGCGTAGTACTTGTTGGCAACGCTAACCATTTGGTGCTCGGTAGAACAGTGAATGAAACCTTCACTGTGCAGTGACGGCGGTGTGAGAATGCCCTGTTGTTGGACGAGCAGCCAATCGCTTCGCTTGATCAGATGCAGAATCACGCTTCGTAGCGTAGGTGGTTGTTATGCGTGATAGTTGGGGGCTTCGTGTGTAATCGTCACATCGTGCGGGTGGCTTTCTTCTCGCCCGGCCGTAGTCACGCGCATAAAGCGTGAACGGGTGTGCAGTTCGGAAAGATTTGCTGCACCTGCGTAACCCATGCCCGAGCGCAAGCCACCAACAAGTTGATAGATGACATCTGCCAACGACCCCGCATACGCAACGCGCCCTTCGATGCCTTCGGGGACAAGTTTGTTGCGCTGCTGAGGGCCGCTTTGTGCCGATCCATAACGATCTGCTCCGAGGCCCTGCATTGCACCAAGCGAACCCATGCCGCGGTAGCTCTTGTAACGACGACCTTCGAATAACTCCACTTCGCCCGGTGCTTCATCGGTTCCGGCCAGCAGGCTGCCGAGCATGACAACTGTTGCGCCTGCCGCGAATGCCTTAACAAGATCGCCCGAGTAAGTGACCCCGCCGTCCGCAATGAGGGGCAGGCCAAGTTGTTTGGCGCGTTGTGCGGTAAACCAAATTGCTGAAAGCTGTGGCATGCCAGCACCCGCAACCACGCGTGTCGTGCAAATGGAACCGGCACCGACGCCCACCTTGACTGCGTCGACACCCGCAGCATGCAGCGCATCCACGCCTTCTTCGGTAACAACGTTGCCGGCAACAACGGCAAGATCGGGCCAGTTGCTCTTGATACGTCGTATTGCTTGAACGACGCCAGCAGAGTGGCCGTGCGCGGTGTCTACAACAACGGTGTCGACATCGGCATCTACGAGGGCCTGCACGCGAACTTCGAGGTCGTCGCCAACTCCTACTGCTGCTCCTACGCGCAGCCTTCCGCCGCTATCGCGTGTTGCATTGGGGAAATCTTGACGCTTCATGATGTCTTTGACGGTGATGAGCCCACGTAACTTCCCATCGGCATCAACGAGTGGAAGTTTTTCAATGCGATGCTGCTGCAATATGTCGCGTGCGGTGTCGAGCGATGTTCCAACTTCGGCGGTAATCAAATTAGTTGAGGTCATGAATTCGGTTACTGATTTGGCGTAGTCCGATTGCTTGCAAAAGCGAATGTCTCGATTGGTCAAGATGCCAACGAGGCGACCACTTGGGTCGGTAATGGGAACGCCAGAGAAGTGATATCTGTTCATCAAATTCTCTGCATCTTGCAAAGTTGCGGTGGGTGGAAGCGTGACAGGGTCGGTAATCATTCCCGATTGCGAGCGCTTCACGCGGCGAACTTCGGAAGCCTGATCCTCGACGGTGAGGTTGCGGTGAATGATGCCTAACCCACCCACGCGTGCAAGAGCAATGGCTAAACGAGACTCGGTAACTTTGTCCATCGCAGCAGAAACAAGCGGTACTGAAAGTTGAATGTCTCGGGCAAATACGGTGTCGGTATTTACAGCGTCGGGAAGGACGTCGCTGTAGCCGGGAACCACGACTACGTCGTCGAAGGTGAGGCCTTCAAAGTAGGTAAAGAAATCTGCGTTTGTTGTCATGGCGTTGTCACTTTCTGTCGTTGGGAGATGATGGTTCGAATTGCGCCGATGAGCAGTTGGTGTTCGGTTGCGTGCATCCGTTGCTCGAAGTCGTGCAAGGTGTCGTGTTCTTCGAAGACGACCGGCATGCTTGCGATGACCGGGCCCGTGTCGATGCCCTCATCGGGCACAAAATGCACCATGACGCCAGACGACGACCTGTTGCCGGCGGCAAATTCGCCGTATGCGCGTTCGATGGCGTTTATTCCAGGCAGTTGGCCAGGCATCGCGGGGTGCAAGTTGATGATGCTGTTGGGGAAGTGCTGAATGAAAGAAACCGACAGCTTGCGCATGAAACCCGCGAGCACCACTAGGTCTGGCCGCCATGGTGAAATCGTTTGCGCCAAGCGACTGTCGAAAGATGTGCGTGCTTCGTTATCTAGCGGGGTAACAGCAGCGGTGTCTATCTGATGGTTCGCAGCACGTTGGATGGCAAATGCAGACGGGTTGTCGGACGCAACCCCAACGACCGACGCCTCGATGTCTCCCGCTGCGCATGCGTTAATGATGGCCTGCAGGTTGCTGCCGCCGCCCGAGGCAAGAACAACGATGCGAAGCGTCATTGCAACCGAACCGATTCATGATCGTTCGTGAGGTTGCCGATGATCCACGTTTCTTCGTCGATGAGTGCTCGAACTTGGTCGGCATGCGCTGGGTCTGTGATGATCACCATTCCAATTCCCATGTTCAGCGTGCGGTAGAGCTCGTCGGTGTCGAGAGAACTGAGTTGTTGCACAAGTTGAAAGAGCGGGGGCATGGGCCACGAGCCAAGCGCAATGTTTGCGCCAACACCAGGAGGCAATACACGGGGCATGTTGTCGGGCAGCCCGCCACCAGTGATGTGTACAAGCGCCTTGACGCGTTCGCTATCAAGTGCTTGGCGAAGAACAGGGAGGTAATTGCGATGAGGCTCAAGTAAGGCTTCGACTAGCGGGCGGTCGAGCGGCACTGGTTGAGACTCCATCGGAATCCAGGCAAAGAGTTTGCGCAGGTACGAATAACCGTTGGTGTGTGGGCCGTTTGACGCAACTCCAATGAGCACGTCTCCGGCCGCAATGGTGTTAAGCGGAAGCAACTGATCGCGCTCGGCAACGCCAACGAGCGTGCCGGCGATATCGAATGCGCCAGGGGCATAGACACCGGGCATCTCGGCTGTTTCGCCACCAAGCAGTACGCAGTCGGCTGCAGCACATGCATCCGCCATGCCGCCAACTACTTCGGCAACCATTTCGGCGTCAATTTTTGATGATGCGAGATAGTCGAGGAAAAAGAGGGGATATGCGCGTTGCACCAGCACGTCATTAATGCAGTGATTGACGATGTCGTGGCCGGTGCCGCGAATTCGACCGATTCGCGCAGCAAGCTCAACCTTTGTGCCAACGCCGTCAGTTGAACCAACAAGCACGGGATGGTCAAACTCTTTGAGAAACGACACGTCGAGTGCGCCGCCAAATGCGCCAACGCCTCGCAGAACTTGCGCTGTCGAAGTTTTAGCGACGCTCGTTTTAATGAGGTCCACTGCACGAGTTCCCTCGTCGATATTTACACCTGTGGATGCATATGACTTGATGGTTGCTCCGGGGGCACGCCACGCAATGTCTCTGCGTAGTTGCATGCCATCGAATGAAATACGCATGGCAGCGGAGTACGCATGGGTTCGGGCTTCCTCAAGCGTTGCTCCGAAGCCAACACAGGTAAGCACGCGTCCACCAGCCGTAACTAGATTTCCATTTTGTAGTTCGGTTCCGCCGTGGAAGACAGCACACATTGGGTTGGTGCTTGGCAGTGGAGAAATGATGTCGCCGGTGCGCGGCGAATGCGGATAGTTGTGCGATGCAAGTACCACGCCAAGCGCGCTTCCTGCCCGAATGTTGAGGTGGCCTGGTGTGAGCGTCGTGTTGACGCACGCGAGCAATAACTCAACCAAGTCTGAGTCGAGCAGTGAGAGCAGCACTTGGGCCTCGGGGTCGCCGAAACGGCAGTTGTACTCAAGCAGTCGGGGTCCATCGGCAGTGAGCATGATCCCGGCAAAAAGCACCCCAATGAATGGAGTACCTGCGGCGGCAAAATGATCGATGACAGGAGTGATGAACATGTTGTGTAGTTCTTCAGCCGAGAACTGCACCGGCGCTGGTGCGTATGCGCCCATACCTCCAGTGTTGAGCCCGGTATCGCCTTCGCCGATTCGTTTGTGATCTTGGGCCAGAGGAAACGCAACGCTCGTCTTGCCGTCGCTCATCGCAATCAATGAACATTCGGTGCCAACGAGTCGCTCTTCCAAAACCACGTCGCCAACAGTGATCGCCTCGCGAATTGCCTCGGTAGTTTCTTGCGGCGAGTTGGGAACGACGACACCTTTTCCTCCCGCAAGCCCTGATTGTTTCACCACGATGTTTGCGCCAAAGTTCTTCCACCACTCCAAGGCCGCATTTGTTTCACCCTGTGCAAATGCTGCGTACCTAGGGCCAGGCAGGTTCAATGAGTGCGCAATTGCTCGTGCGTATGACTTATCGGATTCGAGGCGGGCCAATGCTTGAGAGGGGCCAAACGCCGCAACCCCGGCTGCAAGCAACGCATCAACAAGCCCTGTCGCAAGAGGTGCTTCTGGCCCTACAACAACCAGTGAAATGTTGTTGGTGTGGCATAGCGAAACGATGCCTTCGATATCGGTTGCTGCAACATGGTGTCGTGTCCCTGGTGTGCCCGCATTGCCTGGGGTGACGTGCAGTGTTGCGCATCGTGGCGACTCGCTGATTTTGGTGGCAAGTGCGTGTTCGCGGGCACCGCTGCCCACGACCAAAATGTTGAGCGAGTCGGTCATGCGAGCACCTGGTCGAACATTCCTTTGCTCAATCGCTTGGTAATGGTGATGGGGTACGCGCCGGTGAAACATGCATTGCAATAGCCGTCTTCTCTGCCAACGGCCTTCATCATTCCTTCAAGCGAGAGAAACGCAAGCGAATCGCAGCCGATCTCTTTTCGTAGTTCCTCTAGAGCGAGTCGAGACGAAATGAGATCATCATCGTGGCCCATGTCGACGCCAAAGTGGCACGCATGAGTTATTGGAGGGCACGTAATTCGCACATGCACTTCGGTTGCTCCCGCATCGCGAAGCAACGTAACCAGTCGGCCGGCTGTGGTTCCGCGAACGAGCGAATCGTCGATCATGATGACACGTTTACCGGTGAGGTTTTCGTCAAGCGTGTTGAATTTCATTGCAACACCCTTTGCGCGCATGCTTTGGGTTGGCTCGATAAAGGTGCGACCGATGTATCTATTCTTGATAAGTCCATCGTTGTAGGGGATTCCACTCACGCGGGAAAAACCAACTGCTGCAGGAATTGATGAGTCGGGCACTGGCACCACAACATCTGCGTCGATTGCCGCTTCGTGGGCGAGCTGTTCTCCAAGGCGTTGCCGTACCGAGTGAACGCTGCGGTTGTCCCATTCGGAGTCTGGGCGCGAGAAGTACACGAACTCAAACGTGCATCGGGCCTGGGGTACGTGTGGAATTTGTGCTTGCTTGCGAATGAGTTCGGTTCCTTGCGCAGTGACTATCTCGCCAGGTTGCACCTCGCTAATTTCGGTGCAGTCCAGTGTGCGAAGCGCACAAGTCTCTGATGCGAAAGCCCAGCCACCGTTTGGCAACCGGCCGAGCGACAGTGGACGGAATCCCCACGGGTCGCGCACTCCAATTACACGGTTCTCGGCGAGGACAACTAGCGAATATGCGCCCTGCCAAGCGGGCAGTGTTCGTTCTAGTCGTGTTTCCCAAGAGGAGCCGCCCGCGCTTGCAAGCATCAAGGTGATGACTTCGGTGTCGCTACTTGCGGTCAGGCCAAAACCCTTGGTGAGCAATTCTTCGCGAAGCTCTGGAGCGTTGACCAGGTTGCCGTTGTGTGCAACAGCAAGTGGGCCATGAATAGTCTCCACCAAGAATGGCTGTGCGTTTCGAGCACCTGGCGCCCCTGTTGTTGAGTAGCGCGTATGACCAATGGCGTGTTGACCGGCAAGCGGTGCAAGCGTGTGCGGAGTAAATACTTGTCCAACAAGACCGACGTCTTTATGTAGACGAGCCTGTTTTCCGTCGGCTACCGCAATGCCCGCGGCTTCTTGGCCGCGATGTTGCAAAGCGAACAGTCCGAAGAATGACAGTTGCGCCGCGTCTTCGTTCACCGATGAGATGGCGAGTACTCCGCACTCCTCGCGTGGCGCGTCGGAATCGAACGGCGCGTTATGCACGCGGTGACCCCGCGTTCACAGGCGAAGTAAGCGATATATAGAGGTGTTGTTTCACAACAGTTGTGCTTTCTCTAGTGCCTGCATGAGGCGCGGTTGTATTGGGTATTCGCCGGGAATAAATGTTGCTGCCGTAATGCGTTCAAATGCCTTGATGTACCTGGCCGTTGTCGCATCGACCACGCTTGGGTCGAGGAGTGGCGGCTCGCCGTCGCCGCGGTATCCAACTGCATCCAGTGCAAGTCGAATTGGTTCCTTATCGAGGCTCTCGGGCTCTTTGCCCGCAGCAAGTCGCTCGTGATAGTTGGAGAGCTCCCAAAACCGAGAGGAGTCGGGGGTGTGCATCTCGTCGATAATCAGCACTCTTCCGTCTGGGTGAATGCCAAATTCGTATTTGGTATCGGCGAGCAATAGCCCCGCTTTCTTCGCCACCTCTTGCCCGCGTTGAAACAGTGCCAGCGCTGCATCCTGCACGATGTTCCATGTTGCCGAATCGACAAGTCCGCGAGAGACCACTTCTTCACATGTCAGTGGTTCATCGTGTGCGCCATCTTCGCCTTTCGACGTTGGCGTGATGATGGGTTTGGGAAGCAAAGTATTTTTCGTGATGCCATCGGCAAACGAGTAACCGTAGATGCTTCTCTTCCCCTGTTCGTATTGCTTCCACAGCGATGTGCTGGTCGACCCAGTCATTACACCGCGCACAACTACCTCAACCGGCAGCGGTGTTGCGGCAACGGCAACGGTTGCATTGGGGTCGGGAAGCGAGATGATGTGGTTGTCGATGATGTCTGCGGTTTGAGCAAACCACCACGCCGCCAACTGGTTGAGTACTTGGCCTTTGTAGGGCACCACCGCAACGATTTGATCAAATGCCGACAATCGATCGGTAGTCACGAACAACCTGGTGCTATTGGCGAGGGAATAAGAGACACGTACTTTGCCAACCCTGCGGTCGGGCAGCGGAAGCGTGATGTCGGCAAGTGGCTCAACTGTTTGCAATGCGCACTCCTTGCGTGAAGAGGTGCAGCCCGAGGCCATCTCGGCGGCCGCGGTGAAACTGAGGATGTTGTCGCGACAGCACATGATTCTCGGGGTGCGGCATGAGCCCCAAGATCATTCCTGTTTCGTCGCAGATACCCGCTATGTCGCCAAGTGAACCATTGGGGTTGCTGCCCGAATAGGTGAGTGCAACTTGGTCGTTGCGTTGCAGTTGGGCAAGTGTGTCGTCGTCGCATGCGAAACGACCCTCGCCGTGGGCAATAGGGCAGTAGATCTCGTCCGAGAGATGTTGAGTCCATGCGCACTTGCGTGAGATTGGTTTGATGTTGACCCAGCGACATTGGAAACCGCCAAGTTCGTTGTGGCCTAGCGCGGCATCCAGCGTCCCTGGAAGCACTCCCATTCGCACAAGTGTCTGGAAACCGTTGCAAATACCAATCACGGGCTTTCCTTGCGCTGCAAATTGCTGAATTCCATCCCCGATGATGTGATCTAGTTCGAGCGCAAAAAGCCTGCCTGCACCAAGTGCGTCGGCAAATGAAAACCCTCCGGCAATAACCAGCATTTGCGCGTTGTTGAGTGCTGCTGGGTTGGCTGCAAGTTGTACAAGATTCACTGATGACGCAGTTGCCCCTGCTTGTTGCAGCGCAAACATCACATCCGGGTGCCGATTGGTTCCAGGTGCTGCAATCACTAACGCATGCGGCGCTGTTGTCATTGCGCTCCCCAAGCCGAAAGCATGCTCTCGATAGATAGTTTCGATCCATCGCTGAATAGAACGTGTTGATCGTTGGAGACAGCGCCGATGCGGCTGCAGGTATCGAACATGGATGCGACATAGTCGGCCTGGTCGAAAGCAACCTCGATCACAATTCGTCCAAGAGATTCGCTGAACAATTGCGTGTAAGCATCGGAAGCCGGTTCCATTTCAATTCCTAATCGGCCGCCCATAGACATCTCGGCTAGCGCAACGGCTAACCCGCCTTCGGTGCAGTCGTGCGCAGAAGCAACAAGGCCCTTGCGCATTGCATCGTGCAAGGTCGCATATCGGGACGGCGCTGCGGGGTCGAACTGCGGCACCGTTCCTTCAATGGGTTGGTTGCACACCATTGCAGCGTGGCTTGCACCGAATTCGGCGTGAGTATTGCCAACGAGCAGTAGTACGTTTCCAGCCTTCTTCAAGTCGGAAGTAACGGTGTTTTCGGCATCGGGCACGTGTGCAACTGCAGTTATAACAAGGGTGGGGGGTACGGAATGCCGCTCGCCATCGGCACCGAGATATTCGTTGTTGAGCGAATCCTTGCCCGAAACGAAAGGTGCACCAAACGCAAGTGATCCCGAGCAGCAGCCGTCTACGGCGGCCACAAGTTCGCCCAAAGTTGTTTGGCGTTTTGGGTTGCCCCACGAAAAGTTGTCAAGTAGAGCGGCCTGCCGCGGGTCGGCGCCAACGCACACAACATTGCGCATGGCTTCGTCGATTGCGGCAAGCGCCATTGCCTCTGGGTCGAGTATTCCGTACCACGGATTGACTCCGATACCGATTGCGAATCCGAATTGTTCTGTTGGCTCGGCAATAACCACGCCGTCGCCATGGCCGTCTCCGTAGGCGCCAACAAGTGGGCGTACACACGTTGCACCGCGAATCTCGTGGTCGTATTGGTGAATGACGTTTGCCTTACTCGCGATGTTGGGGTGGGCCAACAGGGCCAACACGATGTCGGTCGGTCGACGCTGTGTGAGCCAAGTCGGGGCCGCAACGAATTGTTGTCGCTGCGGTGTCGGCATGTCTGCAATCATCGAACGCTGCGGCCTTCCACTGTGCAAAAAATGTGTATCAAGTTGTAAAACTGGCTCACCGGAAAAGCGAACGGTTAATTGATTGTCTCCTGTGAACGAACCGGCGTCCGTGAACTCCACGCCGTGAATGGCGCACAAACTTCGAAGTTCATCGCAATGATCAGGCGCAACTGCAAGCACCATTCGCTCCTGGGCTTCCGAGAGCCAAATTTCCCATGGCGCTAAACCTGGATACTTCAGTGGGATGACAGAAAGCTCGACGTCGGCGCCGACACCTTCTGCCATTTCACCGATTGCCGACGACAAGCCACCCGCGCCGCAGTCGGTGATTGCGCGATATAGATGTTCCGCGTCGGCCAACAAATCAATCAACAGTTTTTCTGTGATCGGGTCGCCAATTTGCACACTTGCACCTGCCACGTCGCCAGTGGTTGCATCCATGGTCATCGAAGAAAAGGTTGCTCCCCGCAAGCCATCACGCCCGGTTCGCCCGCCAAGCACAACAACTCGATCGCCCGATTCGGCCGAAACCTGATCGGTAAATATGTCGGATACTCCGATGCATCCGGCGTAGACCAAGGGGTTTGCGGTGTAACCCGCGTCGTACAACACGGCACCCGCAACCGTTGGCAGACCAATCTTGTTTCCGTAGTCGGCAATGCCGTCGATGACGCCTGCGCGTGTTCGTAGCGGCGGGAATACGCCGAGAGGAAGGGTGAGTGGGTCGGTATCTGCGGGGCCGAAGCACAAGATATTCGTGCATGCAATGGGCCGGTGCGCAGCGCCCATGATGTCGCGGATCACACCGCCAACACCGGTGTTGGCTCCTCCAAATGGTTCCACTGCGCTGGGGTGGTTGTGCGTTTCACACTTCAACGCAAGTGTTCGGCCTGGCGTAAACGAAATGATGCCCGCATTGCCAACGAATGCGCTGCGAACTATTGGCGAATTGATTTGTTCGGTAGTTTCTCGCAACGAATTAATGAGTGATTTTCGAACAGTCCCTGTTGTGGTGGTGATGGATGCGCGAAACGTTTTGTGCGAGCAATGCTCGCTCCAGGTTTGGGCGATTGTCTCAAGCTCAACATCAGTTGGCAAGCGGCCGATGCGTACGAAATGATCGCGTACTGCAACCATTTCCTCGGGGTCCATCGCCAAGCCGCGCTCTTTATTGATCACTGCAAGTTGTTCGTCGGTGGTAGCGCTGTCGATGTGCACGGTTTGCACTCTTGATGTCGAGTGAACATCGGGGTTGATGAAGGCTGGTTCGATTGGCTGATTGATACTCCAGCGTTCAATAATCGGGTTGGCCAGAAGTGTGGAAACAACTCGATGGAGATCATGCTCACTGAGCGCGCCGTGAATCACGAATCTTTTGCCGCTTGCCACTCCGTCAAGCGCAATGCCCATGCGTGCTGCAAGCCGAACCAATTCGTCTGTAACTGCGTCAGTTACGCCAGGGTGCAGCGAAGTTTCGACGACATACGCATCGGTCTCAACCAATGCGTCCCATTCGCCGCTTTGCAGCAGGGGGTCGACAAGCAAGTTATTGAGGAGCGAACGCGAGTGATTGTCGATCTCTCCATGGAAAAAGACAAGATCAGATATGGAGATTTCGGTAATGCCAGCAATGCCCAATTCGCGTGCAGATTGAGCAAGTGCAATTGCCCGTGGGTCGATGCCCCGAGCGGTGACACACAGGTGCTGGGAAGCCAAAATTGGTCCCAAACCGCCTGCCACGACGAGACCATAGTTGACAACAAAAAATGGTCAGGCTGTTTTGTACAAAAAGTCAAGTAGCGATGACTTGTCTTTACAAAATGTTCAGTGTTTGAAGTGACGCTTGTCGGTGAACAACAAAACAATGCCGTGTTCGTCTGCAGAAGCAATGCTCTCGTCGTCGCGTTGGCTTCCGCCTGGTTGCACGATGACTGCAATTCCGTGCTCTGCCAACAAGTCGGGCCCATCGCGAAATGGGAAGAATGCATCACTAGCCGCAACACCGCCTCGCGCGTTATCTCCTGCGCGTTGGCAAGCAAGTCGTGCAGCATCTATGCGGTTCTGTTGCCCACCTCCAATACCGATCGCACATCCATCTTTCGCAATCACGATGGCGTTCGAAGTAACTGCTGCGCATGTCGTCCACGCAACAAGCGCATCTTCCAGTTGTTGGGGGCTTGGCTGCGCCTTGCTCATTACTCTCCACGATGCAACGTCGTGCACGATGTCGTCGTGATCTTGCAGCAGTGCGCCGCCCTGTACCGAGCGGATGTGGTGGGCCTGCATAGTTGGGCGTGAGCCTTCGAGGATTCGAAGATTCTTCTTTTGCTGGAGTGTTTTTAGCGCTTGCGGCTCGTATTGGGGGGCAACTAATACCTCAGTAAAGACGGCACCAAGTTGTTGTGCCACATCGTCGGTTACACAGCGGTTGATGGCGACGATGCCACCGAAAGCACTCGTCGGGTCGCAAGCGAGGGCATTGCGATAGGCCTCTTCGATTGTGTCGGCAATTGCAAGCCCGCAGGGAATCGCGTGTTTGACGATGACAACACACGGGCGTTCAAAACGCCACACCAAGTTCCATGCTGCTTCAGCATCGAGCACATTGAGGTAACTCATTTCCTTTCCGCCATGTTGTGTTGTCGACGACCACCAACTTCGTTGGCCTAAAACACGGTAGCGAGCACCTCGCTGGTGTGGGTTCTCACCGTAACGAAGTGATTCCTCGCGAACGAGATGGAGCAACAGTGTTTCCGGCAATGCATGTTCGTCGTTCTCAAGCATCCATTGAGCAACCTGTATGTCGTATGCCGCGGTCATTGCAAATGCCTGAGCCGCCAATTGCTTGCGTTGAGTAAGCGGTACTTCTCCGTGTTCTGATATCTGAGCGACAAGAGATGTGTATTGCGAGGGGTTGGTGATTACGGCAACATGCTCAAAATTCTTTGCGGCAGCCCGCACCATTGCGGGGCCCCCAACGTCGATCAGTTCGATGCTTGGTTGTGATGAGAATGGGTAGAGGTTGACAACGGCAAGCGCGATTGGTTCGATGCCGTGTGTTGCCATGTCGGCTAGGTGCTCGGGGTTGTTCGTATCGGCAAGTAACGCACCGTGAATGGCGGGGTGAAGCGTGACAACACGGTGGCCCAGGATTGCGGGGAAGCCGGTGATCTCGGCAACATCAACGACTGGAATGCCAGCGTCGGCAATCACTTTTGCTGTTCCACCGCTTGAGAGCAACTCCCATCCAAGACCGTGCAGCGAGCTGGCTAGTTCGACCACGCCAGTCTTGTCGTACACACTGAGGAGCGCTCGAGGCATCTGTTTAGTGTCGCACACTTTTCTGGGATGTACGCGACTCGTAGGCGAGTGCACCAATCACCACAACAATTCCGAACCACGCCCACGCGGTTGGTCTGTGATCAAGGATCACTGCGCCAAGCACCGTTGCCACAACAGGCTCGACAAGAGTGAGCATTGTTGTCTCGCTTGGTGCAAG
>CAMDJX010000034.1 GCA_945900735.1 Acidimicrobium ferrooxidans DSM 10331 | reverse complement strand
GACCGCGTTACCAACAAAGTGTTAGAGATCGACCGTGGCAAGGCCTACATGCACGTGCCCATGGGCAAAACCGCCGGCTCTGGCTACGCCGCATATCTTGCCGCACGCATCGAACGTGAAGAGCGCGCCGCCAACGCCGAACAAATCAGAAAAAACTTAGCTCGCACCGAGCTTGCTTGGCTTCGACGCGGCGCACCCGCACGTACGACGAAACCAAAGGCGCGAATGGATGCCGCAAAAGAATTGATCTCACGGAAAGCGGAAGGCCCTGCGCGTTCTGGGGAGCTTGGTTTGTCGCTTGGTAGCCAACGCCTTGGCTCCAAAGGTGTCGAGCTCTTAGGGGTTTCATTCACTTGGCCCGCAAACGAAAAATCGCTAACGCCGCATACCGTTTTGCTGCCGCTCGATCACCAACTAGAACCTGGCGATCGCCTTGGCATCGTTGGCCCTAACGGCGCCGGCAAGAGCACGCTTCTCGATCTCATCTCTTCACGTCTTACTCCAAACTCTGGCCACATTGACATTGGCAGCACAGTAAAGATTGGCTACTACGACCAACTAGGTCGTGATCTTGTGGTTACACAAACCGTGCGCGAGGCAGTAGCCGGCGACAAAGTGACACCGTCCGTTGAAGACAACAACCTGATGCGACGCTTTTGGTTTGATGGCGACTCACAGTTCGCACCAATTTCAACATTGTCAGGTGGCGAACGCCGACGTCTGCAGTTGTTGCTCACATTGATCGAACAACCCAACGTGCTGCTGCTGGACGAACCTACAAACGATCTGGATTTGGACACGCTGCGCGCACTCGAGGAATACCTCGACGATTGGCCAGGCATTGTTGTTGTAGTCAGCCACGACCGGGTGTTTCTCGACCGCACCGTCAACGAAGTGCTTGCCCTTGACGGCAATGGCAACGCGGAAATTGTGCGTGGCGGTGTTGCAGGCTGGCTGGCAATGCGTGCAAACAAACCGAAGTCGCAGAATGCGCCACAACTTCGCAGCACAACGACTGCCCCATCGGTGAAGCCAAAGACCAAGCCGGCAAAAAGTGCCAGCACATTGATTCGGCTTGTCGCACAGGCGGAAAAGTCGCTGGCTCAGGCAAATGAAAAACAGTCGAAATTACTTGCCGAACTTGCGCTAGCAAAGGGCGATCACGCTGCGCTGGCCAAAGTTAGCGAAGAGTTGGCTGCGGCTCAGGCGGTGGTTGCTACCGCGGAGGAAAACTGGATTGCGCTTGCCGCCGAGGCCGAGGCACAGGGCCTCAACCTCGGCTAACAAGCATTTACTACTTACTTCTTTGCGACTTGCTCGCAGATAATTCCATCGTCGCCGGCAAGGCCGCCGAGTGCTTTCCAATTGAGGTTGTAGGCCTTTGCATTTACTGTTGCGCCGGTTGCTTCAACAAAAAATGCGGAAAACGCAAGACCTTTTGGAAAGTCCTTACGCAGTGCTGCACATGATGAATATTTCTTTGCGGGAATTTGCTTTCCTTGCACCATTGCTGCAGGGGATGCAGCAAGTACGAGCATGGAGAGCAATACGGGGGTAATTATTTTTCTCATACATTGAAGTTAATTACGCACGACACGGCAAAACGAGTTGGACAGCGCAGTGTGACTAAAGACAATACTTTTCACAAGCGCAACAATTGCGCAGAATTATTTTCCGAGCGTGCGGAAAAAATCTGGTGGCGCAACAACATCGTCGCGCGTTAATTCGGAAACGTTTGACTTGCCTAATCCAAGAAGTGCCGAATCGATACCGCCACGCAACACATCAAGCACGTTTTCGACGCCTGCCTGACCATTTGCGGCCAACCCCCACAAATATGCGCGGCCGATCATCACCGCTTTGGCACCAAGCGCAAGCGCTTTCACAACGTCACTACCTCGGCGCACGCCGCCATCGAGCAATACTTCGATGTCGTGGCCCACTGCATCGGCAACCGCCGGCAGCGCACGAATTGGTGCTGGCGTGCCGTCCAAGTTGTTGCCACCATGGTTCGAGACTGAAAGTGCAGTTGCACCCAAATCGACAACGCGTTTTGCGTCGTCTACGCGGCTAACACCCTTAACCATGAAAGGGCCACCCCACTCGTTACGCAGCCATGCAATGTCTTCCCACGAAGGAAGCGGTGTCTGCATCCACTCGTAGTACGCGCCAAAAAATGTTGGTGCGTCGCCGCCTGGCTTTTGCATGTTTGGTGCGGTGAGATCGGGAAACTTGCCAGTTTTTGCAAATGACCACAACCAACGAGGACGAACGATCACTTCTGGCGCCAACTTTGCCATTGCCTTCAAGTTGATCTTTTCCGGGATCCACGGGCTGCCCCAATCGCGCCCGTTAGAAAACGACCAGTCGAGTGTGACGATGAGGCCTTTGGCGCCCGCGGCACGCGCGCGCTCCATTCGCTGAATCAGTGTGTCGCGGTCGCCGCACCAATACATCTGAAACAACGTTTGCGAATTAACTGCGGCCACTTCTTCCACCGACTTGCTGGCAAACGAGCTGAGGCCGATTGGGATGCCACGATTTGCTGCGGCACGAGCAATTGCCACTTCGCCTTCGGGGTGCACTGCCTGCACGCCAGTTGGCGAGATCAAGACCGGCATGGACAACTCTTGGCCCATCACCGACACCGACATTTGTCGCTGCATTGAAAGCCCCGCAACGTGCGGCGCAAAACCTAATTGGTCGAACGAATCCAGGTTGTCGCGAATGGAAAGGCCTTTTTCAGACCCGGCGATGAGCGCACCATAAACCGATTTCGGTAAACGCTTCTGCGCACGTCGTTGAGCCTCGGCGATCGTCTCAAACCATGCGTTAGCCATCAGGCTTTACAGTGTGGCAGGAAGGATGCTTGGGTGCAACATCTTCTCGCGGGGCAAGCGGATGTCTAAATAGCTGCGAATGTTCGCGTCCATTTCCTCAGAGATATGTGTGGGGAAATGGTTATCGAGAACATCGCGAACCTTCTTGTGGGCAACATCGTAAATTGCTGGCTTGCCCACTTCTTTCCACTCTTTCGAACTGAGTCGATCTCCAATTGCTGGATACAGATATTCGCTTTGCATGATGCGAAGTGTCTGCTCGGCGCCAAGGTAGTGACCAGGGCCCCCAATGCACTGCGCGCGCATTGTTTCAATCGACAACGATTCGTCGGTGATCTCGATGCCCTTGATAGTGCGCTGCACCGAACCAATGGTGTCGTTATCAAGCACAACACCCTCAAGCGAATAGCCGAGGAGGCTGCCGTGCATGCCAGCTGCTTCGTAGATCAAGTTCATGCCGGCGTTGCCAACCAATGCATGGTTGATGCCCTTTTCAGAGCCAGACTGCGCGTCTGGGTATTTCGCATCGGAGATACCTGACGACGTGCCACCGGTGAGGTTGTAGAAGTGCGCCATCTGCGCACTTGCTGCCGACAACAACACTTGCTCTGGGCTTCCGCCAGACATTGCGCCCGAGCGCAAGTCGGAAACGAAGCACCACAAACCAAAGATTGCCGGAGCACCGGGCTTGATTGCGTTGACGTAAGCAAGGCCAGCAAGACACTCGGCAACTTGCTGCACAAGTGCGCCCGCAATTGCTGCTGGCGCCGTGGCACCAGCCTGACCAGCCGACAACAACAGCACTGGCATTCCGCCGTGCACTGCAACTTCGAGGCACTTACATGCATCGCTTGCAAACTTCAATGGCGGAACGACGAAACAGTTGGACTGGCTGACGAATGGTCGTGCGCGCCACTTATCTTCGCCGCCAGCGATTTCGTGCAACATCTTCAACGATGCTTCGAGGTGATCTGGATGCACCCACGAAGTACCAACATGCTTTGTGGTGCCGCTCACACTCAAGTAACACGTATTGATGTCCATGGCCGATGCCTCTGGAATATCGCGTGGCACAACTGCTCGCTGATAGAAGTGCAAGTGCTCCATCCTGTCGACGAGACGAGCAATGTCGTAAGCATCTTGAGAATTTGATTCGCGGTACTCGCCCGTTTCGTAGTCGGCGATATATACGGCTGCGCCTGCGGTGCCGAAATATGTATTGGTGCCCCATGGCTCCATGTCGTACTGCGGGTCTTGTGCGTAGAGAGGGAAATTGCGGCCGGCAATTTCAAGGGTGTGCTCAATTAGTGAGCGCGGGAACAACAAGCGGCCGTTGGCATCCAACTTGCAGCCCTTCGGCAACAAGTACTCGAGCGTTGATGGAATGGCGTCGGCAATACCAATGTTCTCGAGAACGTTGATTGCTGCCTCGTGAATCTTTAATACTTCGGCATCGGTGAGCGGCTTGTAACGACCAGCGGCCATTCCCGGGCGCACTGGTTTGATGTCGTCGGTGAGCGGTGCTGCACGCATTGCCGTGCGCGTTGCTCGTCCGCCTCGTCGTAAGTTTGGTGTTGTTGTCATGGTGTTCCCCTTAGCAACTAATTATTAGTGGTAACTGTAAATGAAGAATTTGGTTTATGCCTTAACGCGCGCCGATTTTGGATCATAAAAAGGCTCTAGCTGCGCACTTGCCGTTATGCGCTCGCCTGCAACCTCAATCTCGTAGGAGCCTTCGGTAATAAAGGCCTTATCGGCCAGGCCATGGTGGTTCTCCACATAACCCATGCCAATGGACTTGCCGATGTGATGCCCGAACATGCCCGAGGCAATGTGCCCCACGATTTCGCCATTACGCCAGATTGGCTCGTTGTGATACAGCAATTTGCTCGAGTCGCTTAATGCAAACTGCACCAGTCGCTTCTTGACGCCCGTCTCTTTTTGCTTGAGCAAAGCGTCACGACCAATAAAGCCGCCTGGCTTGTCGTAGGCCACTGTGAAACCAAGGCCGGCCTCAATCGGTGTGTCGTCTGGCGAAATGTCGTGGCTCCAGTGTCGGTAGCCCTTCTCCATGCGCAATGAGTTCAGCGCGTGGTACCCAGCGTGCTTGAGGCCAAACGGCGCGCCCGCTGCAACGATGGCGTCGAAGACTCCAGTTGCATATTCGGTAGCGATGTACAACTCCCAGCCCAGTTCGCCAACAAACGTGACGCGGCTTGCGCGCACGCGGGCGTAACCCAAGTCGATGATTTGTGATGTTCCAAATGGGAACGCTTCGTTCGACATGTCGGTGTGTGTAAGCGATTGCAAAAGTGCGCGCGAGTTGGGGCCCATGATGCTGAGCACAGCCATGCCCGACGTGACGTCGGTGAGCGTTGCTTTTGCGCCGGCAGGAATGTGATCCTTCAGCCACTGGAAGTCGCGCACCTGCGTTGCTGCTGCAGTAACCACCATGTATTTGTTAGCGGCTTCACAAGTAACGGTGAGGTCGGCTTCGATGCCACCACGCTCGTTGAGCCACTGCGTGTACACCAGCTTGCCAACGGGCACCGACATGTCGTTTGCCGAAACATTGTTGATGATCGCTTCAGCGTCGTCGCCTTCCAAAACAAATTTGCCGAACGATGATTGATCAAACATGGCAACTGCTTCACGAGTTGCGCGGCACTCCTCGGCCGAGTATTCAAACCAGTTTTGGCGGCCATATGTGTATTCGTATTCGGCTTTTTTGCCTTCGGGTGCAAACCAGTTGGTTCGCTCCCAACCTGCAACTTCGCCGAAGCATGCGCCCTTTGCTGCAAGACGATCGTGCAATGCGGAGCGGCGAACGCCACGGGCAGTTTCTGGTTGACGGAACGGCCAATGCATTGCGTACAACAGACCAAGCGATTCGACGGTGCGATCGTGCAGGTAATTGCGATTGTTTTGGAATGGCATTACGCGACGTACATCGACGTCCCACAGATCCATTGGCGGGCGGCCATCCACGATCCAGTCGGCAAGCACCTTGCCCGCGCCACCCGATGATTGAATACCGATCGAGTTGAAACCGGCAGCAACAAACAGACCGGGAACCTCTGGTTGCTCGCCAAGCAGATACCTGTCGTCTGGCGTAAACGATTCGGGGCCATTGAAAAACAGACGAATGCCGGTTTGAGAAAGCAACGGCATGCGATGTGTTGCATTTTCCACAAGCGGCGCAATGTGTTCGAAGTCTTCCGGCAGTGAAGTAAACGAGAACTCTTCAGAGATGCCCTTCATACCCCACGGCTTTGCAACTGGTTCAAACCAGCCCACCAACAACTTGCCTGCGTCTTCTTTGAAATATCCGCAACCGTCTTGGTCGCGCAACACCGGCATCGTTGGCGAGATTCCCTCAACGGCCTCGGTGACGATGTAAAAGTGCTCGGCTGCATGCAACGGGACTGTTGCGCCGACTGCACCGCCCAATTCGCGCGCCCACATTCCAGCGCAGTTCACCACTGCGTCGGCCCTAATCATTTCGCCATCGGCAATTACGCCAACTGCCCGACCGCCTTCAATAACAATTCGTTCAACCTTGACGTTCTCAAAAATTTTGACACCGTGCGAGCGTGCACCCTTTGCAAGCGCTTGCGTCACGTCGATTGGGTTGACAACACCGTCGCCCGGCAAGTGCACCGCACCAACCAAGTCGTCCACTCGTGCGAGTGGCACCAAGTCTTTAACGTCGGCAGGCGTAATGACATTGACTGGCAAGCCAAACACTCGCGCCATCGATGCACCGCGCTTCAGTTCTTCAAAACGTTCCTCGTTTGGCGCGATCGCAACCGAACCACGTTGCTGAAAGCCAGTGGCCTGACCAGTTTCCTCTTCCAACGTGGCAAACAAGTTTGTGGTGTACTGCGCAAGGCGCGTGAGGTTTTGTGTTGCTCGCAACTGCCCAACCAAACCCGCAGCGTGCCATGTGGTTCCGCTCGTCAGCTGCTTGCGCTCCAACAACACCACGTCTGAAACACCGCGTTTTGCCAAGTGATATGCCACGCTGCAGCCCACAATGCCGCCTCCGACAATGACTACACGGGCATTACTTGGCAAATTAGGCACGTTTTTTCCCTTCGGGAGATTTGTCTGTAATATATCAGGCGACCAATATTGTCACATCTGTAGATAGTGGTCTGCAGCCAAGTTCTATCCAGCCAGTTATCCACGAGGGGTTCCCAATGAGCGAGCGCGTAAAAATTGTCATCATCGGCGGCGGCATTGCGGGCGTCAGCGCCTTGTACCACCTTGCCGAGATGGGATGCACCGACGTGCTTTTGCTGGAGCGCGACGAACTGACAGAAGGCTCCACCTGGCACGCGGCGGGCAACGTGCCCACTTACTCCGGCAGCTGGAGTGTCATGAAAGTGCAGAAGTACACCGCCGAGTTGTACACCAAGCTTGCCAAGGATCCAGATTTCCCCATCAACTATCACGTCACTGGTTCGGTGCGCCTCGCACACTCCGAAGAGCGCATGGCCGAATTCAAGCACGTCACTTCGATGGCCCGCGCCAACGGAATGCAATACGACGTACTTACTCCTGCCGAATTGCAAAAGGTGTACCCATTTGTCGAAACGCATGATCTTGTCGGTGCCTTGTGGGACCCATTGGATGGCGACATCGACCCATCGCAAGTAACACAGGCACTTGCACGTGCAGCACGTGCCAAGGGTGCAAACATCCGCCGCCACGAGCGCGTGACTGGCTTGCAACAAAAACCGAACCACGAATGGATTGTGACCACCGACAAAACCACCATCGAATGCGAAATGGTGTTGAACGCAGCCGGTTACCGCGCAGGCGAAGTGATGGCGCTACTTGGTCGACACTTGCCAATCATGACGATGGCTCACCAATACTTGGTCACCGAGGAAATTCCCGAGCTAGCCGCGTTGGCAAAACCACTCCCTTTGTTGCGCGACCCAGACACGTCGTACTACTTGCGACAAGAGCGTCACAGTTACATCCTCGGACCATACGAGTGGCAAAGCACTGCAATGTGGCTCGACGGAATTCCCGACGACTTTGCCGGCAAGTTGTGGCCAGCCGAACTCGAGCGTTTGGAACCACAGATTCTTGACGCAGGCGAGCGTGTGCCACTGATTGCAGAAGCCGGCATCGCGCGCGTTGTTAACGGCCCAATCCCCTACGCACCAGACGGCAACCCATACCTGGGCCCAGAACGCGGTTTGCGTAACTTCTTCCATTGCAACACGTTCAGCTTTGGCATTGCACAAGGTGGCGGCGCAGGAAAAGCAATCGCCGAGTGGATGCTCAATGGTCGACCAGAGTTCGACATTTGGGGCATCGATCGCCGACGCTTCAAGGAGTACGCAACAACGCAGTACACCATCGATCGCGCACTTGAGGTGTACCAAAACGAATACGCCATGGGTTTCCCATTTGAAGAACGCCCAGCAGGCCGCAATTCATACATGTCGCCCTTGTACGACAGGTTGAAGGCAAAGGGTGCTGCGTTTGGTGCTCGCGGTGGTTGGGAGCGCCCAACCTATTTCGATCCAAAGGGCGAAGTAACCGACCACACACTTTCGTTCTTCCGTAAAAATGGTTGGCGCAAAGTTGTTGCCGAAGAATGTCACGCCGCACGAAACACCGTTGCGCTGCTGGATCTTCCTGGCTTCACCAAGATTGAAGTTTCGGGCCCAGGCGCATTTGCCTTCCTCGACAACATCATCTGCACCAAGCTGCCAAAAGTTGGGCGCCTCAGCCTCAGCTACGCACTCTTGCCAGACGGCAAGTTGCTCAGCGAACTGACCATTGCTCGCTTGGCCGACGACAAGTTCTACCTCGTTGGTGCCGCAAGCTCTGAGTGGCACGACCTCGACGTACTGGAAATGGCAATGCCACAAGACGGCAGCGTCACCATCAAGAACGTCACAAAGGACTACGGCTCACTTATCTTGGTTGGCCCGAAGGCCCGCGAAGTGCTGTCGAAAGTGACTACTACATCACTCGAGAACGCCGACTTCCCGTGGCTCTCGCACAGGCTCATTGAAACATCTGTTGGCACGGTGCTTGCATTGCGGGTCAACTACGTGGGCGAACTTGGTTGGGAGTTGCACGCAGCAAACGACCAGATGATCTCGTTGTACGACCAAATCTGGTCGGCAGGCGAACAGCATGGCATTCGTGACATGGGCATCTACGCAGTAGACAGCCTTCGTCTCGACAAGTGCTACCGCGGCTGGAAGGGAGACCTCGAAATTGGTTTCTCCCCATTCGATGCATCACTTGATCGTTTCGTCGACATGAACAAAGAGTTCGTGGGCAAGGCCGCTCTTGTAGAAGAAAAGAAGAACGGCTCGCCTTACCGATTTGTTCCGATGACCCTCGACGTAGACGGCGATGCAGACGTTCCATTCTGCGCCGGCATCTTCAAGGGCGACAAGCGCATTGGTATTGCAACTTCGGGTGGCTGGAGCTTCACGTTGAACCAGAGCGTTGCTCTTGGTTACGTGTTCCCAGAGTTTGAACCTGCAGGCACAAAACTTGAAGTGGAAATCTTCGGCAAGCGAGTGTCGGTCACCGTTGGTGCCGAGCCGCTGTTCGACCCAAAGAACGACCGACTTCGCTCATAAGAAATCGTTCATAGGTAAGCGTTGATACCGGGCGCCTAGCGCTCGGTATGCAACCAAATTGTGTCTGCGTTTGAACGAGGGTTCGAACGCGAAGCACAAATCACGACGGTATTTCCTGGCCCAATAAACCGATACTTACGCGCCTCCGTCAAAGCGTCTGAAATTGCTTGGTTCAAGTCACTATTGCGTTCGGCAGTAATCGGATACAAACCCCACACCAGGCGCATCTGTCGCGCCACAACTTCGTTCGGGGTGATTGCAACGATTGGTGCCGTTGGCCTGCAGGCCGCAAGCAACAACGCGGAGTGTCCCGTAAACGTCAGTGACAACAACACATCGGCCGTCATGCGTTTTGCAAGCGCACTTGCAGACGCAGTCACACCTGCACGCAATGGGTTGGTGTCGGCAAACAAGTTTGGCAACACCACTTCTTTCTCTGCAGCCTCACAAATTCGTGCCATCACTTCAACGGCGTGTGGTGGGTCGATACCAACGGCGGTTTCTCCCGACAACATCACCGCATCAAACCCATCACGAACCGCACCAGTCACGTCGGCAACTTCTGCACGCGTTGGTCGCGTGCTTGTGGTCATCGACTCCAACATTTCCGTTGCACAGATAGAGATCACGCCTTGCGTCAGTGCTGTGCGAGCAATCTTGTGTTGGGCTGCCGGCACCACTTCAAACGGCAACTCCACACCCAAGTCGCCTCGGGCAGCCATCACACCGTCACTCACTGCACAGATTTCCGAAATTCGCTCTAAGGCTTGTGGTCGTTCGATCTTGGCAACCACCATCACGTTGGCTCCAACCAGTTCGCGCACCTGTTCAATATCTTGCGGCTTCTGAACAAACGAAAGCGCAACCGCTTCAACCGACTTCGCCCTGGCAACGGCAATGTCGCTGCGGTCTTTGGCCGTGAGCAAGTCGTCAGTTACTTCGGTGTCGGGCATGTTCACGCCTTTGCCAGTTTTCAATTCGCCGCCTTGCACAACCCTCACTTCAATCGAATCGCGCCCAACTTTTTCAATCACCACTTCCAGTCGGCCGTCGTTCAACAGCACCCGATGCCCTACTTCAATCCCCTGTTCTCGCGCATCAGTGGTGGTGCTCAGACCAATGTCGGAAAGCGCAAAGGTGATAAGTGCGCCACTGTGCAACATCTGTTCGGAACCGATGTATCGATGTTTCGGGCCCTGAATGTCAACAAGAATTGCAACACTTGGCGCGGCGCTTCTAATGCGGTCAATTAGTTCGGATATTTGCTGTGTCGATTGGTGCGAGCAGTTGATACGCAATACATCTGCCCCCGCATTGGCTAATGCTGTGATCTGATCACTGGTACTGCAGGCCGGCCCAACAGTGGCAATTACCTTGGTGCGGCGCATCATGATGCGTTTGCCTCAACAACAAAACCCTTCCAATTCTTCATGTAACCAATAAACGCTGGCGACAAACCTTCTTGCGCAAGCACTGCCTCGGTTACGGGCAGCGTCCTTGGCGAAAAACTTGCATCAACTTGCATCTTTTTCGGGTAGTCGTGGTGCAAGATTGCGGCTCGCCCCAACGTGACAATGTCGACTCCGGCATCGAGCACCCGCTGCACATCTGCAGGTGTATGAATCTTGCCGGCAACAGTGAGCATCACGGTGCCGCGTTCTAATGAGACAAATTGATCCAGCAACTTCTTGCCTGCAAAGTCCGGGTCTGCACAATCACCGAAAACATCCCACAACGACATATCAATTAAGTCAACTTTGTTTGATTTAACTAGCCAACCAAACAGTTGCTGAATTTCTGCTGTACGCATGCCAAACCGCTCTGGCGACAACCGCACGGCAAGAATGAAATCTGGCCCACAACTTTCGCGCACACCATCCACGATCGACATCAATACTCGTGCCCTGTTTTCAAGTGAGCCGCCATATTGATCGGTGCGCTGATTAAGTTCGCTCGACAAGAACTGACAAATGAGATATCCGTGCGCACCATGCAGTTCCACTCCGTCGAAACCCGCTCGTTGGCTGCGCACTGCGGCACTTATGAAGTCGGCAATAACTGCTTCTACTTCCGACGTTGCCAGAGCCCGCGCACCAGTTTTTTCATCATCCGACGGGCACACAGGGGCCTCGCCAATCAGTTCCTTCGGCGACCGATTTCCTGCATGATGTAATTGCACAAGGGCCACACTGTTGGCCCCCTTGATATCGGCGGCAAGGCGGGAGAGGCCCTCAAGATGGTCGTCTGAAAAACAGCCCAATTGGCCCGGAAAACCCTGCCCAATTCGTTGCACATGAGATGCGCACGTCATGGTGATTCCGAACCCGCCCTTGGCCCTCATCGTCAGCCAGTGGTGTTCCTCGTCCGAGAGCGTGCCGTCCGTGTGGCTCTGCTGGTTGGTAAGGGGCGCGAGCATAAATCGGTTTGCCATTTCAAGACCATGAGCAAATTTGATTGGGGAATAAGCGGACACCATGACGTCAAACGCTACTCAGTGCTGGGTTGTACTTGCAGGTACATCACGGCTGTTTAAGAAAGTAATTTAGGAAGCCCAACTCGCACTGGTACTCCTGCAGAGAACATTACGTGAGCATCGCCACGCGGGCGGGTAAAACCTGCAGCTTCAATTAGCGAATCTTGTAACGAAATGATTTTTGCTCGCTGCAAACTCCATTGCGGGTGCGAAACTGGCGCGTATCGGATGTGCTTTGAACGCGACAGCGAGTACAAACCCCAACGAGCACTCAAGAAAATGTCGAGTGGTGTTGGTTGAGTAATTTCTTCACCAATTTCCAGATGAATTTGAGTGCTTGCCTCGCCGCTCGGCCAACGTCGTTTTACAAAGGTGTGTAATTCATTTCCTCGGCGCTCATGCCTTGCGGCGCCAAAACAGTAATGCAAGCCATACGTTGCACGTGCTACTGCAGTAGGCAAAACACGGTTGATATCGAGCGAACAAAACCACACACCAGGGACACCGTCACGAATTACGTAGGTGCGCACATTCACTTCTGGAAACGATCCCAAATATGGAATGGATGGTAAGTGCGGTATTCCGATACCCCTCATAGAAAAAGGTATGAGCCCAACCCACGCCGAACCGTCATGAATGTCAACCGAAAGCCCCTTCGGAAGTAGCCGTTGGACTTCTTCAGGCTCGTAGCGAAAATGAATGTAGGCAATGTCGTACCAGCCCTGTTTCATGATCGCTCGCTTCACTGGGTTCGGGCACTGCTGCGCAAATGGCCCGCTGCGCTCGACGAAACTCATCCGAAATTGCCCATCTGCACTGCCATAATCACGCCGACAACAACACGCATCGACCACGCGATTGTGCGCGGCCAATTAGTTGCCACCAAACGAGCACCCACCTGTGCATCTGGGTCTGTTGCCATTCGCCCGTGAAGAGGCACCGAAAGGAACACCGTGCTGCCCAACGCCACGGCCAGCAAGAAGGCCCCTGCCCAGGGCCAAATCCACCACACCCCGTTGGGCCGATCCACCAGTAAGGCCAGCGTCGAAAACCCTTCCACCGCCATTGGCAAAGCAACCACCCTGCTGGTTCGGCGCTGATGTTCCACAGCCACGCCAACCGCGCTGTCGGGCGAGGCTTGCGCCAACAGGGGGTAATGCACGTGCTGGACGAACCAAATGATGCCTGCCATGACGCACGATGCCAGCAAATTCACCAGCACGAGATAGCCGAGCACATCCGAAGAATACCCCAGGGGGTGCAAAAACCCCTTGGATATCCCACTTTTTTGTAATTGCATGACATAAATTCGGGGTCTATGAAAAAACGTGACCTCATCCAAGCAGTAGCAACCCATACAGACGTAGACAAGAAGACGGCAACGGCTCTTGTTGAAGGAACAATTGATGTCATCCTCGCCACAGTGGCAAAGGGTGAAATCGTCAACATCTCGGGCTTTGCGAAGTTCGCAAAGATCAACCGACCAGCCCGCATGGCCCGTAACCCGGCTACAGGCGAGCAGATCAAGGTAAAGGCAAAGACCGTTGCCAAGATCACCGCACTCAAAGGCTTCAAGGACATCGCCCTTGGCGTAGCACCAGCACCAAAGTTGGTCACCGTTCGTAAGCCAGCTCCAGCACCAGCCAAAAAGGCAGCACCTGCCAAAAAAGTTGTTGCAAAGAAGCCAGTCGCGAAGAAGACAGTTGCAAAGAAGAAGAAAAAGTAATAATTCACTTTTAAACGTATTGAAAAGACCCGCCCGAAAGGGCGGGTCTTTTTTTATTCAGGGCATATTGTTATTCATCATGACTTCGCAAAACATGCACTTCCTAGAAATCAACCGAGCCGACATCAAGCAACACCGCATGGTTACGGTCGAACAAGACAGCACATTGCCGCACGATCACGTGCTCCTCAAACTCGATCGATTTGCGCTCACCTCTAACAACATCTCGTATGCACTCAGCGGAGACTTTCTCGACTACTGGGGTTTCTTCCCCACCACTGCGGGTTGGGGTCGACTGCCCGCAATGGGTTTTGGAATTGTCGAGCAATCCAATAATCCCGACATCGCGGTGGGCGGAAGATACTTCGGGTTCTTTCCCGTGGGCAGCCATTCTGTTGTGCATGCCAAAGCGTCCAGCAACGGCTTCATCGATATGGCCCCGCACCGTGAAAAACACGCCATGGCATACCGTTCGTTCGACAAGCAACCCGACGCCGAGCAACCAAATGACAACGCCTCGCTTATCTTTCGTGGCCTTTTCCTCACGTCGTTCCTTGCCGAAGACTTTCTTCGCGAAAGCAACTACTTCGGTGCCAACCAAGTAATCATCACTAGCGCTTCAAGCAAGACATCGATTGCGCTCGCCCATTGCATTCGAACGAGCTCAACCATGCGCACGGTTGGGCTCACCGCGCCGGCCAATATCGACTTCGTGCGGGCCGTCAATCTGTATGACGATGTTGTCACCTACGACGACATCACCTCCCTAGACCAACACACAAAGTCGGTATTAGTGGACATGGCGGGAAACCGCTCGGTCGTTGCGCGAACACACAAGCACCTCGGTCAATCGTTGCTGTACTCAAGCGCAATTGGGGCAACACACTGGGAGCAGACTCGCTCCTCAGAAGAGATCACCGGCCCACCACCCCAGTTCTTCTTTGCACCATCACAACTTTCTAAGCGTGGCAAGGAGTGGGGCCGTGATGAACTGAATAAGCGCATGGACGACGCCTTAGGCCTATTCATTGGCGACAGCCACGACTGGCTCACTATCGAACACCACACCGGAGTGGATGCAGTAGGCAGCACCTACCAGCAGTTGGTAAGCGGTGTTATGCGCCCCGAGGTGGGCAACATCCTGTCCTTCTAATTGGGCAAGGTATAGGTATTTTCAAACTCATCTTGCAACACCGTTGCAATATGCGCCGTGGTGTCCACCACCAACTCGGCATCGAGCACCCGCACTCGGTACGACCAACCGGCAGGCAATGCCAGCTTCGTTCCTAATGTGTCGAGGCTTTCCTCGCTCATCTGTGGGTCGACACCAATACACCGTGCCTGCATCACATATGTCAAGCCATCGGGGTTCACCAATTCATACACCTTCTTGCCCGCATCCCAAAAAAACAGGGCGCCCCTATTGACCTTGCGTTCAACATACGAACCCGGAGAAAAATCGGCGCCCAACGCAATTGTTGCAATGCGGCGCATAGTGATGCCACCGAAATCGCGAAATACAGGATCGACCACAGCAACCTTGGTGCCCAAACCGTCAAGCACCCAGTAGCGCGGCCCATTCAACTTGACGAATAATGCCCCTAACTCTTTTGCTATCGCATCTGCATCAAGCGTTTGCCACAACTCTTGCGGGCAGTCATTCAACATCTGGGTGCCGTACACCTCGGCCTCTAACCCCGTGTCGCGCAAAAACATTGGCACCACCTCGCCGTAACGCACGCCGCGCATGTCATCAATCATTCGTTTTGAACCGGTAGCTGTCATGACGACAGATTACCGAAAACTACGAACCAACAATCAATCTAGATGCTGTGCCCCCGGCATGAATCGAACATGCGACCTGCGGTTTAGGAAACCGTCGCTCTATCCACTGAGCTACGGGAGCGGGGATGGTGCGAAATGTGGTGCGAAATTCACAAACACACTTTGCGTTATCTCCGTACAGGTTACTTAAGAATTTGGGTAGGCGATAGTGGCAGGCAAGGTGTCACCCATGAATCCACTGCTATCTTCTCCCTATGACTACACATCTTCCGGTGATTCATGGGCGAATTCTTGACCTCGACAGCCCCTTGCAAGTTCCGATTTCGCGATGGGGTGAGG
>CAMDJX010000033.1 GCA_945900735.1 Acidimicrobium ferrooxidans DSM 10331 | reverse complement strand
TGAAACTGTTGCTCTGGGTCTGGAGAAGTTACGCGATGTGCGCCGCGCACATCTTTCAGTGCCTGCAACATTTCGGCACTACCCAAGCCAACGCGTTGGTTCATGGCAACGAGCAGATGTTCGACAGAGAGGTAGTCGTCTTTCATGTCGACGCGAAGAGTTTCTGCGTTTGCAAAAATATTTGATAGCTCGCGATTCATTCGCGGCTCGCTACCACCTTGCGCGCGCGGAAGTTTTGCAACTACCTCGTCGGCGCGGTCGCTCAACATCGTTGCTGCAATACCTAGTTTTGACAACACAGCTGGCACGACTGTGTCTGTTTGTCGGCATAACGCTGCCATAACGTGATCGGCGGTTAGTTCTGGATTGTTGTTTGAAGTTGCCGACTGCATGGCGGCAGCGATTGCCTCACTGGTTTTTGTTGTCCATTTCTTTGGATCAAATGCCATGACTTATTCCTCCTCTTCAAAGATGCTGGGTTTTTTGCCAAACACTGCAACTGCTTGGCGCAGCGGAACAAGTTCGTAGCGACCACGGCGGCCAGTGTCGGTGATTGCCTGCGCCAATTCTTGATGGAGGCGAATCACCTCATTCGAAAGGCGTGCTACTTCGGATTCAAGTTCGAGCACCTGGCGAATTCCTTCAAGGTTCATTCCCATCTCTGCCAATTCGGCGATGCGCTGTAGTCGTTGAATGTCGGCGTTGCTGTATCTGCGGTTGCCACCCGAGGTGCGAGCGGGTTGCAACAATCCTCGACGTTCGTAAATGCGCAACGTCTGTGGGTGTACACCGGCAATTTCGGCAGCGACCGATATGACATAAACGGCGTGCGTCTCGCGGGTCATGACGCTGCTCTCTTCGATTGTTTCGCCTGCGCAAAAACAGTGTCGCGGGGCGAGCCGTCAGTTGCTTTCGCAAAGGCGACAACTGCGTCCTTTTGATCCTCTGTCAATTCGGTTGGTACAACAACATCGACGGAAACAATCAAGTCTCCTGGCGACTTTGTTGAGGCAATGCCTTTACCTTTGACGCGATGACGCGATCCAGATTGAGTTCCTGCCTTTAATCGCAACGTCACTGCCTCTCCGCTCAGCGTTGGCACTTCAATATCTGCGCCCAGCGCAGCCTCAGCGAAGGTAATGGGTAAACGAACAGTGAGGTGACTGCCATCTCGACCAAAGATTTTGTGCGCCGCAACATGACACATCACGAAAAGATCGCCAGCAGGGCCACCGTTCATGCCGGGTGTTCCTCTGCCTTTCAAGCGGATGCGCTGCCCGTCGGCAACACCAGCAGGAATGCGCACGTTGACATCGCGCGGCCTCATTTCGCGGCCTGTACCCCTGCAAGCGGCACACGGGTACTCGATAATTACCGTTCGTCCGCTGCATTGTGGGCATGGAGATGAAAAAGCGAAGACGCCTTGATTGTCATCCACCGAGCCACGGCCTTGACATGTTGGGCAGCGCTTCGGAGTAGTGCCTTGACGCGCACCTGAACCATTGCACCCGGTGCATTGCGCTTCGCTGGTGATGTGCAACTCGGTGGTGAGGCCTTGCACAGCATCCGAAAAATCAAGTGTCAGGGTTGCTTCAATATCTCCACCTCGCTGCGGGCCTACGCCGGCAGAGCCACGGCGCCTCGCACCGCCAAACATCTGGCTGAATATGTCGCCGAATCCTTCACCGCCAGAAAAGTTGGGATCCATTCGGAACCCACCGCCATTAGATCCAGAACGTCGGACCTCGTCGTACTCCTTGCGTTTTTCTTCGTCGCCCAACACGTCGTAAGCGCTTGAAACTTCTTTGAACTTTTCTTCGGCTGCCGCATTGTTGGGGTTGGTGTCGGGATGAAACTGACGAGCCAACTTTCGGTACGCCTTAGTAATTTCCTTTGCTGTTGCACTTTGGGCAACACCGAGCGTGGCGTAGTAGTCCTTTTCAAACCACTCGCGTTGCATGGTTATCCCTTGACCTTGACCATTGCCGCACGAAGCACGCGACCTTTCCAGCGATAACCGGTACGCAGTACTTCAACAACCACGGCTTCACCGCCGTCACCTTCTTCGTGCAACACCGCCTCGGCTAGCGCCGGGTCGAATGGTTGTCCCTGTAAGTCAAGTGCTTCGAGGCCGCTCTTTTGCAAAGTTCCTAACAGCGACGACCAAATGTTCTCGACACCTTCAACCCCATGTGCGACCGCAGCCTCACACGCGTCCAAGACGGGCAACATTGCCTCAACAAGGCGGCCGGTTGAACGATCAACCTCGTCAGTGAGTTGCACGACAGCACGCTTTCGATAATTTTCGAAGTCGGCTTGCACGCGCAGCGCAATGTCTTTGAACTCGTCGCGTTCTTTAATCACCTCGTCGATGTTGAGTTCGGCAAGAACATCTTGAACGTCCTCGACTAACTCAACATCCGACTCTGCTGCCTCGGTTGGCTTTTCAGACTCCATTGCTTACTTCTCGTCAACGATTTCGGCATCGACGATGTCGTCGTCGTTCCCACCAGCGGCACCTTGACCGCTTGCAGATGTTCCTGCAGCGTTGGTGTCTCGGGCTGCTGCTTCGTACAGCTTCTGGCTAAATGCCTGGCTGGACTCCATCAATTTCTCGGTAGCGGACTTGATTGCTGCCGTGTCGGAACCTTGCAGAACAGTTTTCAAGTCGGCAAGTGGGCCCTCGACGGCAGTGCGCTCGTCTTCGGACACTTTGTCGCCTTGCTCTCGCAACACCTTTTCGGTTTGGTACACCAACGAGTCGGCGTTGTTACGAACTTCGGCCTCGTCGCGACGGAGGCGATCTTCCTCGGCATGTGCCTCGGCGTCTTTTACCATCTTGTCGATGTCGTCTTTGTTCAATGATGACTGACCGGTGATGGTCATCGACTGCTCTTTGCTTGTTGCACGATCCTTCGCAGAAACATGAACGATGCCGTTGGCGTCGATGTCGAATGTAACTTCAATTTGTGGAACGCCGCGAGGTGCTGGTGGTAAATCCACCAACTGAAACTTGCCCAGTGTCTTGTTGTAACTGGCCATTTCGCGCTCGCCTTGCAAGACGTGAATTTCCACGGACGGCTGCATGTCGTCGGCGGTTGTAAACACTTCTGTGCGGCGTGTTGGAATGGTGGTGTTGCGTTCGATGAGTTTGGTCATCACTCCACCCTTGGTCTCAATGCCGAGTGAAAGTGGTGTTACGTCGAGCAACAACACATCTTTTACATCTCCGCGCAATACACCTGCTTGCACGGCTGCTCCAACGGCAACTACTTCGTCGGGGTTAACTGTGCGGTTGGGTTCTTTGCCTGTGAGGCCCTGAACGAGGTCTTGTACCGCGGGCATACGCGTAGAACCGCCAACCAGAATGACGTGATGGATCTGGCCCTTGGACAAACCTGCGTCGGTGATTGCTTGCTCGAATGGTTTGCGGCAACGCTCGATCAAGTCGGCTGTCATTTCCTGAAACTTGGCGCGTGTCAGCGTTTCGTCCATGTGTAATGGGCCGTCTGGTGTTGCAGTAATAAACGGCAGGTTGATTTGTGTTTGCTGAGTTTGCGAAAGCTCGATCTTTGCCTTCTCGGCTGCTTCCTTCAGGCGCTGTGTTGCCATGCGGTCGGCCGCGAGGTCGACACCGTGTGCCGATTTGAATTGCTGAACCATCCAGTCGATGATTCGTTGGTCCCAGTCGTCACCGCCGAGGTGCGTGTCACCGTGGGTGCTCTTTACTTCAAACACGCCGTCGCCGATTTCAAGCACGCTCACGTCAAACGTTCCGCCGCCCAAGTCGAAAACCAAAATGGTTTCGTCTTCGCTGCCCTTATCAAGCCCGTACGCAAGCGCAGCGGCAGTTGGTTCGTTAATGATGCGCAGCACTTCGAGCCCGGCGATTTGTCCAGCTTCTTTGGTTGCGGTTCGCTGTGCGTCATCAAAATATGCGGGCACCGTAATCACGGCTTGCGTCACCGTGTCGCCCAAGTAAGCCTCGGCGTCGCGCTTTAACTTCATGAGGGTTCGCGCGCTGATTTCCTGCGGTGTGTATTTCTTGCCGTCTACATCGTCGGACTTCCAGTTCTCGCCCATATGCCTTTTGATGCTGCGAAAGGTGCGATCTGGGTTGGTGATGGCCTGGCGCTTTGCCACTTCGCCAACCAATACTTCGCCGGCTTTGGAAAATGCCACGACCGACGGGGTGGTGCGTGAGCCTTCCGAGTTAGGAATTACAACGGGTTCGCCAGCCTCTAAAACGGCGACTACCGAGTTCGTGGTTCCAAGATCGATTCCGACTGCTTTTGCCATGGTGTGTACTGCTCCAATGTGATGAATTTCGGGGATAACTGCGCGGCCTAGTGGCTTTGCCCCATTAATAATAGAGGGTCGCCTAGATGCTGACAACCCGACAGACATAAAAGTTGAGTGATAGTCACTCAACTTATGTCACAGACCCCCTTTTCGGCGTTTGGCGCAATGGTCCTACTATTTAGCCATGCCCGGAACCCTGATTCTCCTGCGACACGGCCAAAGCACCTGGAATGAATTGAACCTATTCACGGGTTGGCACGACGTACCGCTCACCAACCAAGGAGTTGCAGAGGCAAAAGCTGCCGGGGTGCTGTTGCGCGAGGCTGGTTTTCATTTTGCCGCTGCACACACCAGCCTGTTGCAACGGGCAATGGAGACAAACCGTTTAGTCCTTGAAGAATTGGGTCAGGCCGACTTGCCCGTTGCACGAACATGGCGGCTGAACGAACGCCATTACGGAGCGCTGCAGGGACTCGACAAAAAGGCAACCACCCAGTTGCATGGCGCCGAACAAACCATGATCTGGCGCCGAAGTTTTGATGTTGCCCCGCCACCCGTGGACGCAACAAGCCCCGAGCACCCCATCAACGACCCCCGCTATGCGGCGCTAGTCGCCGAAGGCCTAGACCCGAAAGAGTTGCCCGCAACAGAATGCTTGCAAGACGTGATTGTGCGCGTGCTTCCCTATTGGAATGATGTCGTCGTTCCACAACTTGTCAACAATGAAGATGTATTGATCACCGCGCACGGCAACTCGTTACGTGCGCTCGTGATGCATTTGGAACACATTTCGAAAGACGACATTGCCGAGTTCAACATTCCGACGGGGGTTCCCCGCAAATACACATTCACCGAAAATATGGACGTCGCAACGGTTCAATTCATGGGCGATGCTCAAGCGATTGCCGCAGCAACCGCAGCCGTTGGCAAGCAAGCAACGGGCTAAAACTCCATACCGCTAAGTCTTTGCCGCCGCGGCAGGGCGGACTAGCGTGAGATGCTCATGGACACCACGCAGGCCACCCCAGACTCAACAACAGGCTCACGCCGAATTAAGCCGTACCAAATCTCTATTGCTTTTGGTGTCGGCATCGGCCTGTTCACCATGGTTTCAGGAATCATTCCTCAGATCACTGGGTGGGAGGGTGACTCGAAGATTCACCGCAAAGTGTTCGAAGGCCTGCCCGGTTACTTCAAGCTTGCTTTTTACACCATTATCCCAATGTTGCTGATTTGGGGATCACTGCGTTTTGCACACCGCATTCGCAACTGGGAACGCGGCGCACCAGACAAGCGCAAAACCACCCGCAAAAATGCCAAGCAGCGCCTTGCCGATTACCGTGCCGGTGTGTACATGCGAACACTGTTGCGCGACAGTGCGGCCGGCCTCATGCACTCGATGATGTACTTCGGTTTCCTTATCTTGTTGGGCGTCACCACCGTGCTCGAGATTGACCACCAGATGCCACCAGCACTCAAGTTCTTGCACGGCGACGTGTATCGCGGTTATGCGGCTGTCGGAGATTTTGCAGGCCTCATGTTTACTGGCGGCGTGTTGTGGGCAATCGTGCGCCGATATGTGCAACGCCCGTACCGCATCCGCATCAAGAGCAAGCCGGAACACGCCATTATTCTTGGCGTGTTGCTGGCACTTGGCGTCAGCGGTTTCGGCGCCGAAATGTTCCGAATTGCTCAAGGTCAAGCAGCTGGCGTCAATCTTGACCACGAAAAGTGGAGCTTCGTTGGCTACCCACTCGCGCAACTTGTCAACGGCGCATCACCCGATGTACTCACCACGTGGCATCAAGCATGGTGGCTCACACACGTCGCATCCTTCATTGTCTTTTTGATCATCTTGCCTGTGACCATGTTGCGTCACATTTTTACCTCGCCACTCAACATGTACCTGAAAGACCGCGAGCGTCCAAAGGGTGCAATGAAGGCAATGCCAAACCTCACCGAGACATCACTCGAAACATTTGGTGCGCACGTTGTTGAAGACTTCACCTGGAAGCAATTGCTGGACTTGGATGCCTGCACCATGTGTGGTCGCTGCACCAGTGTGTGCCCCGCGCATGCAACGGGCAAGCCACTAGACCCACGCGAAATTGTGTTGAAGAGCGGCGAAGTAATGGCCGCCACTGCCGCACATGCTCCTGGTGGAAAGGTGTCGCCACCGATTGGTGTCGACAGCGAAATCACCATTTCTGCAAATTCGCTCTTCGAGCGCATCACCACTGAAGAAATCTGGGCATGCACAAGTTGCAAAGCCTGCGACGAGATCTGCCCCGTGAACATTGAAATCCTCGACAAGATTCTTGACATGCGCCGCTATTTGGCGCTGATGGAAAGCGACTTCCCAGCCGAACTGGGTAACGCATACCGCGCGATGGAGAACCAGGGCAACCCTTGGGGAATGAACCAAGGCGAACGTGGCGACTGGGCAAAAGACTTGGACGTGCAGGTGCTCGATCCTGGTGCGGCGTTTAACCACGAGTACTTGTACTGGGTTGGCTGTGCAGGAAGCTTCGACGACAAGAACAAAAAAGTAACGCAGTCGATGGCGAAATTGTTGAAGCGCGCAGGTGTCGACGTTGCAATTCTTGGGCCAAGCGAAATGTGCACCGGCGACAGCGCTCGACGAAGCGGAAACGAATACTTGTTCCAAATGTTGGCGATGCCAAACATCGAAATGCTGAACGGAATGGGAGTGCGCAAGATCATTACCCAGTGCCCACACTGCTTCAACACACTGGCAAACGAGTACCCACAACTTGGTGGAATGTACGAAGTGATTCACCACTCGCAGTTGTTGGAACATCTCATCGACTCGGGCAAGCTCGACGTGAGCAACGCAACACTCGAAGAGCGCATCACCTATCACGACTCGTGTTACCTGGGCCGACACAACGACGTTTACCTTGCACCTCGCAACGTTGTGAGTTCGATCAAGGGTGTTGAAGTTGTCGAGATGCCTCGCAACGGAACACAGGGCATGTGCTGCGGTGCTGGTGGAGCACGCATGTGGATGGAAGAAACAATCGGCACGAAGGTGAACGATGAGCGCGCAGCGGAAGCAATTTCTACTGGTGCATCACGCGTTGCCACCGCGTGTCCGTTCTGTTACATCATGCTTGACGACGGTGTGAAGGGTGCGGGCAAAGAAGAGCACGAGGTAAAAGTCGCCGACATCGCTATTCACTTGCTCGATGCGCTTGAAAATGGTGAGCGACTGCTTGCCGAACGTGGCGCGCCGTTGGGCGTTCCAGTTGCAGGCCAATAAGCCCGTTAATCCAGAAGGGCTTCAGCCACCAGCAATGCTTGATATGCGTCTTTGATCGACGCTGCGATATCAGAGCGATTCCCGCGCACAAGGGCAGCAAGTGCTTCGCATTGAGCAACGAAACCTGGCTTAAATTCAAGGCTGCGTTGGTCCGGAGGGAATTGTTCAACCTCTTTCGGAAGGTACCTGCGAATTGGTATCTCGTTCGTCGGTTCGACCACTTGCATCCCTTGATATCGAGTACCGAACTCGAGTGGCCGTAACTCAAAGCGTTCTCCATCACGGTCGATCGTCATCGCAAAGTTTGCCGGTGCGTTCCAATTGGCAGAAATCGTACAAATATCGCCACGAGACGAACTCATCACTACAACGCCTCCACGGCGATCTTCGGTTGACCCAACTCGGATTGTTGACTCGATTGTGAGGCCACCCGTAAGGAAGTTGGCCAGATCAAAACCGTGTACTGAATTGAGGCGAACAAATTTTGTATCCCAGGCATTGCTGTTGGCGTCGTACGAAACGCTTTCGGGAAGTTGCAAATGAATTGAGCATGGTCCGCCCGATTGAATAAAGCGTTTGGCTGCCTGTACGGGGGCATAGAACCTTCGATTAAACCCAACCATCACATTTTTTTCATAACAAATCAACGGAACAAGTTCGCTCGACGATGTTGAAATTGGTTTCTCCACCAGCACTGGCTTTCCAACCTCCAACGCTTGCTTCAGCAACGGGATGATTGCTTCTGTTGATGCAGCCAAGATAAGGGCATCCCACTCCCCGCTTGCAACCAACTCGGTGGGGTCGCTCCATACCTTTTGGATTGCGTGAGTCTGTGCAAAAGCGTTTACCGTTTGAGAGTTCTTTCGTGCGGCTACACCAACCACGTCGAACCCTGCGCTCTTGGCGGCTGCAACATGGAAGTTGGCAATCTCTCCACTTCCCACAATGGCTAGGCGCAATGGGTTGGTCATGAAACAGCCCACTCCTTCGCAACAAGATCGCTATCCGTTATCGGAAACGAGATTGCCTTATTGGATTGAGCCGAAATCAATGCGCCGATGGCGGCATCAAGAGAAACCGATGCATCTTGTGCCGTATACGAAAGTTCACCATCTGAGTCAAGCTCATTTAGCGCAACAAGCGTTGGGTGAACGGTTGGATTGGCTACAACAAAGTCTGGTTTGAAGGATGCTTCGCCAACACGGGTAATCCTGGAGTCGTTCTTTATCTGATCTGCATCGCGCTGATACATCTGCCATTCGCCACTTGGTGCCACATCCAATCGGCCGGTTGGGCAATACATGTGCAACGTGCCTTCCACACTTGACAGATTTGAATACGTCAGCGAAAGGTAGCGCCCACGAGAAAATGACCAACCCGCAACGCCCGCCCACATTTCTAAGTCCTTCCCGCGAGGATTGATCATGTCTGGCTCAGCTAAAGCAGTGACTGACGTCGGTGCTTCACCAAAAATATCAATGGCAAGATCGATCCAATGCATGCCTGTGGTCATCAAGCAGTGTGCTCCGCCATGCCCGACAATGGCGACTGGTAATCCACCGAGATGCTTCTCGGCGGCTTCAAGTAATTGGGGAACAAGACCCGATCGGCGGCGTTGCAAACCAACCGTAAAGCGAATGTTGTCGCGCACCGCGCGGTCCACCATCTGCCGGGCATTCGCAATTGAGTTAGAGAGCGGCTTTTCACACAAAATGCGTTTTACACCGGCATCCACAAGTCGGTTAAAGGTAGAGACATGATCCGGGCCAAGCGTCGCGATGATTGCGGTGACTTGAGTACACCTTGTTCCAATTTTTGACAGGGCACTCTCTACATCTGAAAAAAACGTGTCCTGCTGTCGGAGTTCTTGCGTAACCCATCCTTCAAGTGATGGATCTCGGTCGACAACAATGACCTCTGAGTATTTTTGTGCGAGAATTTTGGCGTGGCGCTTGCCCATTGAACCGGCACCAATTAACAGCCCGATGCGATCGACGTCTGTAAAGGCCATGGTGCGTACTGATTCTACGCGCAAATAGTTATCGAAAGTTTTCGAAATAGCGACTTGGCGTAGGGCCTCGTTGCCCTTGATACTTTGAGCCGCGAGCACCTTTGCCGTACGGATTGGCTGCTGGCGTTGTCATGTTCATGAAACTGACTTGCCCAATTTTCATGCCGGGGTACAACGTGATTGGCAAGTTGGCAACGTTCGACAACTCGAGCGTGATGTGCCCGTCAAACCCAGCATCAATAAAGCCAGCGGTGGAGTGAATGAGCAACCCAAGACGACCGAGTGAACTTTTTCCTTCGACACGAGCAACAAGGTCGTCGGCAATCGCGACTCTCTCCAGGGTGGAGCCAAGTACAAACTCGCCTGGGTGCAACATGAACACACCGTCGAGCGGGACTTCGATTAATTCGGTGAGATCGGTGAGATCCTTCTTGACGTCAATCACTGGTGCAGTGTGGTTGCGGAACACACGAAACAGATTGGAGATCTTGACATCGATCGATGATGGCTGAATGCACGATTCGTCAAGCGGATCGATCACAATGCGGCCGGCGCCAAGTGCTTCACGAATACTGATGTCGGACAGGATCACAACGGAGCACCCTACCGAAAACCATGCACCAAGCCGAAATGGGTGTGTAAAAACGGGTGATTGATTGCGATTAACCGCTGATCAAACTGACGAGGGCCCACAATGCTGCGATGCCCCCCATTGCGGCCATAGCAACTGTTCGGCCAACTGGTGCCTTGTTCAAATCTGCATCATCTTGTTGTTTTGCTGGCGGCCGCACTAGTGCCAACAGGTTGCCGACGAGCATTGCCCCACCAAACGCCAGCACCAACCACACCAGCAAATCCTCGCCAAGAAACATATTTAGTCACCGAGAGGAATATCAGTGGAATGGTCAGTGGCGAGATTTTCGAAACGGGTATACACCGCCTGCCATGCCAACCGTGCCAAACCGAGTGGGCCAGCACGGTGCTTAGCAACGTTGACCTCGGCGAAACCTTTCAGGTTTGGATCTTGCTCGTAGATTTCGCCGCGATACAAGAACATCACCACGTCGGCGTCTTGCTCGAGTGCACCTGATTCGCGCAAATCGGACAGTGTTGGGTGCTTGTCGGTGCGAGTTTCGAGCTGACGACTGAGCTGACTTAAGGCAAGCACTGGCACGTTGAATTCGCGTGCGAGCAACTTCAACTTACGACTGATTTCGCTGACCTCTAGCTGTCGGTTTTCTGGACGACCGTCGCCGCCCATCAGTTGCAAGTAGTCGATCACGATTAAAGCGATTGCGCCCTCGCGACTGAAAACACGTCGTGCTTTTGCACGAATTTGGCCCACTGTTGTGCCTGCGCTGTCGTCAATGATCAACGGAATATCGAGCCTGCCTACGGCGTGGCCCATTTTCGTCCAGTCATTTGGGCTTGGACGACCTGTGCGCAATACCGTGCCGTCCACGCGTGCTTCGCTGGCAAGAATACGTTGGGCAAGTTCGGCCTTGCCCATTTCAAGCGAGAAAAACAGCACGGGTTGCTGTACAACTTGAGCCACGTGTACTGCGATGCCGAGTGCAAATGCGCTCTTACCCATTGCGGGGCGAGCACCAACAATGTTGAGCGTGCCGGGTTGTAGCCCGAGCAAAATTCGGTCGAGGTCGGTGAACCCAGTTGGAACTCCGCTCATCACTTCTTTGTTGTTGAAGCGCTCCTCCAACCTGTCCATTGCGTTTTTGATGAGCAAGTCGACGCGCTCCGAGTTGTCACCAACTTGGCTTTCCGACACGTCAAAAATCTTGCTTTCGGCGTCGTCAATTGCTTTGTCCACGTCGTCGGGTTCGTTGTATGCAATCTCGGCAATGTCAGACGCCGCGCTGATGAGCCGACGAAGCCTTGCGGTTTCGCGGACGATCTTGGCATAGCGGTCTGCGCTAGTAATTGCAGGTGTTGCATTTTGTAGCAACATCAGTGCATCAAGACCACCAACGGTTTCAAGCAGGCCTGCGCGGCGCAGTTCGTCGCCAACGGTGATCGGGTCGACGGGTTCGCCACCAGTATTCAGCGAGCGAATGGCATCGTAAATATGACGGTGCGAAGGTTTATAAAACTCGTCGGGATGAACCCCGCGTTCGAGGGCGACACCGACCGCATCGCGCGACAACAACATTGCACCCAGCAACGACGCTTCAGCGTCGATGTTGTGTGGTGGGACTCGTTGCGCGCTTCTAGACGGTGAGCGTGAATCGTTGCGATACTCGTCTGAATTTGACATGCAACTACCTTGCCCGTTGTGGCCTGTTGAACGCTATGAACTACCTACTACTTAGCAACCACCGACAGTTTGATAACGCCTGTGACGCCACCAATCATTTCGACAGAAACCTGATGATCGCCGAGTGAACGAATAGCTGTGGCAATTGTGACGGCCTTGCGGTCGACGTTCATGCCGGTCTGGTTTAGTACCGCTGCAACAATGTCGTTTGCGGAAACCGAACCAAATAGACGACCTTCGTTACCTGCTTTGGCCTTGATCACGATGGTGTGCTTGGCCAGCTCGTTGCTGATCGCAACTGCCGACTCGCGGTCGGCGGCCTCACGCAAGTCGCGTGCGCGACGCATCAATGTGGCCTGAGTAACTGCACCGTCTGTGGCAATGATTGCCAAGTCATTTGGCAACAAGAAGTTGCGAGCATGACCTGACGAAACACTGACGATGTCGCCGCGGCGACCAACGCCGTTGACATCTGAACGAAGAAGAACTTTCATGATTTATGCCTCCTCTGTTGCTTCGATGGTTGCATCGACTGTTTGATCGGTGTCTGCTTCTAGAACCGGATCAAGGCCGGCAATGTCTGCGTACTTGTCAACCAATGCGGCTTCTGGGTTCTCGCGTGGTTCGCGAGGACCACGACGTGGGCGGTCGTTATAGTCGCCGTCCTCTTCGCCTCGGCGTGGAGCACGGGCCGAAGCAACGCGCTTCGTATAAGGCAAGAGTGCCATTTCGCGCGCGTTCTTGACGGCCAAGGCGATGTCACGTTGCTGCTGAACGGTGTTGCCATTCATGCGGCGAGCGCGCAACTTTGATCGGTCGGACATGAAGCGCTGCAACAGGTTGATGTCCTTGTAGTCGATGAAACCGACTTTCTCGGCATGCAATACGTTTGGACGCTTTTTGTACTTGCGCATTGCAGCTTTCGCTGCGCGCTCTTTATTTTTTTTGCTGGTCATGTGATTGTTCCTTTATGAGATGAGTGGGTAGAGAGATTTCAGAACGGTTCTTCGCCGCTGTCGAATGGGCTTGGCTCGGTGCCTGGGTTAGAGCCACGTGGTGCTCCGCCTTGGCCGTCGCTCTTTGGTGTGCGCTCTACTTGTGCGGTTGCCCAACGAAGGCTTGGCCCAAGTTCATCGGCAATAACGTCGATGGCGGTGCGCTTGTCACCTTCACGGGTGGTGTATTCACGCTGCTCGAGACGTCCGGTGACGACAACGCGCGAACCCTTGGTGAGTGATGCTGCAGCATTTTCGCCGAGCTGACCCCATGCGGTGACGTTGAAGTAGGAAGTCTGTTCCTGCCACTCGCCATTTACTTGATAGCGACGACCAACGGCAATGCCGAATGATGCGACGCCGCGACCGGTGGTAGTAAATCGAAGTTCCGGATCACGCGTGAGGTTTCCCACGAGTGTGATGGTGTTATCTGCCATAGCAAGATCTCCTTATGTGACGTAAATGAAATGGTGGGATTGCTGAACAATCAGACAGCAACAACGGACATGCCGCGGCTTTGTGCTTCTTGATCTGGCAAACGGAGAAGTTTGTGGCGGAGGACATCGTCCGCAAGTTTCAATGTGCGCTCGACTTCGTCGAGTGCACCGCCGGCAGCCATGATGTTGAACACAGCATAGAAACCGTCGTTTTGTTTGTTAATTGGGTAAGCAAGACGACGCTTGCCCCACCAATTGGGTGCTCCGTGCACAACACCGCCAACGCCTTGAACAGCTTTGGTGATGGTGTTAATCCATGTGTGCGCAGCCGACTCTTCGAGGTTGCCGCTCACAATGACCATTAATTCGTAATTACGCATCACTGCGTTAACTCCCTTCGGATCCGACCGAAGCCGGAGCCCCCGAGGGGGCAGGGTGGATAAGGACTCTGGATCGTATCGGCACGACGAGAGCGTGCCACACCCCTGTTACAGAGATCCCTCGTTGCTGGTTCCCGTTGCCTGTGCGGGCGCCGTATCGGTCATGGGCAACGAGCGCAACAAATGGTGCCAGCCGCACTGGTGGCACGCCTCCACTACATAGGCAGTGTGTTGCGGCCGTCGATACTGGTCGAGTTCGTCTGGCCGAGTGATGCACCGCCCGTGCTTCGGCAGTCGTGGCCCAAACACATACGTCACTAACACCACGTTGGATACCTGACAGATGGGGCACTGCACGGATGTTGCATCGCCAAAGTTTCGTGCCGCTCTCAACAACTCGGGGTGCGCGTCACACACTTGATCACGACGAAGCCTGCCTCTTCGATATTCATTAATCAATGCACGGCGCGAAAGTCGATGGTCGACGATGCCACCAACAACTTCTCCACTGTCGTTCGTGATGCTGAGCGCGCTCAGCCATCCCTTCGGTCGTCGATACCTATTCATACCCGCGCACGATAGTCACTGCTCGGCTATTTCTGCTGAGCAGCCCACCAAACATCCAGTCGATTCCGAATTTCCTCTGCACCAAGTTCGCCTTCGTCCAGTCGGATGTCCATCAAAAAATTAAGTGCCGCTCCCACTTGTCTTCCAGGTGACAACGAAAGGTGCTCCATCACTTGTGCACCATCCATCTCTGGTCGTAGCGATGCGAGTTCTTCGCTTTTTGCAAGTTCGGCAATACGTGCTTCAAGCTCATCCATTCTTTTTGACAGCATCAACGCTTTCTTTTCGTTGCGAGTAGTGCAGTCGCACCGAGTAAGCACATTCAGTTCTGTCAAGAGCGGGCCGGCATCGCGAACATAACGTCGAACTGCCGAGTCGCTCCACCCCATCTGGTACGTATGAAAACGCAAGTGCAACGCGACGAGTTCGGTGATTGCCTCAACATCTTGAGTTGAGTAACGCATAGCAAGCAGACGTTTTTTAGCCATGCGTGCTCCAACCACCTCGTGGTGGTGAAACGTCACGCCTTTGCCGTCGGCAAACGCGCGCGTTTTTGGTTTGCCAATGTCGTGAAACAGTGCCGCAAGTCGTGTGATGCGAAAATCAAATTGTGGCGCAGCATCACGACGCACATTTTCAACCACGGCAAACGTGTGTGTCAATACATCTTTATGGCGATGAATAGGATCTTGCTCCAGTTTCATCGCTGGCAGTTCGGGAAAGAAGTGTTCGGCAAGACCTGTATCGACCAAGAACCACAATCCAAGGCTTGGGTGGTCGGTCACCAACAATCGGTCTAACTCGTTACGTACACGCTCGGCAGAAATAATGGTGAGGCGCTCGTGCATCGCGCGAACGGCCTCCACAAGTTCGGGCACGGGTTGCAGCTGCAGGGCCGACATGAAACGTGCGGCGCGCATCATGCGCAGCGGATCGTCGGAAAAACTCTCACTTGGTGATAGCGGCGTGCGCAACGTTTTAGACAACAAATCGGCTACGCCACCGTACGGATCTACCAACTCGGGCGCATCTGCAGTGATTTCTAACGCCATTGCATTTACCGTGAAGTCGCGTCGCGACAAGTCGGTACCAATGTCAAGAGAAAACTGCACGTCGGGTTTTCGTGAGTCTGGCGAATACGCCTCGGCGCGATGAGTGGTGATCTCGTAGGTTCGCCCGTCTTTTTGCAACGAGATGGTGCCAAACCGTTCGCCTGCGGCCCACACCGCGTCGGCCCAACCAGCCACAAGTTTCTTTGTCTGCTCGGGAAGTGCGTCGGTGGTGAGATCAAAGTCCAAATCCTCTGTTGCCCGATCGAGCAGCAAGTCACGCACGGTGCCGCCCACCAAATACAACCGCGCGTTGGCTTCCCTAAAGCGCTTGGCAAGTGGGGCAAGTTCTGCCAAGACTGGTGCGAAGCGTTCTGGGATCACCATATTGAGGTTAGGCCGTGCTACCGATGTGCAAAGCGCGCTGCACCAAATACTGAGAGAATGGAACCAATGGAGCACGCCAATGAATAGGAATGGCCGCTGGTGGAAGCGCCTTGCAGCGTTGAGCTTTGTTGGAGTTTCGGTTATGCCGACCATCGCTCATGGCGCAGCCCCTCAACCGTTTGATATGACCCTTGTTGGGCAGAACTTCAACGTTGCTCCTGGTCGACAATTTCGTTTTGTTTTTGCGCTGCCAGACGGCGC
>CAMDJX010000032.1 GCA_945900735.1 Acidimicrobium ferrooxidans DSM 10331 | reverse complement strand
CGCGTTTTCGAGAAGTGATGGACAACGATCTCGACACGCCTGGTGCAATGGCTCACATTTTCGACGCGGTGCGTCGCTCCAACATTGCAATCGATGAAGGCAACAGTGGCCAAGCATCTGCATTGTCGCTAGCCGTTTTGCAGATGTGTTCTGCGCTTGGCTTAGAGCTGCGTGCCGCAGCAGAGGTAGATGCCGCAACAATGCAGCGTGCATCCGACTTGGACGCAGCACGTGCCGCGAAAGACTTTGCAACTGCCGATGCCATACGTAACGAATTGCAAGCAGCAGGTTTTGTCGTTGAGTCAACCAAAGATGGCACGCGCGTTCGCCGCGCGTAGTTTTTGACAACACACTCATGAATACAGCAACCACAACACGCGAACCACTCCCGCGTGGGTTCTGGGTTATTTGGTCCACTGTCGCACTCGACATGATTGGCTTCGGCATCGTTGCACCAATTCTTGGTCGATACGCCGATCGTTTCGGTGCAACAGGTTTTCAAGTTGGTTTGCTCTTCGCTTCGTTTTCATTAGCACAGATGATTTTTGCGCCAATTCTTGGTCGTTGGTCCGACCGAGTTGGTCGCAAGCCAGTCATCGTTATTTCATTATTCGGAACCGCGCTCGGCAGTTTCATCACTGGCGCTGCAGGCGCGCTGTGGGTATTGTTCGCTGGTCGACTGATCGATGGTGCTTCGGGCGCAAGTGTCTCCGTTGCACAAAGTGCCATCACCGATTTGGCGACGAAAGAGCAACGTGCCCGCATGCTCGGCCTGCTTGGCATGGCATTTGGCGTGGGTTTCGTATTTGGCCCTGCAATTGGCGGGCTCGCCGCACTGGGTGGGCCACACATTCCGTTTTATGTTGCAGGCACGCTGGCGCTCATCAATGCGGTAGCCGCAATCATTCGTTTACAAGAAACTCGCGTCCCGAACAAGGCTGCGCAAACAACTCGCGTTCATGTGCCTTTCCGCAAGCGTCGATACGGTGCGCTTGCGGGCGTTGGGTTTTTCTCGATGCTGGCATTCTCTGGTTTTGAGGCAACGTTTTCATTGTTCGGCGGTGCACGTTTTAACCTCACCGAGGCATCGACCGCGGTTGTCTTTTTGGGCGTCGGTGTCGTGATGTCGGCAGTGCAGGGTTCGCTTATCGGCCCACTCACCAGCCGATTTGGCTCGCTGCATTTATTACGCAACGGTTTGGTGTTTGTTTCCATCGGACTGTTGTTTTTGGGGGCCGCAGTTGTTTGGCCAACGATGATCGTTGCACTGTTGTTCATGGTGATTGGCGCTGGCATTTCAAACCCGTCACTTACTGCACTCGTTGCCGATTCGGCACACGAAGATCGTCGGGGAGAAGCGCTGGGGATCCAACAGTCGGCATCGGCGCTTGCACGAGTTATTGGCCCGCCACTTGCCGGCCTCGCATTTGACCACGTCGGCATCGGAGCACCGTTCACTTTCGGCGCACTTATTTATGTACTTGCAATCGGCATTGCCTTTCGCAAACTGAAATGAACGTTCGACAGACGTTGGGCTATCAGCCCGCACTCGACGGGCTACGCGCACTGAGCATCATTGCCGTGATCTTGTATCACGCAGACATTCAATGGATTCCCGGCGGGTTTCTCGGAGTAGAAGTGTTCTTCGTAGTGAGCGGATATTTGATCACCGCGCTGCTCATTGAAGAGCGTGAATCCTTTGGCCGAATCAGTCTGAAAATGTTCTGGGTTCGTCGTGCACGACGATTGCTACCCGCACTGTTTGCAATGTTGGCAGCAACTGCTTTCGTCGTTGCATTTTATGCAAAGGACTCGGCGCCAGATTTTCGACGCGATGTGTTTCCTGCGGTTGGCTACGTTTCCAACTGGTGGCAGATCTATTTCGTTGACACGCCATACTTCGCAGCGAGCGCGCTGCCAGTGCTGCGGCATCTGTGGTCGCTTGCGGTAGAGGAGCAGTGGTACCTCCTGTGGCCTTTGTTGTTTGCTGGGGTCGTTGCACACAAACGAATACACAGCAAGGTTTCTGGTGCTGTCTGCGCGGTTGGCGCAGTCGCAATCATGGCGTTTACCGCAGCACGCTTTGTGGCAGATGACGAGATGCGCATCAATGTGTTGTACCTCAGCACATTCACTCGCTCGAGTGGTCTGCTGCTTGGCGCGGCGGTCGCGTTTCTGTGGCGGCCATGGCGAAGTAGCGCGGTGCGCATTCCCAAGCTTCGTCGTGCCGGCGCCGATTTAGTTGCGCTAGCTGCCATTGGCGTACTTGTGTTTCTTTCGGCAACTCAACATGTGTTCGACGAGAGCCTCTATCGCTGGGCACTAGGGCTCACTTCGTTTACGTCCGCGTGCATGGTTGCGGTGGTGGTGCGGCCGGGAAATACTTTCGCAAAAATGCTGCTCTCCAACAAAGCATTGGTGGAGGTAGGGCGCCGCTCTTACGGTTTGTACCTCTGGCATTGGCCAATCTTCGTTGTTGTAGGCGCCCGCGAAAATGGCGTGCGGCTTGCCGTGGCCCTGACTATCACCGTTGTTGTCAACGAATTTTCGTATGCCTTCATCGAGACGCCAGCCCGCAAGGGAGCAATTGGTAATTGGTGGGGTCAGCGATCACAATTGACTGCCATGCGTCGCCGACTTCCCATAGCTCTCGGCGCTGTGTTCGTATCGGCGCTGGTTGGCACGGGTGTGAAAGTTGCCGGTATCGAAGCCCGTGATCTTTCTGTCGACACTGCCAATAGTGAAGTGGTGTTTGTCGTTCCAACCACACTGCCATTCGCGTCGTCATTGCCTGGTGCATCAACGACCACAACCACCATTGCAAAACTTCCGCGCCGAGTGCTCATCGTTGGCGACTCGCAGGCTCACTCACTTGCTGTGAACAAGCCAAGTGGTATCGAAAAAACTTTCATCGTCACTGATGGTTCGATCGATGGCTGCGGTGTCTACGACCGTGGTGTTGGCACAGGTGGCAAGAACGGAACTTTCCGTAGGAACTTTGCAAACTGTGTCGGCTTCGAGAAAAGTTGGGCGAAATCAGCCACGAAAGCAAAAGCAGAAGTTGCCCTTGTGGTGCTTGGGGCTTGGGAAGTGCTTGATCTCAAAATCAATTCGTTCCTGTTCAAAGTAGATACCACACCAGCAGACACATTGTTCCGTACGCAAGTACAACGCGGTGTCACGGCGTTGCGTCAAACGGGTGCAACGGTTGCACTGTTGGAAGTGGCGTGCATGCGGCCAGTCGATTCGAGTGGCGGCCCCGTGCCCGCATTGCCGGAGCGCGGTGACGACACGCGCACTGCGCACCTCAACGAATTGTTGCGTGAAATTGCCGCACCAGAAAACGATGGCGTGTACTTCATCAACGGCCCACGCGAGTGGTGCAACAATCCCAAGATTTCAACGAGCCTGAGCTACCGCTGGGATGGCGTCCATGCATACAAGCCTGGCGCCAAACTGATCTTTGAAACCGTTGCCCAGCAACTGCTGCAGTTGCCCGTAACGAAATAACGAGTTCAGCGAACCGGCAGTCCCAGCCCTCGAGCAATCACGATTTTTTGTATTTCACTCGTGCCTTCTCCAACTTCAAGAATTTTTGCGTCACGGTAAAAGCGTGCGATGGGGTTGTCCTCAATGAATCCGCTGCCACCAAAGATTTGAGTTGCAACCCGAGTTGCTGAAACGGCTGTTTCAGTTGAATACAACTTGGCCATTGATGCTGCCTGGGAACAAGGGAGACCCGCATCTTTCAACCAAGCTGCTTTATAGGTGAGGTTCGATGCGTTTTCAACCGCCACTGCAAGGTCTGATAGCGCAAACGCAACGCCTTGGTTTCGTCCAATCGGCCCGCCAAATGCCTGGCGTTCTTTCGCGTACTGGGTAGACAACTCAAGACAGGCACGCGCACAACCAACTGCAAGCGCAGAAATTGCAATGCGTCCATCATCAAGGATCGCCATAAAATTCTGAAATCCTGTGCCGATATCTCCCAACATGTTTTCCTTCGGGATTTCGACGTCGACAAGCGACAGCCCATGAGTGTCGCTGGCATGCCAGCCCAATTTTCGATAGGCAGGCTCAACCGTCAGACCTTTTGTGCCGGACTCGATGATGAAACTTGAAATTCCATCTTCGGTGCGAGCCGTAACCGTAATGATCGAGGTGATTGGCGTCCCCGAGTTGGTGATAAACGATTTCGAACCATTGATGATCCATTTGTTTCCCGAAAGTCGTGCTGTTGTTCTGGTTGCACCGGCATCGCTTCCGGCATCGGCTTCAGTCAGACCAAACGCCCCAAGTGTCTTTCCTGCAACCAAGTCCGGCAACCACCGTTGCTTCTGATCTGGTGTTCCAAAGCGGAATAGTGGGTTCGCGCCAAGACCGACACCTGCGGAAAGAGTGATTCCAATCGATTGATCTACGCGGCCAAGTTCTTCAATTGCAATACACAGTGAAATGAAGTCGCCGTCACTGCCGCCCCATTCTCCTGGGAAGACCAATCCGAATAAACCCAGCTCGGCCATTTTTGCTACTGCGTCGAGTGGAAAAATTCCTTTTTCATCCCACATGGCAGCGTGGGGGGCTATTTCTTTTTCGGCAAAATCGCGCACGACGAGGCGGAAGGCCTCGTGTTCGTCGGACAGATTGAAATTCATTGCATCCCCGCAATCGCAAATTGATACGTCTATAAGCGCGTCTCGCGGAAGACTCTAGTGGCGCTCCCTCGAACCGAGCGAGACCAGAGACGGAAAAGTTTTCGCTTGCTAGGAAATTTCAAATGAAGTACCCTCACCAACGGTGATCAACGAAATCGTGCAGTTCGCTCTCCTAGGGCTTGGCGTCGGAGCGCTCTACGCGTTCGGCTCTCAAGGTCTGATTGTTGTTTATCGCGGATCGGGAATCATCAATTTCTCTCTCGGTGCAACTGCGATTGCCGGTGTCTTTCTTCAGTGGGAGTTGCAATACGAATACGGTCATCCATTCCTCGTAGCTACCTTCTTCGGAATTTTGCTTTCTGCGACACTTGGATTTCTTACTCACTGGATGATTCTTCGCCCGTTGCGAAATGCGAGTTCACTCATTCGTGTAATTGCAACGTTGGCGGTGTTTGTCACGGTGCAGGCCGGTGTAGTGATTCGCTATGGATCCGAGCCTCAACAAGTACCGAGTCGTCTCCCCAACGGTCGATTAACGCTGTGGTCGGATGTTGGCATCACCATGGATCGAATCATCCTGCTGGGCTTGGGCATCGCGTCCAGCGCAGGTTTATGGTTCCTATATAAGTCAAGCAAATTCGGTCTAGCAACAGAAGCGGTGTCCGAAGACGAGCAAGCGGCCTCTGCGGTAGGAATTTCTCCAAACTTCGTCGCTGCATTGAACTGGATTCTCAGTTCGTCTCTCACGACAGTGGCTGGAATGCTCGTAGTTCCAATCATCACACTTCAAGTGACATCGATGACCGGTCTAGTTCTTGCTGCGCTCGCCGCCGCACTGGTAGCGGATTTCAGATCCTTCCCGATTGCAACGATGACAGCGTTCTTGCTCGGCATTGGTCAAACCTTGGTAGGTCGTTTTATCGACCAACAAGGTCTTGGTCCATCGCTTCCGTTTTTGGTGGTCATTGTGGTGCTGGTGTTCCGTGGGACATCGCTTCCCAATCGCGATTATTTCCTACGCGAGTATCCGATGCTGGGAAGCGGGAAAATTTCGTGGGATTGGGCGCTATTTGGCTCAGGCGTCATCGTATTTTTGATGCTCACAAAAGAACCCAAATGGGTTGATGCGCTCACCGTGTCTTTGTCGGTGGCAGTCGTGTTGCTTTCAATGGTGGTACTCACTGGCTATGCGGGTCAGCTATCGCTCGCGCAGTATTCAATTGCGGGCTTTGGTGCCTATGTCGCAGGGCGAGTTTCGTCAGTATTTGGCATACCGTTTTCCCTAGCACTGATCGTTGGAGTTGTTGCCGCGGTTCCGATGGGAATGTTGTTTGCGATACCGGCGGTACGCACGAGGGGTCTCAATCTTGCAATTGTGACTTTGGGTATGGGAACGGCACTCGAATTAATGCTGTTTAGAAATCGAAACTATACGGGCGGCGTAAAAGGCACGCTTGTAGAGAGCCCAAGTATCTTTGGCTACAGCCTCGACTCGGTGCAGTACCCAGAAAGATATGGGATCTTCGTGTTGGCGCTTGCGGTGTTTGCCGTGTGGATTGTTTCCAATGTACGACGGGGGCGAAGTGGTCGACGCTTGATTGCAGTGAGAACGAACGAACGAGCAGCAGCGGCGTTGGGCGTCGATGTAACGCGCGCGAAACTCTTCGCTTTTTCTCTTGCCTCGGCGATCGCGGCGCTTGGCGGAATATTGATTGCTTTCCGACTTACCGCAATTAGCTATCAGTCGTTCACCACCTTTACCTCGATTACGTATGTTGGCTTTGCATTGATTGGCGGTATCGGCCAGCTACTCGGGCCATTCTTCGGCGGCACAATGGCCGCAGCTGGTCTTAATCAAGCAATCTTTGAAGCAACATGGAGTGGAATTGCCCGATGGATCCAACTCATCAGTGGCATCGCGACCCTTCTCACTGTGTTGTATTACCAAGACGGATTGGCTGCAGAGTGGGTAAAAATATTCCGTTTCATGAAGCGTTCAAGGAAGTGGGGACGTTCCTACCTAATAGACCTTGCAGATGTTTCGGAGTCCGATTCCGGAAATTCGGGCGTCCATCGAGTGACACCACAGATTCTCAATGTTGACAAACTTCGAGTGGTCTATGGGGCTGTGGTTGCTGTTGACGACGTCAGCTTCTCGCTCAAGCCGGGAACCATTACAGGCCTTATCGGGCCTAATGGTGCGGGCAAGACTTCGCTCATCGATGCAGTAAGCGGATTCACTCAGTCCGAAGGCGAGATCCAAGTGGGCGATCTTGAGATTTCGACATTGCGGGCATCAAAACGCGCCCGAGCTGGTGTGGCTCGCTCGTTCCAAGGTCTCGAATTGTTTGATGACGCAACCGTCTTCGAAAATCTCAGTGTCGCTGCCGACCCTCAAGATGGTGCGTCCTATTTCAAGGATTTAGTGCGCCCTCGCAACCCGCTGTTTTCCGCGCCGGTAGTACGCACCATTCAGCAGTTTGATTTGGAGTTTGATCTCCACCGCGATGTTCGAGATCTTTCCTATGGCAAGCGCAGGTTGTTAGCGATTGCTCGAGCCGTAGCAATGGTTCCTAGCGTCCTGCTTCTTGATGAACCAGCTGCAGGTTTGAGCCAGTCTGAAAGTCAAAACTTGGCTCGCTTGGTGCGCGGTCTCGCCGACGAATGGGGAATGGCAATTTTGGTGGTGGAGCACGACCTGCAATTTGTTATGGGAGCGTGTGACGAAGTGTTGGTGTTGGACTTTGGCAAACTCATTGCCACTGGCACCCCTGCAGAAGTGCAAGCAAACCCAGATGTTATTCGTGCCTACTTAGGCGCTGATGCAGCGCAAAAGGATAGAGTTGCCTCAGACGTAGGGAGTCGTGGGGGCGCGATCTAAATGAAGACTTTGCTTGAAACGCGTGATCTCAAGGCAGGCTATTTCGGTCGCGAAGTGGTTCGGGCAGTAAACATTCATGTTGATAAGGGCGAAGTAGTTTGTCTTCTTGGCCCGAATGGTGCGGGTAAATCAACAACTCTTCTCACCATTGCTGGCGAATTAAAACCAGTTGATGGTTTAGTCATGTTAAACAATGTTCCTACTTGGGAACCCGCCTATTTGCGAGTTCAAAAAAGAGGCCTCGGTATCGTCACCGAGCGGCGTTTGATCTTTTCAAAGATGACCACGAGGGATAATTTGAAATTGGGTGGCGCATCGGTTGATGTTGCGCTTGAGCTTTTCCCCGAGTTAGAGCCACGTTTATCGGTGAGAGCTGGGTTGCTCTCCGGTGGCGAGCAACAAATGGTTGCACTAGCGCGCGCACTGAGCCGCAACCCGTCATTACTGTTGGCCGACGAACTGTCATTAGGTCTTGCTCCGATCATCGTTGATCGATTGCTTAGCGCAGTGCGGAAGTCAGTAGATAAAAACGGGACTGGCGCGTTGATTGTCGAACAACATGCGACGAAGGCGTTGCAATACGCCGACCGCGTATATCTGCTTGCCCGCGGCCAAATCGCTTTGCACCTCACTGCGGATGAAGCAGTAAAGCGTTTAGACGAGATTGAACAGACGTACCTCCAGGGAACTTCGGAAACAGAAGAAGACCATATTGAGCGCAAGCGTCGTAAAGACAAACGGAAGCAGTGGAGACGGTTGAGAGTAAGGGAACGAGAAATGAATCGGTTAACAGGCACGTTAATTTCAACACGAAAGGCAGACGAAGATGACTTCTATTTTGAAAAAGAGCAGGTTCGGCGCGACCGAGCTATGCGGGCACGAAAGTAACTGATCATGGGCTACCGCACCGCAGAATTACCCGACGTCAAACTTGACGAATTTGAGGGAATACCATTTTTTGAACGTATGAAAATGTTGATGTTGCACTGGGTTGACCACGGTTTTGGTACACCGAAGCAAACAATCACCTTCTATGTCTGGAAGATCTTTTTGTATGGATTGTTCGGTCTGATTGTTGCTGGCACGTTCACCAAGGGTCTTGAGTTCAACGACATTGGTGCTTGGTGGCACGAACCGATTTTGTACCAGAAGTTGATGGTCTGGACCGTACTGCTGGAAATTCTTGGTCTGGCAGCGACGTGTGGGCCAATGGCGTTCCACTTCGATCCACCAATTGGCGGAGTGCTGTACTGGTGGCAGAACGATACGTTCCGTGTTCCGCCTTACCCCAATCACGTTCCTTTTACAAAGGGGACTAGGCGCACACCATGGGACACCGGCCTGTACAAACTCATTGTGTTTTGGTTGGTGATGATGTTGTTTTTGTCCGGTCAGCAAATTCCAGGACTACCAGAAGGCTCTGCGGGCGTAATGCCGCAGTGGTCGATGGTGGTGTATTGCGCACTCATTCTCACTATGGGACTTCGTGACAAATGTGTCTTTTTGTCTTCACGAGCGGAGCAATATGTTCCGACCATGTTGTGTTTTGGACTGATGTCGAATTTCACGGACATGATTATGGCTGCGAAGATTTTCATCGTCGTAGTTTGGATGGGCGCTGGCTTTTCGAAATTCCAACATGGTTTTTCCAGCACTGTGTCAATCATGGTGCAAAATACGCCATGGATGATTTCTAAGAGTTTCCGAAGAAAAACTGTGAAGGACTTTCCAAACGACCTTCGACCTTCGACGGTGACCCACCTGATGGGACATATTGGTGGAAGTGCCTGTGAGTTAGTCATGCCACTCGTCTTGCTCTTCTCGCCGTGGCCATGGCTTACGTGGGTCGCAATTCTCTCAATTTGGGCGCTGCATACCTTTATTATCTCCACGATTCCGGTCGCTGTTCCATTGGAGTGGAATGTGTTCTTTATATTCTGCGCGGCGTTTATCTTTGCCAACTTCCATCCAAACAATGGATATGCATTAGGCGATATGAACCCAGTGCTTATGGCAGTTGTATTGGTGGCCGCACTTTTCCCAATCGTCCTTGGGGCATTCAAACCTGAATATGTTTCATTCTTGGTGGGAATGAAGCAATATGCGGGCAACTGGGCTGCTTCGTCTTGGTCGTTCAGGGATAAGAGCATGGAAGATCGCATCAACGAGCGTGTAGTCAAATCTGCCGACAATCAGATTGATCAAATCGAGCCGCTCTTTGGTAGGGAAATATCTGAAGTATTTATTCAAAAAGGTGTCGCCTTTCGAATGATGCATCCGCATGGCCGCATGCATATGTCGGCATTGCTGCGTCACACGGATGGATTAGATCATCGACTGCAACGCGACGGTGAGTTTGCGAGCAATGTCATTCTTGGTTGGAACTTTGGTGACGGGCATTGTCATGATGAGCGATTGTTCGCAGGATTGCAGGAACAATGCCAGTACGAGCCGGGCGACCTCATCGTTGCATGGACCGAATCGCAACCTGCGTTTAGCAAGAAGGTGCAGTATCGGATTATCGACGCTGCTATCGGCACCGTTGAAAAAGGCTGGTATCACAATGATGATGCGTACAACGCACAACCTTGGTTGCCAGACGGTCCTATTCCTCACACCATTACCTGGGTAAGGCCTGGCTACACCGCACCAGGTGTTGCTTATCCTGGTACTGGTGGGCGTAAGTAACGCTCGCACCTACCGTGCCAACAGCGATCGTCGTTGGCAGCGGACCAAATGGTCTGGCTGCCGCGGCGCAACTTGCATGTGCTGGATATAGCGTCACGGTTTTTGAGGCTGCTGCGACTTTCGGCGGCGGCACAAGAAGCGCGGAAAAGATTCAGCCGGGATTGATTCATGACGAGTGCGCCGCATTCCATCCGTTAGCTGTTGCATCGCCTATCTTCAACGAGTTACAACTCAATAAACATGGTTTGGAGTGGTGCGCACCGCCGATTCAATGTGTGCATCCATTTGACGATGGTTCGGCCGCCGAATTGCATCAGAGCGTTCAGGAAACGGCGCGCCTCTTAGGCAAAGGTGGCGCAAGCTGGGCGAGAGTTTTTGGACCACTGGTTGAGCGTTTCGACGACCTATTGGGTGATATCAGTAAACCGGTGCTTCGAATTCCGAATCATCCTATTTTGCTGAGCAGATTTGGAATGAGGGCTGCACTTCCTGCTGCCGCACTTGCTAAAACATTGAGGTCTGAAAAAGCACGTGCATTGTGGATGGGCGTGGCAGCCCATGCGTTGTATCCCTTGACTACGGCCTTTTCCAGTTCGGTTGGTATGTCGTTGGTCGTATCTGCGCATGCGAAGGGCTGGCCAGTAGCAAAGGGCGGTTCGCAATCCATTGCTAATGCGCTTGCTTCTATTATTCGCGCAAACGGGGGAGTGATTGAGACCAATCATTTGGTTACCTCAATTAACGAATTGCCACCGTCAGATGTTTTGCTTCTTGATGTCTCGCCTCGAATCGCCGCCGATATTTTGGGTGATCGACTACCGACCAAAGTTGCCGCTGCGTACCGACGATACAAACATGGTGCAGGCGCATTCAAAATCGATTTTGCTGTGGATGGAGGTGTGCCTTGGCGAGCAGATGCCGCGCATCTGGCAGGAACGGTGCATCTGGGGGGTAGCGCAGCAGAGGTGGTGCACACTGAGTCATTAATCCATCGCGGAACGATGCCAGAAAAACCATTTGTTTTGGTTGGGCAGCAGTACGTTGCAGATGCAAGTCGATCGAATTCGAGTGTCAAACCCGTGTGGACGTACGCGCATGTTCCTCATGGTTATGACGGTGATGCCACAGAGCTGATCATCAATCAAATTGAACGGTTTGCCCCTGGCTTTCGGGAGCGGATTGTTGGGCGCGCCACAAGGTCGACGACCGACATGACGGTGCATAACCCCAACTACATCGGCGGCGACATAATCGGCGGCCAGGCTTCACTGAAGCAGTTACTTTTCCGGCCTCGAGTCACCTTGAATCCCTATTCAACGGGAGTTCCAGGGGTATATCTCTGCTCGGCTTCTACCCCTCCCGGGGCGGGGGCACACGGGCTGTGTGGGGCGAATGCGGCCAATCAAGCAATTCAGGATCTGAATTGATAGTCACACCTAACCGTGTGATATTAGTTACAGGGTAAATAAACACAAACAAACAATGGGGGAGAAAATGAAAAAAGGATTAAATCGAAAGATTGGCCAAGCATTGGCCACTCTTGCCGTACTTGGGCTGCTCACATCAGCCTGTGGTGGCGGTGCTTCGACATCAGAAGAGGGCACAGATGCCCCAGCTGAGGCTGAAGTTGCTGCACCAACCGGCGAGCCAATCAAGGTAATGACGGTTACGACAATTAACGCGTCGGGCCCGACCTACCAGAACATTGCCGACACTGCGAAGGCCTACGAGGGGTACATCAACGCTCGTGGCGGTATTGCTGGTCGTCCGCTTGAAGTCACCGTGTGTGACGAGCAATTCGACCCAGCAATTGCAACAACATGTGCCCGCAAGGCCGTGGAAGAAGGAATGGTTTCCATCGTTGGATCCTTCACCTACTTCGGCGAAAGCATTATTCCCGTGATTGCTGAATCAAACATCACCTGGTTCGGTGTGTGTTGTGCAATTGCGCCATCTGAATTGACCAGCAAGCATTCATTCCCAATCGGCAACCAGCCGATGTACGGCGTTGGACAAGTTAAGCGCGCCGTAGAAGATGGATGCAAGAAGATCAATGCGGTGGTAATTGACGGAGCACAGATCTTTGTGCCGCCAATGGAAAATGCCATCAAAGCACTCGGACAGAGCTTCGGTAAGACGGTCATCGTTCCACCAACGGCAAATGATGTCTCGGGCGAAGTTGCCCAAGCAACACGTGACGCTGATTGTGTAGTTGCAGTTCTTTCCGAACAACCATTTGCTACTTGGAACCGCGCCTGGGCAGACTCTGGCACTACAGCAAAGCTGTATGGCAACCAAGGTAACTTGAATGAAATTTCTGCAAAGGGAACTGAAGCTGCAACAGATGGCGCAGTCATCGGTGGCATGTACCCAGATATTTCAACCGAGCCATGGGCTGAGTACCGTGTTGCTTTGGATGAGGCGAAATTGGACCTCACGAAGCAGGACTACAACTCACTTGGTGGTTTGGGAACATGGGCAGCCTTCGCAGCATTCAAGATTGTTGCCGAGAGCATTACCGGTGAAATAACAGCAGATTCGTTCTTCGAAGCTGCATCGGTTACCTCGAATCTTGACCTCGGTGGCATGGTGCCAGTTTTGGACTTCACCCAGGAATGGACTGATGGCCTTGAGGGCTACCAGCGACTGTTCAACAGGAGCGTCATTTTCAGCATTCTGAAAATGGGCAAGGTCTTGCCACTCACAACTGAGTTCGAAGACGTTGGCAATCTCGCAACAGGTAAAGCAGGCTGAGAACTTCTCTTGGCTTACTCCGACGACACTGAGTGTCTGAGGGGTAAGCCGAGAGGCAGGTTATTTAGATCAGGAGACTGCCCGCTCGGTCGAAGTCCAGTACTTCGATCGGGCGGCTTTCTTATCTGGCTTACCAAGTGCCGTCAGCGGCAATGCATCAATAAAGTCGATGCTCTTCGGTGATTGCTGTGAGCCTTTCGCTTCTTTCACCATGGTCTTAAGTTCGACCACAAGTTCTTCAGATGGCGTAATTCCAGGCCTGAGCACTACGAGTGCTTTCACGGCTTCTCCCCACTTTTCGTCGGGGACTCCAATCACCATCACCGACGCCACTGATTTATGTGAGCTGAGAACATCCTCAACTTCGCGAGGGTAAACATTGAATCCGCCGGTGATCACCATGTCTTTTGTGCGGTCGACAATATGTAGAAAACCGTGTTCGTCGAAGCGCCCAACGTCGCTCGTGTGGAGCCAATCACCACTCAACGCCCCGGCAGTTTCTGCTGGCATGTCTTTGTAGCCAATGGTGACCAAAGGCCCCCGAGTACAAATCTCGCCAGTCTGACCACGTTCCACTGGTTGATTGTCTTCATCTAGCAACTCAACATGCATCCACGAAACCGGCTTTCCGCATGATGCCAAAATGCTGAGATCATCCGGGTCGTGATCTGCCTTTTTGAGATGCGCGAGGACCATCGGTGCTTCAGTTTGGCCATAAAACTGAAAGAAGATTTTGCCCCAATGACGAATTGCTTGCGAAAGCTTTGACGGACTCATTGGAGATGCGCCGTAGATAATCGTCTCCATGGATGACATGTCCGCGGTTTCATAACGAGGGTGCCCTTGTAGGGCATACAGCATTGAAGGGACGATCAGCGTGCAGGTAATTTTCTGCTCTGCAACCAAGTCGTAAAAGTCATCAGGATTAAATGAGTCCATGACATAGAAGGCACCACCGGACAACAAAACTGGTGCCAGCAGCGTCATGGCCGCATGCGACAGCGGTGTGGCAATCGCAATACGGATTTCTTTAGGGAATTCCCATTCGGTCATTTGGATCCATGTCATGGATTGCCATACGCGTTGAGTCTGCAGCACGCCCTTTGGTCGTCCGGTGGTTCCGCCTGTGTAGACAACTGTGCAGAGGTCCTCTGCGCCAATGACTGGTGGCGTGAGTGGCTTTGGGCTGAAGCGATCGGCTTCCGCCATGTAGTCGATGCCAACGCTATTTGGACCGAAGCCAAGGAACTTAATGTGTGGATATTGCTTCTTTAACTCAGTTGCACGATCACCGAAATATTCGCTATCAAAAACCAAACACTCAATTTCGGCATCTTTAATGATGTACGAGTGATCGCTTAATGAACCAAGCGGATGGAGTGGGGTAATGATGTTGCCATTCACCAAAGACGCTGTGAGGTTCGTGAGTACTTCCGGCCGATTCTTTGAGAGCACAGCCAGCCTGGTTCCCTGCGTCATGCCAACAGACTGAAGAACCTGAATCATCTGGCTCGTTCGTTCACGGATTTCGCGGTAGCTGGCGATTCGGCCAGCCAGAAAGATGCACGGCTCGTCCTCATGGCTCTGCAGGCTTTGAACAATGAGATGAGGCAGCAGTGGACTGTCAAATAGAATCATGTTCAGATTATAGGAGGAGATGTCATGAGCTTTGACGAAACGGCACGCACACAACATCTTCGCGACGTTCTCGAAGAGTTCATGTTGAAATACATTTACCCGAGCGAAGAGAGGTTCTATCGAGAGGCCTCCGAGCTGGGCCCTTGGGCGGTATTGCCAGTCGTTGAAGAACTGAAGAAGGTTGCCCGAGAAACAGAACTCTGGAACATTTGGTTCAATCCCACCGATAATCCAACAGGACTCTCAAATCTTGAGTATGCACCGCTGTGCGAAATCATGGGTCGGTCACATTTGGCACCTGAGGTATTCAATTGCTCCGCTCCCGACACAGGCAACATGGAAGTGCTCGATAGGTATGGAACTGCCGAACAGAAGCAGCAGTGGCTTGAGCCGTTGCTCCGGGGCGAAATCCGTTCGACGTTCTCCATGACCGAACCTGCTGTCGCATCAAGCGATGCAACAAATATTGAAAGTTCAATCGTTCGTGACGGCGCCGAATATGTAATCAATGGTCGCAAGTGGTATTCAACTAATGCGACGCATCCAAACTGTGCAATTTTTATTTTCATGGGTAAATCAGACCCGGAGAACCCAAGTAGCCATCAACAGCAATCAATGATTTTGATTCCAAGAGATACACCTGGCATTGAGGTCGTCCGCCCACTGCCGGTATTTAACTTCTATGGAATGCCAGACCGTGCATCCGAGGTGCAGTTCACCGATGTCCGTGTGCCGATCTCGAACATGCTGCTTGGCGAAGGCCGGGGGTTTGAAATTGCACAAGGCCGCTTAGGGCCAGGTCGCGTTCATCACTGCATGCGTCTTATCGGACTTGCAGAAAGAGCGTTAGAAATGATGTGCAGGCGCAGCCAGCACCGTGTTGCCTTTGGTTCGGCAATTGCCGATCAAAGTGTGACTCTTGAGCGAATTGCAAATGCTCGGATTGACATTGAACGAACACGTTTGCTTGTCTTGAAAACTGCGCACATGATGGACACGGTTGGTAATAAAGCAGCGCGTCGCGAGATTGCCATGATCAAAGTTGCAACGCCAACGATGGCATGTCGCATCATTGATGACGCCATTCAGATGTTCGGTGGCATAGGCACAGCAAACGATTACGGCTTGGCGGCCATGTATGCCTCGGCCCGCCTCCTGCGCTTGGCAGACGGGCCAGATGAGGTGCACCGCATGCAACTGGGCAAGTCCGAGCTGCGCCTACATGCCGGCAAGGAGAACCTTGAACCTATTTCGAGGTACGCGCCGCAGTGGGATGCTGAGGACTTGGGGAATTTCTGAGTGCGCTATTGTTGAAATTGTTATGAACACATCTGAGAATCAAATGCAATCAAATTCTGAGCAGAAACCCGAAAACCGACTAAGTCGTGATGGTTTCGCAGCCTTGGCAATCGGGTCGATTGCTGCAGTGCTTGTCTTCGTGATGTTTAAACATTTCGTGAGCTAACCCGGGTAGACCCCGTGTCGCTTTTCCACCGACTGACGATCTACCGGGTCGGCCATAGCGAAGCGAGCAATAACCTCGGCTCGTAGTCGCTCGAAAGAAACAACAGCGTCAATGATCAGTTCGCTGGCAAGTCGCGAAAGCTCTACGTCTTTTTCGTATTCCGCACGCTTTTGCTGAATGAAAGCCTCACGTTCAACCAAGTCGGTAATGGCTGCAATGTGATTTGCATAGACAGCGTTGACTGCAGCCTCTGGGCCCATAACGGCAATCTTTGCGGTGGGAAGCGCGAGCGTTGCGATTGGATCAAAGGCAGGACCGCACATTGCGTATAAACCCGCACCATATGCCTTGCGGACGACAACACAAATCTTGGGCACTGTCGCTTCGGTAATGGCGGTAATCATTTTTGCGCCGTGCCGAATGATTCCCTGTCGCTCAACTTGTGTACCGATCATGAAACCGGG
>CAMDJX010000031.1 GCA_945900735.1 Acidimicrobium ferrooxidans DSM 10331 | reverse complement strand
TCTTCCGAGTTTTCCGCAAAGTGCGTATGCAAGCGCACATCAAGCTTTTCTGCCAATTGCGCCGACTCGATCATCAACTGTTTCGTCACGCTAAACGGCGAGCACGGAGCCAAAGCGATGCGCACCATTGCACCGTGCTTGGCGTCGTGATGCTTTTCTACCGCGAGTTGAGATTCGGCCAAAATTACATCGTGGTCTTGCACCACGTTGTCGGGAGGCAAGCCGCCATCTTTTTCTGAAAGCGACATCGATCCGCGGGTTGGATGGAAACGCATTCCCAAATCAACTGCCGCAGCAATTTCTGCAGAGAGCAAATCCCCTGCACCTTGCGGATGCACATACAAATGGTCTGTGCTTGTCGTGCATCCCGACAATGCCAATTCGGCAAGTCCTACCCACGCAGAGACATGCGCCGACTCTTCATCAAGCGTGCTCCACAATGGATACAGCGTTTTCAGCCAACCGAAGAGCGCCGCATTAGTCATCGGTGGAAACGCGCGAGTGAGGTTTTGAAACATGTGGTGATGCGTGTTCACCAACCCTGGGGTGACAAGACAATCTGTTGCGTCAATAACGCGCGTTGCTATCGGCTCCGTGCCTGAAGCACCAACGCCAGAGATGAGTCCGTCAGTGATCGCTACCCAACCACCGGCAATCTCGCGGCGTTGGTCATCAACTGTTGCAACGAGCCGCGCGTTGCGAACAACGAGGTCGGCTGTTGCGCTCAGTTGTTTAGCTCGACGAGTTCGCTGCCCGCGTGGCGAATTTCGGCATCGCGATGCAAAAAGAAGCCGAGCAACGCGGCAATTCCCGCCGTGGACAAACCGACGATGATGGGGAATGAAATAAGGACGAGAACGAGAATGATGGCGCCAGGCATGATGTTTACCGTAGTGGCTTAAAGGCCCAGGCTTCGATCTCTACTGCGCCACCGAATGGCAACGATGCAACACCGATTGTGCTGCGGGCCGGACGACTGCCATCGAAACCAGCTACGTAAGCCGTATTGAAAGTGGCAAAAGTATCCATGTCCGTGAGGAAGCACAATGTCTTTTTCACGTCGTGAATGGTGCAACCTGCACTCTTCAATCGAGCTTTGAGGTTGACCACGGCCTGAGCGGTTTGTTTGGCAACGCCACCAGCAACAATCTTGCCCTCGGCAACACCGAGCTGCCCAGAGACAATCACCCAATCGCCCGCCCGAACAACTGGCGTATACGGCCCTAACGCTGCGGCAGGTTTCGCCGGCGATTTCTTAGCCACTTTCTTTGTGGCTTTCTTGGCGACTTTTTTTGCAGTCTTTTTCACGGGGTTTTTCTTTTTTGAGGTGGCCATAGACACAATCGTAGACGGCGACACTGGCCATCGTTCAACTGGTCATACGATGGATTCATGATCTCACGACGCCGCTTCATTACTGGCGCACTTGCAATTGCTGGCGGCGGCTCGGCTCTCACAACGGTTTCTGCATGTTCGGGCGGTTCCTCGGCAACAAGCTCTTCGGTATCAGCCGAACTGCAGATTGTTCAGCGCTTTCCGCAAGTGCTGGTGCCGGGCAATGTGCGCATCCCTGTTTCACTTGCAAACAACGACGGAATGCTCTCGACAGATAGCGGCACCGAATTACCCGAAACACTTACTGCCAACATTGTCAATGCCGAAACCGGCGAGATCGTTATTGGTCCTATCACCGCAAAGCGACACGACAAGAGCCTCAGTATTCCCTACTATCCGTTTCGCGCCGACATTGAAGAAGTTGGAATCTTTTCAATCGTGATCGATGGCGGGCCTCTAGACGGTGCAGGTATCCAGATCATGGACCCCAGCCAAATTTCAATTCCACTCGTTGGCTCTGCGCTGCCACCCTTTGACACACCAACTGTCGACAACAATCGTGGCGTCGATCCAATCTGCACTTATCTGCCTGCAGCGTGCTCTTTGCACAACATCACGTTGACGGATGCACTTGCGCTTGGCAAACCAATTGCGTACTTAGTTGGCACGCCCGCGCATTGCTCCACTGGTACGTGTTCTCCCGCGTTGGAAGCGCTGCTGCAAGTAAGCGAAAAACTTGGCGACTCCATGACTTTCATTCACGCCGAGATTTATACCGACGACACCGCAACAGTGGTTGCACCGGCGGTAGAGGCATTGAACATGACTTACGAGCCAGCACTCTTCATCACCGACGCACAAGGCATCGTGCTCGAACGACTAGATGCCGTTTTTGACGCAGATGAAATTAATGAAGTGTTGGTAACGCTGGGCCTGCAGTAGGCCGCCAGGTTCAGCTAAAGCTGTTGCCGCAACCGCAACTGCGCGTTGCGTTCGGGTTATTGATTTTGAATCCGGCGTCTTGCAGGCCGTCCTGATAATCCAAGCTTGCACCTGTCAACAGTTGTGAAGATGCTTCGTCAACAACCACGCGAACATCACCGAAGGTGAGCGTCTGATCATCGGCTGCTACATCGCCGTCAAAAAACATTTCGTACGAAAACCCGGAGCAACCGCCGGGGCGAACTGCGACGCGAAGCGCAAGATCGGTTGCGCCTTCGGCCTCGAGCAATTGCTTAACCTTTGATGCTGCAGAATCGGTGAGTGTGATCATGGTTGAAATACTACCTGTGCCCTGCGCCGTAGTGAAGACCAGAGAACCACAATATTTGGCCCTTCACGGTAGGTTTTAGTCATGTCCAGCCCGCACGTGGCACCCCCCTCCATCGCCGAAGTCACCAACAGGCTGCGCGCTGTGATGGACCCAGAGCTTGGCGACAACATTGTCGATCTAGGTATGGCAGCAGTCGACTCCATCTCGGCCGAAGGCGTCGTTGCTATCGGCATGAAGCTGACGATTAAGGGCTGCCCACTTCGTGTGCAGATCAAGCAAGACATCGAAGCCCGCGTGGGAACGCACCCAGGTGTTAGCAAAGTAACCATCGACTGGGGCGAGATGACGGCCGAGGAACGCACCGCGGTAATGACACGTGCGCGATGGAACGCCAAAGAGCAGGCACCCGACACCAAGGTGCCAACCAACGCACGCGTGTTGGCAATCGCCAGCGGCAAAGGTGGCGTAGGTAAAAGTTCGGTCACCGTCAATTTGGCTGCTGCAATTGCGCAAGCGGGTTACACGGTTGGTGTTTTGGATGCAGACATTTGGGGTTTTTCTATTCCTCGCATGCTTGGACTCTCCGATCGTCTCGAAGCCAAGCGAATTGACGGTGTCGAGAAACCACAGATCATCCCGAACGAACGTCGTATCGGAAACGGACTGCTCAAAGTTGTTTCCACAGGAATGCTTGTTGATGATGAGGGAACCGCACTCATGTGGCGCGGCCTCATGTTGACAAAGGCTGTAGAGCAGTTTTTGAATGACGTACATTGGGGCGAGCTTGACTATTTGCTGATCGACATGCCGCCTGGAACGGGTGACGTTCAAATGGGCCTCGCACGCATGTTGCCAAGAACCGATTTGGTCATTGTTACGACACCTGCAGTTTCGGCACAAAAGGTTGCCATCCGCGCCGCCGACATGGCCCGACGAAGTTTTCTACGCGTTGCGGGTGTAATCGAAAACATGAGCGCGTTTACGTGCGACCACGGCACTTCGTACGCACTGTTCGGCACAGGTGGTGGCAGAGCGCTTGCCGACGAGATTGGCGCAGAGCTACTTGGGCAGGTGCCAATTGAGAGCGCAGTCGCACACGCCGGCGATACCGGCGAACCGATCGTGATAAACGGAAGCGGCGCCGCAGCCGATGCGTTTAACGCAATTGCTCAGAAGATTATTGCCAATACCATTTCACTTGCAGAAATGGCTGGCTGCTCGGCGCGCAACGAAGACATCGTTGCCGTGAGTGTTTCGCGTCGCGACAGCAACGCCTAATTAACTCCTAGTTGTAGTCGGCGTCGCCAGGCATCGCGATTCCAATTACCTTGCCTTCTGCATCAGTTTTTAGCTTGGGCAATATCGCGGTTGGTATCCCAATTTTTTTAGCCGCCTTTAATGCTTCGTTCGCCGTTGCGTAAGGAGCAAGAAACTGCAGATTGCTGGTTGTTGGCGGGATCATTGCGAGGTCGCCGCGCGCATGGCGTTCCAACGCCTCAATAGGCGAAACCCACAGGCTTGCAATCGTTTCGTTGTCATCATGCAATGGTTCCTGCGCCTCTGGCGCACGCGCGATAAAGAACCGTGTATCAAAGCGCCGAGGTTCGCCCAATGGTGTTATCCAGTGGCTTACGTAATGAATGTTGTCGGTGACAAGCCGCAAATTTTCGGTGGCACACAGCTCGACAAGCGACATCTTCCCATCATGTATTGCATGGCGCGCAACGTTAAACCTGTTCTGCAGTGCAGTATCGGTGTCGAAACGAATTAGCTCATTGCTAGATGTTGGGCGAGCCAGCAAGACGCCTGCTTCTTCGAAGCACTCACGAATTGCTGCAACCCAATACGACAGACCACCGTTTGGAATTCCCAACAGTGCGCTCGCCTCTTCATCATCTAAACCATCACAAACAGCTTCCAGTTGGTCCTCGTTGTCATTTGCATCCACCCGGCCGCCGGGGAATACATACATGCCCTTGGCGAATACTGCGGCAAGTGTTCGCTGCAACATAAACACTTCGAGCCCATTAATCGGATGATCTCGCACCAACATCACCGTTGCCGCGGCCCGAATGGGAACTGCTGCTGGGTCGAACGGGGCGTCTGCTGAAGGTTTGTCGGCGCTCATCGTGTTCTTCCGTCGGTCACTCACTGCGAGCGCGGCTGCGACTGAGCACCCATGCGCCGCCAACGGCCGTCAAACTTCCAACAATCGCTAAAGGGGCGACGTCTTCGTTGTTAAGAAACACGCCAAGTGCAAGCGAAACGGCTGGCATCAAATACAAGCTTGCTGCCGCCCGAGTAGAACCAATGCGCCCTGCAAGCATCACCATCGCATAATGCGCAAGCGCAGTGCCCAGAACACCGAGGGCGATCATTGCGGCAAATGGGCCCCACAAAAATGGGCGATCGTTATTGATGAGGGAATAAATGCCGAGAGGAAGCAGAACGATCACGGCAACAATTTCCGCGCGCCATAGCACTGGAAGTGCACCGTATCTTTGCTGCAGCGGTGAGGCAATGTTCAATGCAAAGCCATACAGAACTAACGCAATCACGATAAGTGCAACGCCAAACGAACTAGACGAACCCTCACTTACTGTTGGCAACGCAATTAGTACCACCCCAACAAACCCAATAGCAATACCAAGCATTTGCCCGCGCGGCGGTAAACGACGAGCGATAACACTTGCAACCATTGCCACGAATAATGGCGTTGCGCCGTTAAGCATTCCCGTCACGCTGCTTGAAACATGCTGCTCGGCAAACGGGAAGACGGTCAGCGGTGCGGCAAGCCACACAACCCCCAATAAAGCAATATTGCGCCATGCGGCCCGCGGCACTTTTGCGCGAGCTTTAGGAATAAAGCTGAGCGTGAGACAACCAAAAATCACGCGCATTGGCGTAATCAGCCCAGGCGCAAAAGAATCCAGACCGATTGCTATGAAATAAAAAGAGGAACCCCATACCGTTCCGGGAATAACAAGTAGCAACCAGTCGAGCGGTTGAAGTGGCGCCGACTCTGATGCCACGCGACGCGCGGCTGTTTCGTTACTCACTTGCTCCCTTGCGCATCTCGCGGTAATCGCGCGCCGCGCCTTCCAGCGGTTCTACTTCAAGCGTGATGCCGTCAATTGCGGCAACGCGGCACATCGTGCCCACTGGCAAGGGCGTAGAACGGTTGGTGCGTGCGCGCCACTGCGCATTGTGCACAATGACAGTTCCTTCAGGCGAGATGTCCGTGCTCGCAACACCTTCAGCACCAATCAACCACTCGCGACCAATTGTTGGCGTAGCAAAACGCGTTCTCACCATGCTGGGCATTCCCACAATGAATGCAAGCGCCATCATGCCAATGCCGCTGACGAGCGTTACCCAAGACATGCGCATTTGCGTTCCGTCAATTGGTTGATACAACGTAAACGACGCAATGACGAACAGCGCGAGGCCTAGGCCCGTCCATAGCCGCGGCACGCCCACTTGCACGTCTACAGCAAACGCGAAGTCGGCGAGTACAAGCAGTGCTACAGCCCACAAACGCACCGGCAATTCGTTAAGCCCGTAGGTACCGAGCACGAAACAAAACGCGCCAACGAAGCCGGCGATGCCGATACCTGCAGTGAAGAACTCGAACACCAAAAGCGACAGGCCAATGGCGAACAACAAATACGCAACGGGCGGGCTAGCAACAGTGTGCATCAATTGGCCAAGCAACCCAAGTTTGAAGAAACGTGCGGTTGTTGCATCGCGAACAATTTGTCCGCTGCTGTCTACTTTTTCTACAACGGTGTCGAGCGCCACTCCGTCCACTTTTAGGCCGTCCAGTGCAAGCAACATGTTTCGCACTACTGGTACGCCTTCATCGGTGCCTGCGAAGTTCAGCAGGCCAGCCTTGCGTGCCTCGGCAAAACCAAGGCTAGAAACGCGCAACTGCGTGGACGAATCTCCAAAACTTGTTTCCTTGCCATTTACAACAAGTGCTTGACCTGTAAATCCAATGCGCGCACCTGGCGCCATTGCGGTCACGTCGGCAACTGCCAACAACTGCGCGCTCAAGCCGTAGGCACGTGCACCAGTTGGCCCAACCCACACGGCAACAGGGATTTTTGCGGCGGCAACGCGTTCGAGCAATTGCGCCATGCGCGCTTCTGATACCACTGCACCACGAGAATTGACCTGCAAGACAACTGCCTGAGCGCCATTGGTGGCAGAACGCTCGAGCGCAGTTTCAATTTCGGCGACGACAACATGATCGAGCAGGCCGCTGACGGCAACCACATCTACAGGGGCAAGATTTTCGGCGGTGTCGCCGGTTGCGGCCGAAGCCGACCCGTAAAGCGACAAGCCAATCGAACCAAATACGAGCGCGACAACACTCTTACGGACAACACTGGGTAACCTGCGCAATGAATCCTCCGGAGGGCGTGTGATCGTGAACAATTTCTTCGCTTCTTCCCGCACCATCATCGTTGCGGGTAAAGGCGGTGTTGGTAAGTCAACGGTATCCGCTGCGCTCGCCTTGGCAGCAGCGCAAGCAGGGCTAACCAGTCTGTTAATCGAACTAGATGGCAAGCCCAGCCTTGTCAGTGGCACGAGCCACATCACTGTGCGTCACATCAGCCCTGCCGATGCCCTCACCGAATACTTCGAAACACACGGATTGGCACGGCTGTCGAAGCGCCTCGTTTCCTCGGGGATTGTGGATGTTGTTGCCACTGCAGCGCCTGGCATTGACGACCTCTTAGTGCTGGGAAAAATCAAGGCACTCGAACGCGAGAGGGCTGCCGACATCATCATCGTGGATGGCCCAGCGGCCGGGCACGCCGTCACTTTTTTGCAGGCACCGCGCGCGTTGTACGACACCGTGGGAAGTGGGCCTATTCGTCAACAAGCACAAGACGTGCTGCAGTTTTTGGCCGACCCAACGCGATGCCAAGTCATGCTTGTCACGCTTGCCGAGGCAACACCTGTAAACGAACTCATCGATACGGCGTTTGCATTAGAGGATCGTGTCGGGGTTGCGCTTGCGCCAATCGTGATCAACGCAATTGAGGAACAACCGTTGCTCGAGATCCCTTCGTCTATCGAAACAACTTCGCCGCTTGTCACCGCTGCGCGCTTTCACAACTCGCGAGTGATGCAACAAACTGAATCCATTTCCGATTTGCACACCCGCCTGCCGCTGCCCTCACTTCGCCTTACCTACGGTTCGTCAGCATCCTCCGTCATTGAAGACTTGGCCAATCAACTTCGTTCACAAATCGAGCAATTGTCATGACAACGGAAACCTTGATGCAAGTTGCCTCGCGTTCAAGCGTGGTGCTGTGTTGTGGCAGCGGCGGCGTTGGCAAAACCACTGCATCGGCAGCCTTGGCGCTTGCACAAATGCGCACAGGTCGGCGAGTCGTTGTAGTCACAATCGATCCGGCGCGCCGTCTTGCCGATGCACTTGGTGTAACGGGCGAACTAGGCAATCAACCCACGTTGCTTTCATCGGAAAATGGTGGCGAGCTGTGGGCAATGATGCTTGACGCCAACGAAACCTTTGCCAACTTGGTGCAGGGCTACAGCAGCGACAGCGCGCAAGTCGAACGCATCGTCACTAATCGATTCTTTCGCAATATTTCATCTTCGCTCGGCGGAACGCAGGAATACATGGCAGCCGAGAAGCTGTTCGAGTTGCACAACGATCCACGCTTTGATCTCGTTGTTGTCGACACGCCGCCAACTCGCAAGGCACTCAATTTTCTTGATGCCCCAGGCAGGCTGGTGCGCTTCCTCGATCACCGCCTGTATCGCGTGTTGCTTGCACCTGCCCGCGGCGGCCTTCGCGTGGTTGCCGCAGCGGTGACACCCATCGTGCGCACCATTGCACGCGTGGTTGGCGCAAGCGTTGTCGACGATGCGATTGCCTTTTTTCAAGCCTTCGAAGGAATGGATGAAGGTTTCCGCGCACGCGCCCAGCAAGTGACCCAAACTCTCACTTCTCCCACCACCTCGTATGTCGTTGTATCGTCTGCTCAAAAAGAAGCGTTGGACGAAGCGCAATTTTTTATCAACCGTTTGAAAACCGAAAATATTGCAACTGCAGCACTGATCATCAACAGGCTCACTCCCGACTTCGGTGTTTCGTCCGATACCCAAACTACAAACAACTTTCCAGCGCTGGCCGAAAATGCAAACCGTCTTGCGCAACGCGCCGCAAGCGAACGACTGTCGATTGCTCCACTTGTTGCAGCGGTTTCACCCAGCCCCGTTGTGTATCTCTCGCTGTTACCCCACGACGTCGCCGACCACCAGGCACTTTCGCTGTTGGCAGACCAACTCTCGTAGTCCTAGCCCCAGCGATAAGATTGAACCGTGCATATTTTGCTTGCTACCGATGCCCAGTGGGTGCTGGATGAAGTTCTCGCCGCGCTTGGCTCGCCCGACACATCGTTCACCGTTGTTCGTAATGGTCGCGATGTTCCCGAAGCCATTGCCACCCGCACACCAGACATTGCAGTGCTCGATCTTCAAATCGGAACAATGGGCGCGATGGCCGTAACCATGAACCTTCGTCTCGATCACAGCGACCACCGCATTCCCTACGTACCCGTGCTGATGTTGCTCGATCGCGAAGCAGATGTTCATTTGGCAAAGCGCAGTGGTGCCGATGGCTGGCTTGTTAAACCACTCGATGCACTTCGCTTACAGCTTGCGGCTCGTTCCATTGTGCAAAAAGCGCCAACGATGGAATCCTGGACCGAGTCGGCTTCCCACTAACTGAACTTTTTGTAAATCACTGCAATCCGCGCATCTTCGCCTGCGACACTGAACCCATGGTCAACATTTCCATACCCGCGAATCTGCTTCCGAGCGACGGCCGCTTCGGTTCTGGCCCGTCAAAAATTCGTTCGGAACAAATGGACGCACTCGTCTTGGCTTCCCGTCACATACTTGGCACTTCGCATCGCCAAGCACCCGTAAAAAACATTTTGGGTTCTGTTCGCGAGCAACTTCGTCAACTGTTTTCGCTGCCCGCCGATTGGGAAGTGGTCATGGGCAACGGTGGCGCAAGCTTGTTCTGGGATGCAGCAACATTTGGCCTCATTCAGAACAAGAGCGAGCATCTTGTGTTTGGCGAATTCTCATCAAAGTTTGCCGATGCCGCCCGCAATGCGCCGCATCTAGACCAACCAATCGTTGTTGAAGCAACCCCCGGAGAAGTCCCAGCAGTGCAACTTGCCGATGTTGACACGTATTGCTTCACCCATAACGAAACATCCACCGGTGCAAGCATGCAACTAGCGAGGCCGGCTAACTCGGGGGATGCGCTTGTGGTTGTGGATGCCACTTCGGCCGCTGGTGGCATGGCGTGGTCACCCAAGGAAGTGGACGTGTATTACTTCTCGCCACAGAAAGGTTTCGGTTCGGAGGGCGGCACATGGATTGCCCTGTGCTCACCACGCGCCGTTGAAAGAATCGGTGCGATTGCAGCAACAAAGCGCTGGTGCCCACCATCGCTCGACTTATCCATCGCGCTCGATAACTCGCGCGCCAACCAGACATACAACACGCCATCAATCTCCACGTTCATTTTGCTGAACGAACAGCTGCGCTGGATGTTGGATAACGGCGGCTTGCCATGGTGCGTTCAACGCACAACACAATCTTCTCAACACCTCTACACGTGGGCGACGCAGCGCTCGTTTGCATCTCCCTTTGTTGCCAACCCACAGCATCGCTCACCAGTGGTTGGAACAATCGACCTCGACGGAGTGGACGCCACGCAGATCAGCAACATTCTGCGCGAAAACGGCATTGTCGACACTGAGTCGTATCGCAAACTTGGGCGCAATCAAATGCGTATTTCCATGTTCCCATCAGTCGAACCAACCGATGTACAGCAACTCACTGCGTGCATCGACTATGTAGTGGAGCATCTGTCATGAGTAAACGAATTGTTGTCGCCGAAGAAATTGCCGAGGCCGGCCTCGACCGACTGCGCTCGGCCGGCTTCAACGTTGACGTGCAACTCAATAAATCGGCCGGAGAATTACACACAATTCTTGACGGCGCGCACGCCCTCATCGTTCGTTCGGCCACCATGGTTGACGCGGCAATGTTGGCAGCTGGCAAACAGTTGGTAGTCGTTGCTCGAGCAGGCGTCGGGCTTGACAACATCGACGTGGAAGCGGCCACTAAACAGGGCGTGATGGTGGTGAACGCACCACAATCCAACGTGCTTTCCGCCGCCGAACACACCATGGCGCTGATCTTGTCCATTGCTCGCAACGTGCCCCAGGCCCACAGTGCACTCACCGCGGGGCGATGGGAGCGCAGCAAGTGGGAAGGCATCGAGCTTGCGGGTAAAACGCTCGGCATCTTGGGTCTCGGCCGCATCGGAACGTTGGTTGCCCAACGCGCACGTGCTTTCGACATGCGTCTTGTTGCCTACGACCCTTATGTTTCGGCCGAACGAGGCCGCGAATTAGGCGTTGAAATGACAACTCTCGAACGAGTAGTCGAGCAGGCAGATGTCCTCACCATTCACTTACCGAAGAACAAAGAGACCACGGGCATTATTAATGCCGACATGCTGAAGCGAGCCAAGCGTTCGCTGCGCATTGTCAACGTTGCGCGCGGCGGCATCGCCGACGAAGCCGACCTTGCCGAAGCATTGCGCAACGGCACAATCGCTGGCGCAGCACTTGACGTGTTCACCAAAGAGCCAGTTACCGACTCGCCATTGTTTGGCCTCAACAACATTGTGGTCACGCCGCACCTGGGTGCCAGCACACGTGAGGCACAAGACCGCGCGGGCGAAGTTGTTGCCGACATGGTGCAACTCGCGCTCAACGGCGACTTCGTTCCCTTCGCTGTCAACCTTGAAGCAGGCGATGCAAACGAAACGCTAAAGCCGTTTGTTCCATTGGCCGATCGCATCGGACGGGTATTTGCCTCGCTGATCGAATCCACTCCATCAACGATTGAAATTTCTACAACGGGCGAGATTGGTGGCTACGACCCTGGTCTTATCACCATCAGCGCACTAAAGGGAATGCTCTCCGTTTGGTCGACCGACCAAGTGAGCCTGGTCAATGCTCCATCGATGGCGCGCAATCTCAACATCACCGTCGAAAGCGTTGCCTCAACAACAACGACCCATCGCGACTATGTCAACCTCATCACGCTTCGATCGGGCGACCGAAATATTTCAGCAACGCTCACCGGCCGACGCCGTGAAGCCAGGATCGTGATGATTGATCATCACCTCACCGACATACCACCCTCGGAGCACATGCTGGTAGTAAAAAACGACGACCAGCCTGGCGCGATTGGCCGCGTGGCTTCGGCACTTGGCAACGCCGGCATCAACATTGCCAACATGGACGTGGGTAGCTCCGAAACCGTAGGCAGCGCACTGATGTGCATCGCCACAACAACTGCCGTGCCACTTGATGTGCTGCAACACCTGCGCACGCTCGAGGGAATCTCCAGCGTTGTTTCGGTGGGCGCCTAAACCTTTTTGCGACGTTCGCGCTTCACGCGCGGAGTGAACTTCACCAGCTCGTCGTCCACCACTTCGTGGCGTTGACCCCAACTGCTGAGCAGTGATTGCATCATGGCAGCAGCTGGCAACGCCAACACAGCACCAATCGGCCCAAGTATTGCGCCGCCAACAATTGCCGAAGCAAATGCCACAGCCGCGTGCACGTGCATGGTGCGCGCAGTAATGCGTGGCGAGATGAGATAGTTCTCAAGTTGCTGGTAAATCAAAATAAATGCAAGTACGAACGCGGCATTAATTGGCGACTCTAAAAATGTAAGCAGCAATGGCAACACGCCAGCAAGATACGTGCCAACAACCGGCAAAAACTGCGAGACGATGCCGACCCACAACGCCATTGCTATTGGTGCAGGGGTTCCGATGGCTTGAAACGCGATCCAATGGAAAAACGCCGACACCAAGGCAAGAAGCGCTCGCGAGTACAAGTAGCCACCTGTCTTATCAATGGCCAAATCCCACGTCTTTAACACCAACCGTTGACGCTCTTCTGGCAGGCGCGCGCAAATGACTCTCCGCAAGCGCGGTCCGTCTGCAACCAGATAAAACGTGAACAACGTGATCGACAACAACTGCAACAGCACGCCAAGCGCACTGGCCGACAGGCTGACTACCTTTCGCTGTTGGTTGTCAATAAACCGCTGTACTGGCCCTGTCGGGTCGGAGATCGATGCATTTACTTCGCCCGGATCCACGTTGGCATTAAACGTGTCATTAATGAACTTCACCGTGTCATTGACGTAGGTTTCGCTATTCGTCAAGACATCTGCAACCTGATTGCCCACCAACGTGCCAACCGCGCCCAAAAATGAGCCTACAAACACAATGATCGACATCAAGATGAGCAGCGTTGCACTCCCTCGGCGCCAACCTCGCTTCGCTAAACGATTAACCCCGGGCTCTATTGCCAACGCCAAGAACAATGAAACCAGCAATAGCAGCAAGAAATTGGACAACTGGTGGAATAACTCCCGAACCACGAGGGCACCAAGAAACCCAAGCCAAAACACCACAACGGCTTTGGGAACCCACTTCGGCATGGCACGATCGCTTGTGTTGCTCATTTCACCAACAGTACTTGCACGGCCCGCCGTGCAGTCTGACCCCGCAACTGGCACGATGGAGCAATGAATTTGCCTGGCTCCTCCGTTATCAACGATCGCATAAACGCGCTTCGCGATCAGTTGGGTGAGGGGCTTCGAAACATGGTTGTTGGCCCCGACGCCGAGCAACGTACGCAACAGATTATGGAAGCACAAGGACCGCGCTGGTTTGCAGACGACCGGCCTATCCGCATCGTGCACATGGACGCATCCATGTTTATTGGTGGCTTGCGAGCATTGTTATTACAAACACTGCACCCGCTTGCCATGGCCGGTGTTGCCAACCACTCTGATTATCGGAACGACCCATGGGGCCGCCTGCAACGCACCGCCGACTTTCTTGCTTCAACCACGTTCGGCCCCGAACAAGAAGCGCAACGAATTATTGACCGCATTAAACAAGTTCATAATTCTGTGCAAGGCACTGCAAGCGATGGCCGCCCATACTCGGCTAACGACCCCCATTTGTTGCGCTGGGTACATGTTGTCGAAGTGGACAGTTTCCTCAGTGCTCACACTCGCTTTGGCCAACAAAAGCTGACGCAAGAACAACGCGACGGCTACGTGGAAGACATGTCGCTGATTGCGGCAAAACTTGGCGTAACAGATCCGCCCAAAAATGAGCAGGCGCTCAAAGATCAGCTTCGCTCATTTAAAGGCGAACTTCGAAGCACTGCCGAAAGCCGTGATGCGGTTAAGTATCTTTTGTTCAGTCCGCCGCTGCCATACCCCGCGCGCGCCGCGTATTACGCGCTTGCCGCTGCCACAGTTTCCACGCTTCCCGCATGGTCGCGCAACATGCTGCGCGTTCCATACCTGCCCTTCACAGAACGATTTGCGCTTCGCCCGCTTGGTGCTGCCATTACTCAAGCGTTTCGTTGGATCACAGACCCAACCTCGCCCCTATCGCAAAGCGGTAGATGACGAAACGATTGCCTGAGCAATCAACGCGTCGTACAAATTCTGCTGAACAGCATCCTCGTGCGCAGTATCTTCCGGATGCCACTGAACACCAACCAGCCAATGATCGGTGTGTTCAATCCCCTCAAGTAAACCGTCCTCGGCCCACGCAACTGCAACACAACCCGGTGCAATGGTGTCAACAACCTGGTGATGAAACGATGCACCTTGCAACTCGGTTGCGCCCAACGCGTTTGCCAATCTGCTGCCTTCTTTAATGCGCACACCATGAACGGCAAACGGCGCGCCTTCGGGAAAGTTGTCTGGCTTGTGCAGCACTTGAGTATCGGCATTTGGCAGCGTTGCGATTTCCTGCACCAATGTGCCGCCCAGTGCAACGTTGGTGATCTGCAACCCGCGACAAATTGCCAACACTGGTTTGCCCATTCGAATTGCGGCCTTCACCATGGTGGATTCAAAAATGTCTTGCTCGGTCAAAATGCCGTATACGTACACACTTGGCTCTTGGCCATACAACTTTGGGTCTACGTCGCCGCCACCCATCAGCACCAAGCCATCGAAACGCGACATCAATTCGTCGGCATCGTCGTCAGTTAACTCTTGAGGTACAACGATTGCTGGCTCGCCTCCAGCGCGCAATATGGCATTGGTATAGACATCGCCCGCAAAGTGCACAGCACTGCGCGACACGCGGCTGGCAGGGCCCACGCGTCCGGCAATGGCGATGATTGGTTTCACGCGCTACAGGCTACCGACACCGCTACAAACTGCAGTCCAGCCAACTGGCCATTGTGCGTAGTTCGTTGTTCAACGCGTCATTAATCGTGGAGCGCTTCACGCCTTTTTCGGTGTGCACGCTGTGCACCAACAACTTCGAGTTGGAGCGGTCGGCTTTCAAGTCCACTCTGCCCACCATTTCTCCATTCATCATGAATGGCAAGACGTAATAACCAAACTTTCGCTTCTCTTTTGGCGTATAAATCTCGATGCGGTAATGAAAATCAAATAACCGCTCGTTGCGGGGCCGGCACCATACCAACGAATCGAACGGTGACAGCAATGCTGTGGCATGCAGCTGCTTAGGTAACTTCGCGCCGCGATGCACAAATGCTTTCTCGGTCCAACCGTCCACGGCAACCACCCGCAGCTCGCCTTCTTCTACCAATTCGGCAATCAACGGTTTCACTGTTGCCGGCTTCTGTCGGTAGTAATCGGCCAAGTCGCTTGCAGTTGCTACACCTTGCGCAATTGCCGAACGCACGAGAAGTTGCTTTCGAGCATCGTGCTCGCTTGGTGTTGGTGCCTTCAAAACATCTTCAGGCAACACGCGCTCGGGCGTGTCGTAGATGCGGGCGAAGTCGGTGCCTCTGCCACGCGACATCAGCTGGCCAGTAAGAAACAAATACTCGAGCGCAACCTTTGCTTCGTCCCAATCCCACCAGGTGCCCTTCTTCTCTGTACGGGTAGAAAGTTCGCGCGAAGTTGTTGGGCCGTTCTTCTCGACATGTTTCAACATGCGTTTAACGAACGCCTTGTTGTCGTCATAAAAACTGGTGAGGCCCCAGTGTTTTGCTTTCCCCAACCGTGCTGCTTCCATTTTCCAACGAAAGAGCGGGTGAATCTCTACTGGTAAGTGCGCGGCCTCGTGACCCCAATATTCAAAAAGCTTTTGTTGCTCTGTTGCCTTGGGAATTGCATTGCGGTTATGGTTGCCCAGTCGCGAAAACAGCGGAAGCTCTTGGCTGCGCACCAACACATTGACCGAATCGATTTGGATGACGCCAAGTCGTGAAATCAGAGCATCAACGTGTCGTTGCGTTGCTTTCGTTTTTGGGCGTGCGGTATCAAAACCTTGTGCCGCAAGTGCAAGTGCTCGGGCATCTGCGATCGACAGAGAGTCGAGTCGCTGAGCCATACGTGATTAGTCGGCGACAGTAATTGCGACTGACTTAATGACCACGTCGGTCTTTGGTCGGTCGCCGGGGCCTGTTGGCACGTTTTGCATCATCTCCACAATGTCGAGGCCTTTAACAACCTGACCGAACAACGAATACAACGGTGGCAAACCGCAACCACTTGGGCCGCTGACGATAAAGAACTGCGAGCCGTTGGTGTTTGGCCCGGCATTAGCCATTGCCAGTGAACCGATTTGGTACTTGCCTGGCTTTGGAAGCTCGTCGCCGAACTTGTAACCAGGGCCGCCGCGGCCGCTGCCGTCTGGGTCGCCGCCTTGGCACATGAAGCCGCTGATGATGCGGTGAAAAATTACGCCGTCGTAATAATGCTGGGCGGCAAGGTAAACAAAGTTGTTGACAGTGCGTGGTGCAGCAATTGGGTCGAGCGCAATAACCAAAGTGCCCATCGA
>CAMDJX010000030.1 GCA_945900735.1 Acidimicrobium ferrooxidans DSM 10331 | reverse complement strand
GGATTCGGATTGCTTCTTCGTTTGTGGGGCCGGAACCAGATCAACAGGGGAGCCGATAAAGGCCATGACTTTGCGCACGGTCGAATCCATATTTAGAGTCAACTGCTCGTAGGTGATGTGTAGTGGCACAATTCCCTCGGTGGCAAAGTAATTGTCCCATTGGGTGTTCTCTTCTGTTATGCGATCGAGGGCATTGATAATTGCCGCGGCGTCGTATATCGGCTCGCGCACAACTTGCATATTGCTGTTCCACGATTCGCTTTGTGCGGCGCGTACGAACGATATTGCCTGGCGTAATTCATTTTCTCGAGTGATGCGCACCCAACTGACTGGCGCTTCCCAAACATTCACGTCTAAACCAAGGTCGAGCATGTGGCGCTTGTATTGGTTCCAGTGCATCTTCATACCGAACACACCATTGGGGGTCGTTCGCACGCGAGCGACCTCGAGCAGATAGTCGCGAAAGGAAGCTTGCGAGAAGGACGAAATGTCTTTCCAGCTGTATCGACCAGTTGCCAACCTGGCCAGGGCCATCGGCAGTTGATTTAATCGAAGTTTGGGTGCGCCCACCAGCTTGCGTAGTCGAGCAAAGTTCTTGGTCTGGATATTGAGGTATTCCTCGGGCGCCCCAGCGGCTTGGGTGCCCCGCAAAATGGAACAAAGAAGCGTGCTGCCCGTGCGCTCCACTGAGGCAATGACGAGTAGGCGCTCGGTCTTCATTTCCGAGAGCCTAGGACGGCTGGTACGGTTTCTTCGCCCTGATATACCACGACCCCTTTGGAGAACCCCATGGCCAGCACACTCACCACCGCCGACTGGACGAAGCGAGCAGCTCAGAAAGTTGCGAGGACGCAACTGTTCATTAATGGCAAGTTTGTCGATGCGGCCAGCGGCAAGACATTCGAGTCAATTAACCCAAGAGATGGGTCGGTTATTGCTCACGTGGCCGAAGGTGATGTTGAAGATGTCAATCGTGCGGTAGCTGCAGCAAAAGCAAGTTTCGATTCGGGTGTATGGAGTGAGATGGCCCCACTCGATCGCAAGAACATCATGTTGAAGTGGGCGCAACTTATTCGTGACAACGCAGAGGAACTCGCGCTACTCGAAACGATGAACTGCGGCAAGCCAATCAGCGACTCGCTCAATGTCGATGTTGCGTCGTGCTCAAACAACATCCAGTGGTACGCCGAAACAATCGACAAGTTGTACGGCGAGATTGCGCCTGTCCCGCGCGACAGCATCGCCCTTATCGAGCGCGAACCAATGGGTGTTGTCGGTGCAGTAGTGCCTTGGAACTACCCACTCATCATTTCTTCCTGGAAGGTTGGCGCGGCTCTCGCCGGCGGCAACTCCGTCATCTTGAAGCCAGCAGAGCAGTCGCCGCTCTCGGCATTGTTGTTTGCCGAGCTTGCTGTGCAGGCGGGCGTGCCTGCTGGTGTGTTCAACGTGGTTAACGGCTTTGGCCCAAGCTGCGGCGGCACCCTTGGCAAGCACATGGACGTCAACAAGCTGGCGTTCACTGGCTCCACAGAAGTGGGCAAGTACTTCTTGAAGTATTCGGCAGAGAGCAACGCTAAGGCAGTTTCGCTCGAGCTTGGTGGCAAGACACCGCACGTTGTTCTTTCCGACTGCCCAGACGTTGATGCCGCCGCATCTGCAATTGCGTGGGGTGTGTTTTACAACGCTGGCCAAACCTGCCATGCAGGTACACGCATGATTGTGGATCAAAAGATTGAAGATGAGTTGCTGGAAAAGGTGCGCAAGGTTTCCGAAACGATCATGCCTGGTGACACTTACGACCCGACGACGGCAATGGGAACCATTGTGGATCGGGCGCAGTTTGACCGAGTCAATGAATACATCAACATTGGTTTGCAAGAGGGCGCAACTATTCACACTGGCGGCAAACCCGTCGAGCCGGTAAAGGGTGGCATTTTTATTCCGCCAACGATCTTCCAAAACGTGAAGCCCGGAATGCGAATCGAGAAAGAAGAAATCTTTGGCCCAGTCTTGGGTTCGGTTCGCGTTACGAACGATGAAGATGCAGTGCGCATTGCCAACGATTCGCAGTACGGCCTTGGTGCGGCGCTGTGGACTCGCGATGTCAGCAAGGCGCACAAGATCGCTCGCCAGTTGCGTGCCGGTACCGTTTGGGTAAACACGTTCGATCGCAGTTCGATCACCACACCGTTTGGTGGGTTCAAGCAATCGGGTACGGGACGCGATCGCTCGCTGCACTCGATTGAGGGCTACACCAACTTGAAGACCACTTGGATTCAGCTGTAATTATTCATTTCACAAAGCCTTAAAGGGGAACATATGCGTTGCGGATTTATCGGTTTGGGCCATATCGGCAAGTTTTTAGCCGGAAGCCTTGTTCGAAACGGTTTTGAAGTAACCGTCTACGACCTAAACAAGGAAGCAGCAGCACCACTTGTTGCGAAGGGCGCAAAACTGGCAAGTTCAATTAAGGAGCTCTGCGACGCATCCGACACGGTGTTCACTTGCTTGCCATCCCCGCGCGCGATTGACATTGTGCTGATGGGCAAGGACGGCGTGATCGACTCGCTCGCATCACGCGCTGTCGCAGCAACTTGGATAGACATGAGCACTAATGATCAGAGCGAAACGCTTCGTCTCGGCGCGTTGTGTCAAGCAAAAGGCATCAACGTGCTGGAAGCACCGGTAACCGGAGGCGTTCACAAGGCTGCACATGGCGACATCACCGTGTTGGTTGGCGGCGAGCAAAGTGTGTTCCAGGCCCATGAAAAGGCTTTGAACGCGATGGGCAAGCCAGTTTTGTACATCGGCAAGTTGGGCAGCGCTGCTGTCATCAAAGTAATCACCAACATGCTTGCGTTCATTCACCTTGTTGCGGCAGGCGAAGCATTGATGCTCGCGAAACGCGGCGGGCTCGACTTGGGTGTTGCGTTTGAAGCAATCAAGGAATCATCTGGAAACAGTTTTGTTCACGAAACCGAAAGCCAAGTGATTTTGAACGGCAGCTACAACATCAATTTCACGATGGACTTGGCGTTAAAGGACTTGGGCTTCGCAATGGAATACGGCAACGAGTTCGGTGTGCCACTTGATTTAGCTGGCCACACCTACCAAACCTTCATCCGCGCGAAAGCTGCATACGGCGGCGACGCATGGTCTTCGCAGGTGGTGAAGCTGCTCGAAGACGCAACCAGCACCGACTTGCGCGCACCGGGTTTCCCAGCCGAACTGGAGTAGTTTCTGCGCTAGGGGTTGCAGTGATCGGGGGGTCATGGGTGAGATGAAACAAACTCGTCGAGAATTGGCAGCCGCATTTCGTTGGGCAGCAAGGCTGAACTATCACGAAGCCGTTGCCAATCACTTCAGCGCTGCGGTGAGTGATGACGGTCAGAAGTTCTTGATCAATCCCCGCGGTAGGCACTTCTCAAGAATGCGTGCAAGCGAATTGGTGCTGATTGATACAGCAAAAATCGACGATGATGGCATCGACTACGGGGTCGATCCGACGGCATGGATTCTGCATTCGCATATTCATCAGAAAATACCCAACGCCCGCGTGCTTATGCATTCGCATATGCCGTACGCAACGACGCTTGCATGTATCGAAGAGTTCGAGTTTTTGATGCTGGATCAAAATGCATGCCGGTTTTTCAGAAGGATCGCCTACGACCGCAACTACTCCGGCATGTTGCTAGAGGCCAGCGAAGGGGAGCGCCTTGCTTCGCTAATGACCGAAGGCAAAGATGTGCTGTTTTTGGGCAATCATGGAGTGCTGGTGGCAGCACCTTCGGTGGCCGAGTGCTTCGAGAAGTTGTATTACTTGGAGCACGCGTCCAAGCTGCAGGTACTTGCGCTTTCAACGGGACGGCCGCTCTCGCTCATTGGCGACGCGGTCGCATCCGCCACGCGGAAACAGTGGGACGAATATCCGGAAGCGGCCCAAATGTTCTTGTCCGAACTGATGAAAATACTTGACGAGGAGTCAGCCGACTACATTAAGTAAGTCCGATTATCCCCCTTCGAAACGTAGTAGAGGTTTTGTATGAAAGCAGCAGTGTGTCGCGAGTTTGGTAAGCCACTGGTCATTGAAGATGTTCAGTTAGCAAAAACTGGCCCAGGCGAAGTGCGTGTAAAAGTGGCCGCGGTCGCAATTTGTCACAGCGACATTTCGTATGCCGATGGTGCTTGGGGCGGCACGCTTCCTGCTATCTATGGCCACGAATGCGCCGGAGTAGTCGAAGAAGTAGGCGACGGTGTCACCACGGTGAAAGTAGGCGAGCATGTTGTCGTCACACTTATTCGCTCGTGCGGCCATTGCCATGGATGCAGCATGGGCAACCCCGTAACGTGCAGCACTCAGTTTCCGCTTGATGCCAAGTCGCCACTTACCGACAAAGACGGTAAATCAATCGTGCAAAGCATGCGAACAGGCGGCTTCGCCGAAAAAGTGCTTGTCCACGAATCGCAATGCGTCACAGTTCCTACAAACATTCCGTTCTCGTCGGCTTCGCTGCTTGCGTGCGGTGTCATCACGGGCTTTGGTGCAGTAACTAACACAGCAAAAGTTCCAGCTGGCAGCCATGTTGCAGTTATCGGAACTGGCGGCGTCGGGCTCAATGCAATTCAGGGTGCACACGTCAGCGGTGCACGATCTGTTATCGCAATCGATATTGCAGACAACAAGATTGAGGCAGCTAAGGGTTTTGGTGCAACACACGGAATCAACTCCAAGACGGAGAATGTGGCCGAGCGTGTACTCGAGATCACTGATGGCCGCGGCGCCGACTATGTATTCGTCACGGTCGGTGTGAAATCGGCATTCGACTCGTCGTACGGCATGCTCGGCAAGGGCGGTTCGGTCGTCTTGGTAGGTATGCCAGCAAGCGGAGTGATGTCCGAGATCGACCCCGGCACGATGGCGGCATACAGCCAAAACATTCTTGGATCAAAGATGGGTTCAGCCCGGATTCAAGTTGATATTCCAAATCTTGTAGATCTGTACGGCCAAGGCCGTGTCAAGTTGGATGAGTTAGTCACGAAGACATATCCAATCGAGGAAATCAACGAAGCAATCGACGCAGTTAAGCGTGGCGAAGCACTTCGAAACGTGATCGTTTTCTAACATGCTGGTCACCGACGTCAAAACCTTTGTGGTGGGCAACCCACCTCCGCGATTTGGTGGTCGGTATTTTATTTTCGTCAAGCTGACAACCGACTCCGGGGTCACCGGCATCGGTGAGGTGTATACGGCAACGTACTCGCCGCATCTTGTTGCCAAAATGATTGAAGAGGTCGCACAACGTCACGTCATCGGTCACGATCCTTTTCATATCGAAATGATGTGGAGGAACGTGTACGGGCGGGGCTATTCGCTTCGCCCAGATCTCACCACTGGTGGAATCGTCAGTGGTTTAGAGATGGCAATGTGGGACATTTGCGGCAAAGAAACCGGCAAGCCCGTGTACGAGTTGTTGGGCGGGCGAGTGCACGACAAATTGCGCGCTTACACCTACCTCTATCCACCTGTTGGCGTAGACGTGTATTCCGACGATCCCGTCTATAACGACCCGGCAGCTGCAGCCGAGGCGGCAGTGCGCGAAGTTGAGCGTGGTTTCACCGGAGTGAAGTTCGACCCAGCGGGCCGTTATTCGGTATTTGATGGACGCCAGCCTGCTCTGCACGCAATGGATCTTTCCGTGAAAATGGTGCGCGCAGTTCGCGAAGCAGTTGGCACCCGCGCCGACATTTTGTTTGGGACACACGGCCAGTTCAGCGCTTCGGGTGCAATTCGTTTAGCGAAGCAACTAGAAAAATACGATCCACTGTGGTTCGAGGAGCCGGTGCCACCGGATTCGCCAGAGGAAATTGCCAAAGTCGCGCGAGCCACCAGCATTCCCATCTCTGCGGGCGAACGACTCACAACAAAATACGAGTTTCATCAACTGCTCAAGCATGGCGCCGCATCAATTTTGCAACCAAACCTTGGTCGCTGCGGAGGGTTGCTCGAAGCAAAGAAAATTGCTTCGATGGCCGAGGTCTATCACGCGCAAATTGCACCGCACCTCTATTGCGGGCCAGTCGTCGCCGCGGCAAACATTCAGTTGGCAACGTGCACTCCAAACTTTCTCATTCTTGAAACCATCCAGGGTTGGCAGGGTTTTCATTCTCAAGTCGTCAAGACTTCCATCAAGTTTGAAAATGGCTTCATTATTCCGCCAACCGAACCTGGCCTGGGGATAGAACTAAACGAAGAAGTTGCGATGGCGCATCCGTACACGGGCAGTGATCTGCATCTCGAAATGAGCGCGTTGCCCGCGACGTTGCTTTAGAGCAGGATGTACGTGCAAAGCGCGCGAGCAGCCACACTTTGGCAGGATGGCATAGTTCGCACGCCTAAGCAAGAGTTGCGAGGTGCACACAGTTTTGATGTCGCCATTGTTGGTGGCGGTTACACGGGTTTGTGGACGGCGTATTACCTGCAACAACTTGCGCCCGCACTGAAGATTGCAATCATCGAAGCAAATTACATAGGTTTCGGCGGAAGTGGCCGCAATGGCGGTTGGTGTAGCGCCTTTTTGCCGATGTCACCAAGCGAGATGCTGGAACAGCATGGTCGCGAGGCAATGCTTTTCGCACAACAGGAGATGTTCGTAACGGTTGACGAAGTTGGTGAAGTCGCGCAAAGAGAATCCATTGAGTGTGATTTTCATAAAGGAGGCACCATTACGTCGGCCTCTAACCCAGCGCATGTTCAACGCCTACGTGATTACGTTGCGGATTGGCAAAAGCTTGGTTTTGGTCCCGACGTATTGAAATGGCAAACAGCCGACAATATCTCGGAGAGAATAAATGTGTCGCGCACATTCGGTGGGGTTTATAGCCCTCATTGTGCGGTGATTAATCCTTGGAAACTTGTTTCGGGTTTGGCTGATGTAGTGGAACGTCGGGGAGTAGAAATATTTGAAAACAGTTCGGTAATCAATATTTCGGAACGAAACGTAACTACCAGAGCGGGCCATGTGACGGCGAGGTGGGTGGTGAAGGCAGTTGAATCTTTTGGCTCGCAATTGAATTCCATGAAGCGGTCAATCGCTCCTCTGTATTCACTCATGGTTGCGACCGAGCCGCTGTCAGCGGATGCATGGAAATCGATCGGTTGGAACAATCGTGAGACTTTTGCAGATGGCCGCAATATGGTTACCTATGCGCAGCGCACGGCTGATGGCAGAATTGCGTTTGGTGGTCGAGGTGCCCCGTACCACTTCTCATCTCGGATCAAACCCAAGTTTGACTTCCACCGAAGAATTCATGCCCGATTGGAAGACACCGTGCGCGAAACGTTTCCGCAGTTAGACAATGTTTCGTTTACGCACCACTGGGGTGGTCCGGTGGGTGCTCCCAGGGATTGGCATGCGTATGCAAATGTCGATCGCACTACAGGTTTGTGTGCTGGAGGTGGATACGTGGGCGATGGGGTGGCACTATCCAATTTGGTTGGACGCACCATCGCGCACCAGATCGCTGACACCCAGAGTCCACTCACTCGCTCGTTGCTTGTAGGTCATCAGTCAAAAAATTGGGAAGTAGAGCCACTTCGATGGATCGGTATCAATGGTTTGCTAACACTCACTGATTGGGCCGATCGTAAGGAGCAGCGAACAAAGCGGGCTGCCTCACGAACAATCGCTTTGCGCGACGGGCTATTGGGTTGAGGTTGTGTTCCGTCTGTCCATGCCATTAGGGTGCGGGGTCAGATGTTAATTACACATGTTGCCCATCATCACGTTCATCACGTGACACGCCGGGCTCATCTGTAACGCACCCAGTTTCTACAAACTGCTCAGAGCCCGTCGGTTTTCACCGGCGGGTTTTTTTATTATCCCGAATCTCCTCAAACAAAGGCTCAAACAACATGATTGAAACAGCAGAGAACTTAGATTTCACCAAACTCGACGGGCTTATCGCCGCTGTCATCCAGGACTCCACCTCGAAAGACGTGCTCATGGTTGGCTTTATGAACAGCGAGTCGTACTTGCAAACCATCGAGAGCGGGTTCGTGCACTTCTTTAGTCGGTCTCGAAACAAGCTCTGGATGAAAGGCGAATCATCAGGGCACACGTTGCAAGTTGTCGAAATCCGTACAGATTGCGACAGGGATGCGCTGGTGATCAGTGTTATTGCAAATGGGCCAGGGGTTTGCCACGAGGGTTATGCCAGCTGCTTTTTCCGAACCTTTGCTGGAAACCAATGGAGTACTAATTCGGAACAGACATTTTCACCAAACGACATCTACGGAGGAACGAAATGACACTCAAGCTTGGTATTCCAAAAGGCAGCCTAGAAAATGCGACGATCGATCTATTTAGACGTGCTGGTTTTCAAATTACGGTCAACAGTCGTTCGTACTTTCCTGCGATAGACGACCCCAACATTGAATGCATGCTGATCAGAGCGCAAGAGATGGCGCGGTATGTAGAAGACGGAGTGCTTGATGCGGGGCTGACCGGGCTCGACTGGATAGCCGAGACTGGCGCGAATGTCGAACCGATTGCCGACCTCGTGTATGCCAAGCAAAGTTTTGGGCGAGTGCGTTGGGTACTTGCGGTTCCAGAAAACTCAACGGTCCAATCGGTTCGCGACCTTGAAGGCAAGATCATTGCTACCGAACTGGTCGAGACAACAAAGCGGTACCTCGCAAGCAATGGTGTAACCGCAAAGGTGGAGTTCAGTTGGGGGGCGACCGAAGTGAAGCCTCCAGTTCTGGCCGACGCCATCGTTGAAGTAACCGAAACAGGTTCATCGCTTCGGGCTAACAATTTACGGATAGTCGAGACGGTTCTCGAGTCCAACACGCAGCTGATTGCAAATACCTCCTCGTGGCAGGACATGGAAAAGAAGCAGCAACTATTGGACATCAAAATGTTGCTTGATGGTGCCATTGCTGCAATGGGCAAGGTCGGATTGATGATGAATTGCCCTAAGGAGTGTTTGCAGCAAGTGCTTGCAGTGTTGCCTGCGCTGAAGACACCCACCATTTCGCAGCTGGCCGATGAAAACTGGCTAGCACTCAACACCATTCTCGATGAGTCGACCGTTCGCACCATTATTCCGCGTCTGAAGCAGTCGGGTGCTACGGGCATTGTCGAATATCCGCTGAACAAGATTGTCAACTAATGATTCGAATACTTGAAGAAGGACAAGCGTTGAGCCTGCTTCCACGTTCGGCAGACCGAATGCGGTCAGCAATCTCGGTGGTGGCTCCGATAATTGCTGATGTGCGCGCGGGGGGCGACGCTGCGGTGCTCAAGTACGCCAAAAAGCTGGACGGTTTTACCGCCGACTCTTTTTATGTTGCAACAGGCGGGGAGCTCGGCGGCGAACTTGGGAAAGCGGTAGATGCCGCGATCGCGAATGTTCGTTTGTTTGCAGAGCAGCAGTTGGTGAAGTCGTGGACCAAAACAATCGGCGATCGAGAGTTGGGACAGATCATTCGCCCGCTTGACCGCGTAGGCGCGTACGTTCCATCCGGTAGGTATCCGTTGCTCAGCACGTTGATTATGGCAGTGGTGCCGGCGCAGGTGGCGGGTGTCGCCGACATCACGGTTGCTTGCCCTCGACCAACTGCGCAGATGTTGGAGTTAGCTGCGCGATTGGGAATTGAGCGCGTGTTGTGCGTCGGTGGTGCTCAAGCAATTGCCGCAATGGCTTACGGCACCGAGAGCATTAGCGCGGTGCAGCGCATAGTCGGTCCTGGTAATGCATACGTTGCCGCCGCCAAGAAATTGGTGTCTGCCGACGTTGCAATTGATTTTGTTGCGGGCCCAAGCGAAATTGTGATTGTCGCAAATGACGGCAACCCTCAGTGGATAGCGGCCGACATGCTTGCGCAGTCGGAACATGATGTTGATGCACGCGCTGTCTTATTGACTACCTCTGCAAATCTTGCCAAAGCCGTACAACGTGAAGTTGGTGTTCAACTGGCCAGTTTGTCAACGGCAGATGTGGCAGATGAGTCAATTCGAACAAATGGTGCAATCGTGATCTGCGAGTCGGAAGAGTCTGCCTTTCGGCTTGTCAATCTAATTGCGCCCGAGCATCTTTCGTTATACGACCCGTCGCAATTGGACCGTGTGCGCAATGCGGGTTCGGTGTTCATCGGCGAGTACAGCACCGAGGCGGCCGGCGATTATGCAAGTGGGCCAAACCACATCTTGCCAACGGCGGGGCACGCAACAGTTCGTGGTGGCCTCTCGGTGAACGACTTCGTCAAGGTGATTACGACGCAGCACTTGTCTAAACAGGCCATTGATGCACTCGGTGCAACAGTCACAACATTGGCTCGAGCAGAAGGCCTAGAAGCACATGCCAGAAGTGTGGAGATGCGTCTCAATGGATAGCAATAACAATTCACTTCAACCGCGTGAAGCAGTTCGCAAGATGCGGTCGTATTCTCCCCCCACGCAAGGACGCAGAGACATGTTGCGACTTGACTTCAATGAAAACACCACCGGATGCTCTCCGCTTGTGTTGGCAGCAGTTTTACAAACTTTGTCGGGCGAACAGCTGGCGACATACCCGGAGTACAGCAACGCAATCAATACGGTTGCATCGTTTTTGCAGATTGAATCCGACGAATTGATGCTGACTAACGGAACAGACGAAGCCATTCAGGTGCTTGTGCAGACTTTCGTCAACCCGGGCGATGAGGTAGTGGTGCTGCGCCCTTCGTATGCGATGTACCGCTTCTATGCGGAAGTAGCGGGCGCAACCGTGACCGAGGTCGAGTATCGGTTGGATGACGACCTTGCGTTTCCCCTTGAATCTTTGCTCCGTGTGTTGAGCAATAAAACCAAGGCGGTGTTTATTGCAAACCCCAATAATCCAACTGGGCGAGCAGTGTCGCTTCAGTACATCGAGCAAATCTTGCAGAGCGTGCCGCGCGCGGTCGTGCTGGTTGACGAGGCGTACGTCGAATTCTCCGAGATTACTGCTCTCGACCTTGTACGGAAATACTCAAATCTGTTTGTAAGTCGAACGTTTTCTAAGGCCTATGGCATGGCAGGGTTACGCTGCGGTTGTCTAGTATCTCAGTCAAGCAACATTGCGTGGTCGCGCAAGGCACAGTCGCCTTACAGCGTCAATGTGGTTGCAGCGATTGCGGCCTCTGCCGCCGTATTGGACACCGAATGGGTATCGGAATACGTGCGGTCAGTGGTTGAGGCACGAACGTATCTTGTAGGCGAACTTCGCCGCCTTGGCATTCGACAGTTTCCCACCGATGGGAATTTTGTGTTGATCAATGTTGGTGAAGCCGCCCAGCAACTGGTCGCGCACATGCGGAAAAAAGAAATCCTCATTCGAGATAGAAGCCATGAAATCCCAGGTTGCGTGCGGGTAACGATCGGAACGATTGAACAAATGAAACGATTCATAAACGAACTGGAGAATATGTAATGAGAAAAGCAAGCGTCAAACGAGTTAGCAAGGAAACCAGTATCACGGCTTCACTAGTTATCGAAGGCAAGGGTCGGTACGACATCAATACGGGTATTCGATTTTTGGACCACATGTTGGAGTTGTTTGCAAAGCACGGCGGCTTCGACCTTTCAATTGTGGCAAAGGGTGATCTGGATATCGATCAGCATCACACGGTAGAAGACGTCGGCATAGTTCTCGGGGAGTTGTTTAAAAAAGCGTTAGGAAAGAAAGTGGGCATTAATCGGGCCGGTTATTTCGTACTGCCTATGGACGAGACCCTGGCGGTAGTGGCCGTCGATCTAGGTGGTCGACCTGCCCTCGTCTATTCCGATCTCATTCGAGCTCGTATGGTCGGCGATTTGCAGGTGGAGTTGGTGCACGACTTTTTTGGTGGGTTTGTGAATAGTGCTGGAGCAAATTTGCACGCAAAAGTGTTGTATGGCAGATCCAGCCACCACAAAATTGAAGCTATCTTCAAATGTTTTGCGCGATCAATGAGATACGCATGTTCTACTGATCTGCGCCTGAAGGATCAGCTTCCAAGCACGAAGGGTCTTTTGTGATCGCAGTTATTGACTATGGCGCGGGAAACTTGCGTTCAGTCACGAATCTGCTCGATTCGTTTGACGCGAAATATCGTGTTGTTGATTCGGCCGATGGCCTCACTGGCTCTTCGCACATAGTTCTTCCTGGGGTAGGACATTTTGGGCAAATCTGTACAGCGTTTGAACGCCTGAGTTTGGGCGAAGCACTGATCGAGGAAATACGGATTGGAACTCCCTATCTGGGTATTTGTCTAGGTATGCAAGTGCTGTTTGAGAGCAGCGAAGAAGCGCCAGATCAAAAAGGTCTCGGCATCTTGTCCGGTTCGGTTCGCAAGTTAGAGGCCGAGGTTCGTATCCCGCATATGGGATGGAACACGCTGGAGGGTGATGCAAAATCGGCACTGTGCAGTCAGCAGGTAGGGCAGTTCGCCTATTTTGCTCACAGCTATTTCTGTCCGGTGAGCAACGCCACGGTGCGGTCGACCACACACGGAAGCACGTTTTCTTCCGTTATTGAAAATGAGAATGTCTTTGGTGTTCAGTTTCACCCCGAAAAATCTGGCGTGCTGGGATTGTCACTACTTCAGAAATTTGTAGCGCTGTAAATGTTGGCAAAGCGAATTATTCCATGCCTCGACGTGACAAACGGTCGGGTAGTAAAAGGAGTCAACTTTGTCGATCTCAGGGATGCTGGCGATCCGGTTGAGTTAGCAACGCGTTACAACGCCGAAGGCGCAGACGAATTGGTGTTCCTTGATATTGGTGCAACTGTCGAAGGAAGGCAAACGCTGATCAAAGTAGTGGAGCAAACCGCGCGACAAGTTTTTATACCTCTAACAGTTGGGGGCGGAGTACGCAGCGTGGCCGATGCACGCACCATTTTGCGGGCAGGTGCAGACAAGATCAGTGTGAATAGTGCTGCAGTGAATCGGCCAGAACTTTTACATGAATTGAGCGAAGAATTTGGATCGCAGGCAGTGGTGCTGGCTATCGACGCACGAACTGATGGTCGCGGCTGGAAGGTGTACACGCGCGGCGGCCGTCAAGCCGAACTTCTGGACGTAGTGCAGTGGGCTCAATATGGAGAGCAGTTGGGTGCCGGGGAAATTTTGCTCACCAGCATGGATGCAGACGGGATGAAGAATGGTTTCGATCTTCCGCTCACTGCCGCGGTTCACCAGGGCGTGCAACTTCCAGTTATTGCATCTGGTGGCGCTGGCACTGTTCAACACTTTGCTGATGTCCTGAGTACAGCCGATGCGGCCCTGGCAGCATCAGTCTTTCACTTTGGAACATTCAGTATTGAAGAAGTTAAATCGTGCGTTCGAACTGCTGGAATGGTGGTTCGATCATGAGTGGTCAACGCAAAGCAAGTGTTGTTCCTTGCATTGATATTCAGGGTGGCGAAGTGGTGCAATTGGTGCAGGGTCGTGAACGCGCGCTAGTCGGACCAGATCCGTTAGTGATGCTGCAAAGATTTGAAGGGTTTCCAGAGGTCCAAGTGATCGACCTTGATGCAGCAATGGGCAATGGAGACAACGCGGAAATTATTGAGATGATTGCTACACGGACAGTATGCCGAGTAGGCGGAGGGGTGCGCACCCCCGAACATGCTCGGAAGCTCGTGGACTTAGGCGCACATCGAGTGATTATTGGCACTGCTGCTTTCGGTCCTGACTTTTCGCAAATTGTTGATGCTGTAGGCAAAGACCGAGTTATGGTCGCACTGGATTCAAAAGCTGGAAGTGTTGTTATAGACGGTTGGGCTACAAGCATTAACACTTCAGCCGAAGAACTCCTTCCTCGTTTCGTCGATCAGTGCAACGGTTTTCTTTGTACCTATGTTGACAAAGAGGGCATGATGCAAGGGACGGACTTGGCATGGTTCAAACGATTGCGTATGTTGACCTCGCTGCCAATTACTGCAGCGGGCGGAATTACAACGTTGCCCGAGGTTTCCGCACTTTTAGACATCGGCATCGATGCTGCCATCGGGATGGCGGTGTACACAGGGACACTCTCGCTTGATCAATTACGCGAACTCGCGGTGTAATCTCTTTGTTATGGAACGACACGACGAGGGACACTTCAGCCACCGAATTGGTTTGCTGCGCGCAATGGTGCTGGGGGCGAATGACGGAATCATCTCGACGGCGTGTCTCATTTTGGGTGTCGCCGCAGCCGACGCCGAGCGCGGAACCATTATCACAGCAGGCATCGCAGCGCTCGTTGCCGGCGCAGCTTCGATGGCAATTGGTGAGTACGTGTCTGTCAGTTCACAGCGCGACTCGGAGCAGGCCGACATTGCCAAAGAGATGTGGGAGCTCGAGCACACTCCCGAGCACGAACTCGACGAACTGACAGCGATCTACAAGGGCAAGGGTTTAACGCAGGAACTAGCGCGAGCAGTAGCAACGCAGTTAACCAAAGAGGACGCCTTGAAGGCGCATATGGCGGAGGAGTTGGGCATCAGTCAGCTCACGCTTGCCCGCCCATTGCAGGCAAGCGTCAGTTCAGCGCTTTCATTTTCGGTTGGCGCTGCAATTCCGCTCATTGCAGTATCCATAGCTTCCGCATCGCAGCGCATCGCCACCACAGTGGTCGTTGCATTGCTTGCACTGATTGCCCTTGGACTTGCCAGTTCGAGGGCCGGGGGTGCGCACCCCCTACGCCCAACGCTTCGCGTACTCGTGGGTGGGTCAATTGCGATGGCGTTCACAATGGCCGTCGGAAGTTTGGTCGGCGGAGTCGTGCTGTAGTCCCAACTCGTTCACAATTGCTTACAACTGTAAGCATGACGTGTCATGACTGATCTATCTAAGGCTCAAGGAATTAAGCCAAGAGAGCTTTTTGCGATCCGTCCATTTCGGTTGTTGTGGACCAACAGTTTTTTGTTCATCCTGGTCCAGAGCACCCAGCGATTTGCTTTTGTCTGGCTTGCGCTTGAACTGGGCGCAAAATCGGATATCAGCGGTCTTATTTTATTTGTTATGGGAGTGCCTGTAATTCTCATTTCCTTGATTGTCGGGGTGATGAGCGATCACGCCGATCGACGAATGCTGTTGTTGGTAAGTCAAACAGGGGCGCTGTTGATAACCGTTGCTGTTGCGGCGATGGTGTCATTCGGACACATCACCATTCGCTATGCAGTTATTGGTTCATTCATCTCGGGAATTTTTATTGCAATCGGCTCGCCTGTTCGGAATGCGATCATCCCATCAATTGTTCCAAGCGACAAGTTGGTGGGCGCCATTGCGGTTAACACGATTGGCAGCAATTTGGGTCTGATCATTGGTCCCGTTGCAGCGGGCCCGGCTATTGCGGTGTGGGGGATTGAGGGTGCATTTTGGTTGCAAGCGGTAATGCATCTAGTCGGATTCTTTGCATTGATTCCGTTGCAGCTGCCAGCAAGTGTGAACACTCAACGCAAGAGAATGCGTGAAGAGATATTCGGCGGTATCAGTTTCATTCGCGGCCACGCAGAAGTTCGGTCGTTCTATGTTTTGCTATCGGCATCAATCTTGTACATGATGGCGCCGTGGATCGTGCTTGGTCCGCAGATTGCCAAAGAGCAGGCCGGAGCATCTGGCAGCCAGACAACAATTTTGTTTGGCTTACTTGGGATCGGCCAGTTTGTTTCTTCGATAGGCATTTTGCGATACAACCACAAAATCCAGCAAAAAGGTTTGTGGTTTATTGGCGGACTGTGCTGGGGCGGATTTGTGCAGATCGTGCTTGGACAATCCAATTCGATCGCCATGATGGCTGCACTGTTGTTTGCCTGGGGGATTGGTGGTGGTTTCTATATGAACTTGAGCCAAACACTCATTCAAAACAACACACCAGCCGCAGTGATGGGCCGAGTGATGGCCGTTCATTCTCTATTGATGTCTGGTCTAGCACCGCTCGGCGCACTATTCGTCGGCCTAATAGCGCGACGAATAGATTCGGCACCGCAAACTTTTTCGATCGCAGGCGCTTTGATGCTGCTCACTGCAATCTATTTCTTGACTACAAAGAAGAATCTGCGCGCAATGGCCTAGTATTTCGCCCATGACAATTTCATTTCGCGCACTCGACATACCCGCATCACAATTAGCAGAAAAGCCACTTGCCCAACCTTCCGCAGAACCGCTCAGTGGCGAGATTCTTACCCGGGCGCAAGTTTTCTTGGACAACGAAACAGTTACGGCGGGAACGTGGGAATGCGAGCCAGGCGAATCACGATGGGAGTTCACCACTCGTGGCGAAGTGATTTACGTTCTGAAAGGCCGAATGACCGTGCATGAAGATGGTGGCGAAGCCGTTGAACTAACAGCAGGCTCAAGCTGCATTTTCCCAATTGGCTGGAAGGGCGTTTGGACCGTGCACGAGACGCTGCGCAAAGTGTTCGTCGTCTACCGCACTGCCTAATCATGATTGAAGTAGTTGGGGTATATAACGCTGACTCCACAATTCTGGGTGAAGCTTCCTACTGGATCGGCGCTCGCCTTGGAGTCGCACACTGTTCCTTGTGCGACATTACTCATGGTCTGTTTAC
>CAMDJX010000029.1 GCA_945900735.1 Acidimicrobium ferrooxidans DSM 10331 | reverse complement strand
GCTTCGCGCTTCGACATCATCACGATTGCTGAACCAGCATCGCTAATCTGGCTGGCGTTACCTGCGGTAACGGTTCCATCTTTGTCGAATGCTGGCTTCAACGAACCAAGTGACTCCATGGTTGTGCTTGCGCGCACACCTTCGTCGGTGTCAATAACCAACGGGTCGCCTTTGCGCTGCGGAATGGAGATTGGAACAATCTCATCGGCAAGTCGGCCTGCAGCAATTGCTGCAGCGGCACGAACATTGCTCTTCATTGCCAAGTCGTCTTGCACATCGCGGCTGATGTCGCCGGCTGCATAACGCTCGGTGCCTAAACCCATGAGGCAAGCATCGAATGCACACCACAAACCATCGCGCTGAATTGCATCGAGCAATTGCACGTCGCCAAAACGGAAACCGCTGCGTGCGCCCATTGCAAGGTATGGGGCATTGGTCATGCTTTCCATTCCTCCTGCAACAACAATGTCGGCTTCACCGCTTTGAATCATTTGGTCTGCCAAGTAAATGGAGTTGAGGCCAGACAAGCACACCTTGTTGATGCTGATGCTTGGCACGCTCATGGGAATGCCAGCCTTGGATGCAGCTTGGCGCGAAGGCACTTGGCCCTGGCCAGCCATGAGCACTTGGCCCATAATGACGTGTCCCACTTCATGTGGTGCAACGCCCGCGCGTTGCAACGCCGCGGCAATGGCGAACCCGCCAAGGTCTGCAGCAGAAAATGAGGCAAGTGCTCCACTCATTTTCCCAATAGGGGTACGGGCTCCGGCGATGATGTATGAACCTGGCATGACTAGAGCGTAGGCGTATTTGCTCACTACTCTCTAACCCATGAAAAGCATCCTCGAAGCCATCGAAAACAATGCCGACTCCAAGGCATTTGAAGCCCTGCACATCCCAGAGTCATACCGCGCTGCCGTGGTGCGCAAGGACGAGCAGGAGATGTTTGCCGGCGTGGCTTCAGCCGATAAAGACCCGCGCAAGAGCACGCACATTCAAGAAGTAGCAACGCCAGAAATTGCGCCAGACGAAGCACTGATTGCCGTCATGGCCAGCAGCATCAACTTCAACACGGTGTGGAGCAGCATTTTCGAACCAATTTCCACCTTCAGTGCGCTCACTCGGCTTGCTCGCGAAAGCGAATGGGCAAAGCGTCATGATCTTCCGTATCACGTCATGGGCAGCGACGCTTCGGGCGTGGTGTTGCGTGTTGGCTCAGCAGTTCGCAACTGGAAACCTGGCGACAGAATTACGGTGCATTGCAACCACGTTGATGATCAAGACCCAACCTCGCACAACGACTCGATGCTTGGCAGCAACCAACGCATTTGGGGTTACGAAACAAACTTTGGTGGCCTTGCCGACCTGAGCGTGGTGAAGGCAAACCAACTTATGCCAAAGCCAGAGCATTTGTCGTGGGAAGAAGCAGCAGTGAACGCATTGTGCAACAGCACCAGCTATCGCATGCTCGTTTCACCAAACGGCGCACACATGAAACAAGGTGATGTGGTGTTGATCTGGGGTGCAACCGGCGGCATCGGCGCATATGCAACGCAGTACGTTCTGAATGGTGGTGGCATTCCTATTGGTGTGGTCAGTTCGGCCGACAAAGCAGAGATTCTGCGCGGCATGGGTGTTGAAGCAATCATCGATCGCCGCGCCGGTAACTACCAGTTCTGGAAAGACGAAACCACGCACGATGAAAAAGAATGGAAACGTTTCGGTGGCGACATTCGCGCACTTGTTGGCGAGGATCCAGACATTGTGTTCGAACACCCAGGCCGTTCCACCTTTGCTGCATCAATGTATGTAGCAAAAAAGGGTGGCACCGTTGCAACGTGTGCAGCAACAAGCGGCTACATGATGGAGTTCGACAACCGTTACTTCTGGATGAGACTCAAGAAACTGGTCGGCTCACACTTTGCTAATTATCGCGAAGCTTGGGAAGCCAATCGACTTATTCAAAAGGGCATGATTCACCCCGTGTTGTCGCAGGTGTTCGACCTGAACCAAACAGGTGATGCCGCATACCAAGTGCACAAAAATATGCACGAAGGAAAAATCGGCGTGTTGTGCATGGCCCCGCGCGAAGGCATGGGCATTAACAACCCAGAGTTCCGTGAAAAAGTTGGCGAAAAGAACCTTCGTCATTTCCGCAGGAGTTAAGGACCAATCATGTTGCTTACCGAAATTGACCACATTGCCATTGCTGTAAAAGACCTTGAAGCAGCCATTGCGTATTATCAAAAGGCATTTGGTGCAACGGTTGATCACCGGGAAGTGGTGGAATCTGACGGAGTAGAAGAAGCCTTGTTGAAAGTGGCAGAAAGCTACATCCAACTACTTACCCCAACACGCCCCGATTCGCCCGTTGCCAAGTCGCTTGAAAAGCGCGGTGAAGGCCTGCACCACATCGGTTACCGCGTAAACAACTGTGCTGAAGCACTTGCAGCCATGATCGCTGCCGGTGCAACACCACTCGATAAGGCACCACGCCCTGGCAGCCGCGGCACCACCGTTGCATTTATTCATCCAAAAGGAAGTTTCGGGACCCTGATCGAACTCGTTCAGGAATAACGCGTGTCTTCGGCGGGCCTCGTTCTCGCCGCATTCATCGGCGCAATAATTGCCCGCCGCCGCACACGGCGCGCGCAACGCACCATCCACTCGTTGCAATCATTAGTGGTGTTGCCAACTACACCAATCATGCTGCTCGGCGCATTGCTGGGCGCAGCCACGGCCAACATGTTTGGATTTACGCTGCAACTCTTTGCCTTCGGACTCATGATTGCAATGGCGCTTGAACAAACCCTTACCGACTTCTGCACCCACCGGCTAGCCAGAGGCGCAACCATGAGGGCCGCGCTAGTTGGTGGTCCACTGCTTGCACTTGCCGCCATCAACATCGATGAAACCACACGTATCGCAACCATGTTTGGCGCGTTCACCTCAACACTCGTGTTTTTTCTGGTGCTGTCATTCGTCAGCAAAGGCGGCATTGGTAGCGGCGACATTCGCCTGGCGCCAGTGCTGGCCATGTTTCTTGGTTGGCTTAGTTGGCAACACGTATATATAGGTCTGGCCTCGGGCTTCATCCTGGGCGGAATATGGGCGTTGGCACTGATTGTCACGGGCAAAGCAAGCCGTTCCAGTCGCATTGCATTCGGCCCATTCCTCTGCGTTGGCGCTGTAGCCACATTGTTTGCCCTGTAGGTTGCTGCCATGCAAGTGCACCTCGTCGACGGCACCTATGAGCTGTATCGCCAGCACTTTGGCCAAGCATCCAAACACAAACAGCCACCACCATTTGCCGGCACCATAGGCGTGCTCACCTCCACCATTCAGTTATTGCAAGACGGCGCCACCCACATTGGCGTAGCGACCGATCACATCATCGAAAGTTTTCGTAACGATTTGTATAGCGGTTACAAGACAAGCGAGGGAATGGAACCCGTCTTGCTAGAACAAATCCCCATCCTTGAAGACGCCTTGCGCGCCATGGGCGTAACGGTGTGGGCAATGGAAGAGTTTGAAGCCGACGACGCACTTGCCTCGGCCGCAGCTGTTGCTTGCGAAGACCGCACCGTTCACAAAGTGCTCATCCTCACGCCCGACAAAGACTTGGGCCAGTGTGTGCAAGGCAAGCGAGTGGTGCAATTCGATCGCCGCAACAACATCATGATCGACGAAGACGCAGTGAAAGAAAAGTTCGGCGTGGGACCAAGTTCCATCGCCGACTATTTGGGCCTTGTCGGCGACACCGCCGACGGCTTTCCGGGCCTGCAAGGTTGGGGTGCAAAGAGCGCATCAACCGTTCTTGCCAAATACGGAACAATTGACAAGATCCCCGATAGTCACGAGCAATGGATTATCGACGGCGTCACTTTGCGCAGTGCCGAAAAACTTGCATCAACACTGAGTTCCAGCCGCACCGAAGCCGTATTGTTTAAACAATTAGCAACCCTCATCACCACGGTGCCTGTCGGCGACATTGCTGACTGGAAGTGGGCAGGCCCGACAGAGCGTTTCGAAGCAGTTGCAGAAAAACTTGGCGCACCACAATTGGTAGAACGCATCCGCCGACTGAAGTGACGGCCAGGTGGTCTGCGGCACTCAGACGTTTCCGATGAAGGCTGCTGTCTTCCGACCCTGACCTGATTCTCGGGCGTCCGTTGCACAGGACCCGACCGCCACCTCACTCGACGGAAGCGTGCTGACACGATATCGCTGAGTAAGCATCGAGTGGTCGGCGATAACCTTCCACAGCCGCATAATTACGCGGTTCGCAACCTGGGAGGGGTGCGAGAGCGGCCGAATCGGCACGCTTGGAAAGCGTGTGAGGCGCAAGTCTCCGTGGGTTCGAATCCCACCCCCTCCGCCATGAAGAGTGATGTTGAAGTGGCAATGCATCAGGCGCTGCAACAAGCGCGCATTGCTGGAGAAAGAGGTGATGTTCCTGTTGGCGCCGTGGTAGTGCATGAGGGGAAAGTGATTGCTTCTCGTCACAACGAACGTGAGTTAACCAACGATCCAACTGCCCACGCAGAGATACTTGCCTTGCGTGATGCCGCAAAAGTGCTTGGTACCTGGCGGCTAACAGAGTGCACATTGGTTGTAACGCTTGAACCGTGTGTCATGTGTGCCGGCGCTTTAATGAACGCCCGAATTGGAACACTTGTATACGCAACTGCCGACTTGAAGGGTGGAGCAACAGCAAGTTTGTACAACGTGTGCACCGACCCGCGGCTTAATCACCAGCCGAAGGTGATGCATGGCATTTGCGAGCGCGAGGCAACCGATCTGATGAAGAGCTTTTTTGCCAATAAACGCTAATTAAATATGAATAGCTAAGGCTTGAAGGCTTGGACTGCTTCAATCACTCGGCTTTGTTCATCGATAGTCAAAGTGTTAAACAGTGGTAAACGAACGAGACAATCCCCGGCATGTTCAGTGACCGGACAATCACCAACAACTCCACCCAACTGGCGACCAATCTTCGACAGATGTAACGGCTGGTAGTGAAAAACCGCCCCGATCTGACGCTCAGCCAAATGAGCTATGAATCGGTCACGCATCTCTCCAGCCTTGAAGCGAAGGTGGTAAACGTGGGCCGTATGTGTGGTGTTGGCAGGGTGGAATGGAGTAACGACACCGTATGTTTCTGCCCACTGACTCAATTCATTGTCGTATCTATTGTAGATCGCAATTCGTTGAGCGTTAATTACCTCTGCACGTTCTAATTGGCCACAGAGAATAGCGGCCAACATGTCGGACATCACCCAACTAGAGCCAACATCCACCCAGGTGTACTTGTCCACTTGGCCCCGAAGAAACTTTGTTCGGTCGGTGCCTTTCTCACGAAGAATCTCCGCACGCTCTATCAAACTCTCATCGTTGATTAGCAGTGCGCCACCCTCACCACACGTGATGTTCTTTGTTTCATGAAAACTTTGTGTTGCGAGACTCCCAAAACTTCCAAGCGGTTTGCCTTTGTAGGAAGAGAAAAGCCCGTGAGCGTTGTCTTCAATAACAGCAAGATTGTGCTCTTTGGCAATTTCTAGAATTCTGTCCAGATTCGCAGCAATTCCGCCATAGTGGACGATGCAGATTGCTTTAGTTCTGGAGGTGATGGATTTCTCTATTGCGATCGGATCAATGTTTAATGAATCCTGTTCGACATCGACGAGTACGGGGGTTGCGCCGAAGAGCAGGAATGCGCTGGCACTTGAAACAAAGGTGAATGAGGGAACTATTACCTCGTCACCATGTCCCACTTCTGCAAGCAAGGCTGTCATTTCTAGAGCGTGAGTACACGAAGTCGTGAGTAATACACGTTGAACGCCAAGTGAATCTTGCAGACTTGCCTCAGCGATTTTTGTAAAGGGGCCGTTGCCTGAAATGTGCAGTCGTTTGATTGCTGAGACCAATAGTTGATGGTCTGATTCAGTAATCTCCGCTCGATTAAATGGGATCATTGATGATTCGTGCCTTCAAGGTTGCTCACCGAGTTCATCGCTCGTTCATGGAATAGCGATTCATTATCTCGAAGAGCAATCAAAGCAGCGAATAGAAATCCACCAGAAATAACAAAAGATAAAAACATACTGATCATTAGTGTATAAAACATGGGAGTTTCTGAATCTGTGCTGTTTAAAAACCATAGGCAACAGAGAAGTACAATGATCGTAGAAACCTTTCTGACTAGACCAAGAGCCGCAAAACTACGCACCATGAGTGCAAAAAGACAACGAACTAGCGGGATTGAGACCCCCAAATGTGAAGCCAACGAGAGCGCCGCCGATGCTTGGACACTTTGGCTGTTGTCGTATTTACTCATGACCACTCCTTTATTTGCAGTTCCTTCGGTAATTTGGTTCAGTCAGCCATTGGAAACTTCCATCGTATTTTCAGTTCGTTTGGTCAAAGAATCTGGTCAACTCGTACCTGATTTAGGAATGATGTTAGCAACAATAAACAAATAGCGAATCTGCCGGTAATAACAAAGAACATTCTGTTCTCAGTTGTTCACAATGTTAAACGTTTGGCGAGAGACACTAACTTTGATGCGGAGTCATCTGGTTGAAAAACTTGGTATCGAGATGTTTCCGTGTGCTGATCCAAATCGACTACGAGACTTCATGCAGGACTTCAGTGCTCCTTGCGTGCATGTCACGAATTCCTGAAGTGTTGGTTTGTCCGCCATTTTGCCTAGTAACATTTAGGACAAAAGAGTGCCAGAGAGGCCGAATGGGGCGCCCTGCTAAGGCGTTGTCCGGGTAAACCGGACCGTGGGTTCAAATCCCACCCTCTCCGCCATGGTTCATCGCATTGTGCGGTTACTGCTGTGCTTCACCACAACCACGTTGATGGTTGTGGTTTCCTACGCACCAGCTTCGGCAGCCTGCACCAAGAACTACACAGTCAAACAGGGTGACTCGTGGTGGCGTATTGCAGAAAAGAACGACACCACGCTGAAGCGGATTCTGAAACTGAACAGCGCCAAACAAAGCACACGCATTCTCGCCGGAGATCTGGTGTGTGTCCCTGTAGTGAAACCAATTGCAACACCACCTCCAAACACATTCACCCGTGCCGAGGTGGCGCAGTTCATTCGCGATGCGTGGCCCGACGAGCTTGAAGAACGTGCTTTGGCTATTGCCCAGCGCGAAAGCAAACTTCAACCTTCCGCCCTAAGCGGCAGTAAGTGTTGTTACGGATTGTTCCAGATTTACTATCGCTGGCACACCGCATGGCTGCCGCAAGTGGGGGTTACCTCGCCCGCGCAAATGTTTGACCCTAGAACGTGGCTATCTACAAAGTTGCTTTTGGAGCAATGAAGGGAACACCCCGAAAACTCTTGCCAATGATTTACTGAGATGACCAAAGTCGTATCGGGGATCAATACCAAGCACCCTTCCAATCGGGTCGTTTGTGGCGATGGCTATGGGTGTGTGATTGCATCAAGCCACCGAAATCAAGTACGGCTCACCCCTTAAATGGGATTCAGGGTCGCGAATGGGCATCAGATCGACCATTGTGCAAGTCCAGGCAACTCAAAATTTGATTATTGCGACATAACTGATGTTTTGTGACTCAACGGTGAACGAAGAGTTGGAGGAGGATTAGAAAATCAGTCAGGCCATATTTCGATAGACCGCTTATTTCCCAGTCAAAACGTAACAAGTTTCTACGCCAAACAAATATACTTCAAGGTTAGGGGTCTATCAGATGTCATTTGAATTTTTCGAGATCGCGGCTGAAAGTGTTCTTGCTGAGCCGACTCAAGCCGATGCCATTCGAGACCGTATTTTGGCGGGTGGCATAGGAGTGGTTCGGCAGTTCTTAGATCGAAATTTCGCAATCGAAATTCGTGATTATTTAACCCGAATTGGCCAGAACTCACTACCAACATACGAGCCCATCGAAGTTGGAAGACCCAACTTTCATCGACTGAATCTTGATGATGAACGCGCGCACGTTGGTGGTTGCTTTCATCAATTTGTCTTCTATCCTTGGAATCAGGACGTATTCAATCTTTTTCAGGTTTTTGACGATCTGTTTCGACTTAAAAATTTGATCTCAGATAACCCCGCTGATCGATTCCTCGGAAGACACGGTCAAGATGGTGTGGTGAGTCGACTTGCGTTTCAGTTCTATCCCTCTGGTCGAGGATTCTTAAATCGCCATCAGGATCCATATGGTGATCATCAATTGACGGTTCCAACCGTATGTCTCAGCGAAAAATCTCAAGACTTTCGTTCTGGTGGCGCCTTTATTGAAGATGCAGACGGAAATAAGCACTACTTGGATGACAAAACCGCGGTAGGAGATGTCGTGTTCTTCGACGCTCGGTTGGTACATGGAGTTGAGATCGTTGATCCTCACGCCATGCAGCCATGGCTTGATTTTGTTGGGCGTTGGACTTGTCTCATCGCAACTAATAAGGTCAACGGACATAGCAATATTCTGAACGCAGTAGACCTCGAGAAGATACAACAATTATGAACCGAACAACACTGAGTGTGGTTGTTCCAATCTACGGCTGTGCAGCGACAATAGAAGAGCTCAGTAAACGAGTTCTCGCGCTAGAAAATGTTGATCTAGCAATTGAACTTATCCTCGTTGACGATTCTAGTTCCGATGGCGGGAAAGAAATTATTGCGACGATTGATTCCCAGTACCCCCAGTGTCACGCGATATTTCTTCCACGAAACCTCGGACAGCATTGGGCAACATCTCGAGGAATTCTTGAGACCTCTGGTGATCAAGTGGTAATCATGGACTGTGATCTCGAAAACAAACCAGAAGACATTCCAAATCTTATTGCTGAGTTATCAGATAAACATTTGTGTGTACTCGGAAGCTCTTCCGAGCGAGGCCGCAGGACTATCTTGCGGCAAAGTCTTCGAAGACTGTATGGAAGTATGCTTTCGCGTTGTTATCAGAACGACTTAGTGGAACTTGGATTTAATTCTTTTAGTTTTGCAGGATTTGATGGAAAATTTGTTCGTGGATTAGTTCGTGACAACTCACCGCATGACCCGATCTCTATAAAGATACTGGATTCAGGTGCTCCGATTCGAGTGATTCAAGTAACAACTTCACCAAACACGTCTCGGCGCTCGAGCTACTCGCAATTTGAAAATCTTTTACTTGCGTTTAAGTCGTTAATCCTCGCTGGCAAGGGTTTTCAGATTTTGTGTGTTAAAAGCTTGGTATGGGTAATAACAGTATCTGTTATGTCGTTAACTGCGTTTCTATTGTTCATACTGAAGACTGGGTTGTCGATTGGCTCCTTGATTGTTGGTTCGTTAGTGGTAATTCTTTTTGCTCTTGGTGCGGGTATCGTGCTCGTACTTCTCACCTCTATAGTTCTTAGTTCACTCAATCAAACTCGACCAGCTACGGCAAGGAAGCTTTGAATGGGCCAGGAAAGTAATTGTAAATGAGACTGAAACTTGACTAAATCTCATCAAATTCATTTTTTCACAGGATACGACAAGTCAGAGCTGCTGACATCTCTCTTGGAGGCGGGTGTAATTGTGACACACGTCGTAATTCCGAAGGCCGAAAAGTTCTCGAGTACCACTTGCGAGGTGACCGATCTTGCACGAAAGCATCAAATTGAAATCGTAAAGGTGTCAACATCTAACTGGAATCATGTCGCTGAGTTATCAGCAGCGGACTCAATTCTTTTAAGTGCTCGATTCCCCCTCAGAATTCCAAGACTTATCTTCGGGAGGTATCGTTATGCACTAAACATTCATCCGACATTGCTGCCAAAGTATCGCGGACGGTACTTGGAACCAATTCTGATCTCTGGAGATAATGAGAGTGGGGTCACGTTACATCTCATTGACGACGAATACGACAGCGGGGAAATTGTGCACCAAGATCGCTTTTCTGTGGGAAAGTTTGACACAGTTGCCTCGCTGCTCCGTAAAGCAAGTGAAATGGAATCGAGTTTGGTATTGAAAGGACTTGCGTTGTTGCTTGACCCGACATTCAGCCCAACACCCCAGAACGCAAATGAGGTTAGCTCATTCTTTGAGAAACGAACCCCTAATGATTCATTTGTTCCCTGCACAGCCTCACTCTTGGAGGCACTTAGAGTTGTACGGGCTAGCAATTCCGTCACCCACCCTGCATTTACATTGATTGACGGTGAGAAGGTTATAATTGAGATGAGACGAGTGCACAAACCGTATTATGAGAATGACTGTATTTAGTTGGGTACACGTACAATTCGCATATACAAATTTGCAATGAGTTGCTCGAGGGGCCAAGGTGATTCATATGACTCTTGACCCCCACCCAAGTTTTCGATGGAAGAAGTGTGGAGTTCTCCTCGCTCCGAGTCCCGAAGTTGACTGGTGCATCTCTCACACCGGCCCCTCGTTCGTTGCCTCATTCGGTGGCAAGCCGGCGTTGTTTGTCACTGGTCGAGACTCAGGTAACTGCTCGCATATTGGGCTCTACGAGTTGAACTGGACATCCGGTGAATTATCAGTGACGCAAAATTCAGCACGGAAGGTGTTCTCGCCCGGTGAACTCGGAGCTTTTGACGAAAGTGGAGTTTCGTACCCGTGGATTGTTTGTCACGAGGGCCGCATTTTCATGTACTACGTGGGATGGGTATCTGGTGGGCGAACTCGTTTTCAAAACTACACCGGGCTTGCAATTAGTGATGATGGGGGAGCCACATTCAGAAGGGCACTGAGGACTCCGATACTTGACCGCACTCAAGAGGAACCGTTTGGCAGTGGTTCTTGTGCAGTCTGGGTCGACCAAGACGGCTGGAAAATGATCTACACGAGTTTTGAGCCCTGGATTGGTGACGGGCCGCAAGCACGCCCTTGCTACCGGTTAAAGGAGGCTTTATCGGATGATGGAATCTCTTGGCGTCGTACTGGCCGAGTTGTGATTGACTTTGCACATCCCGATGAACACATCATTGGGAAACCGATGGTGCTTAGAGATCGTGATGTGACACGACTTTGGTACTCGCACAGGGGTGCCGCCTACCGCATTGGATACGCCGAGAGCACGAACGGGCAAGATTTCATCCGAATGGATGAGAGAGTCGGCATCCACGTCTCGGCCAATGGTTGGGACTCTGAGATGATTGAGTATGCCTTTGTGTTTGACCTCAATGGAGACAGATTTATGATCTACAACGGCAACGATTTTGGCAAGACTGGTTTAGGTTATGCTCGATTAGAGCCCAAATGATTTCAGATAATGAACCTTGGTCAAGCGATGAATCGCAAACAGTAATTGAACGCTATGAAGCTCGCCTTCGGAAATATGGTTTCGGTGAGGAAGCGCTCGGTTGGGGGAAAAAGGGGCGCCAGCAACTCAGATTCTCTGTACTTGCATCCCACTGGGATCTGAGAGGCAAGACCGTTCTTGACTTAGGAGCCGGATTCGGTGACTTTTATGAATTTTCAAAACAGTTGCATCTCCGAGAGTATGTAGGAATTGACTTAACACCTGGACTAGTAGCCGCCGGCAACAAGAAGTACGGAAGCAACCAAGGATTCTCATTGAAGCTTGGGTCGGCGACCGACGAAAGTCTCTTTGAAGAGTGTGATGTCACAGTTATAAGCGGGCTCTTCAACTTTCGTCTCAACAGCGGAAGAAACCGAGAATTCATAAACACCGTACTTGGATTGGCCTACAAGTATTCCAGCCTGGGAGTTGCCTGTAACTTTGTGACTGATCGTGTTGACTTCAAAGACCCCTTAATGCACTATCAATCGCCATCTGATGTTCTCGACATCGCTTACGGATGCACGCGAAATGTGACGTTGAGGCAGGACTATATGCCTTTTGAATACTCCGTATTTCTTGATCGACGCGATCATTTCGCTCCCGAATCAGCAGTTTTTTCCCACCTAGGCTGGGAAAAGTAATGATGCCAAGACTCCTCGTTGTTGGTGGTGGGGTCAACCAACTTGAATTGGTGCGAAGAGCTAAACGGCGCGGCTGCTGGGTCGCAGTTTCAGACGTAAATGAAAATCCTCCCTGCCGAAGGGAAGCTGATGAGTATTTTCGAATCGATACCACCGCGAAGATTGAGACATTGCATGCCGCAAGGTCGGCAAAAATTACGGCTGTGGTGACGGATCAATCTGATGTCGCAGTCCCAACTGTTGCCTACATCGCAGATCAATTGGGTTTACCTGGAGTCGGATTTGAGCTTGCCCTTCGCTTTACCAACAAACATCTTATGCGCCAAACCGTGGCGCTATCCCGGCCTGACTTACTACCTCATTCCCAGTTATACGAAAGTCAACACGAGTTGATTGAACGCCTATCCTCGTTGAGCGTTAAATACGAAGAGTTAATCGTCAAACCAATGAACTCTCAGGGAAGCAAGGGAGTTGCGCGCTTGGGTGCCAGCAACTTTCACGATGTTGTTTCGCTTGCATTTCGTGAGTCCCGTGGTCATGGAGTATTGCTCGAAGAATTTGTAGAAGGTGACGAGTTCTCGGTTGAAACATTTGTAATCAACGGCAAGGTGCATAATCTTGCGATTACAAGGAAGTTCCACTATCCACAGAATGACTGTATTGACCACCGAAATACATACTTGGGAGACGTCCCAGTCGACCTTGAAGCCCGCCTCTATGCCGCGAACGAAGCAGTCATATCTCTTCTTGGTCTGAAGACGGGCAGTACCCATGGCGAGTATAAAGTTCAAGGAGATCGCGTGGTGCTAATGGAGATCGCTGCTCGAGGTGGCGGTGGCAACATTTCAGGAAAGATCATCCCGTTCTTGACTGAATTCTCACCAACAGATGCATTGCTTGACTTTGTCTTAGGACTGAGGCCAATCGTGATCGCGAATGACTATCGACGCAAGTATGCGGTACTTCGCTTCTTCGATTTCCCGCCAGGAAAAGTTGCATCAGTATCCGATAGACATGTTCAAAGCGATCAGTTGCTTCATTTTGAGCTCAGCCTCCAACCGGGGGACGTAATCCGTTCTGTCGGTAGCAGCCGTGACAGGGTGGGTTATTTTATTGTTGGTGCTGCTGATCGAGATCAGGCACTTGCTATAGAAAGGTCTGTTCTCGAAGCTGTATCAGTCGAATACTCGTAGACCAAAAACTTGCATGAATGAGGCCTCGAAAGGAAAACCAGTGCTTGAACGAATCGTTGTAACCTCCCTACCAGACCCAATGCTCAGCAACCACCCCCACTGCGTGGTAACCGGAGACCTCGTTTTTGTATCTGGACTTGTGTCAGAACGTAGGTCCGATGGAAGCCGTGTAGGGGTTGAGGATCGACAAGAAGGGCGAGTCCACGACCTTGAGGCCCAAATGAGTTCGATATTTCAACAGCTCGATGTGATTCTAGAGGCTGCGGGCTCAAACAAAGCTCATATCGCTGACGTTCAAGTATTTCTGCTCAGAATGGCAGATAATTTCACTTTGATGAACGAGATATACGGTGCATACTTTGGAGCAACTGTGCCTGCACGTACAACAATCGAAGTCGTGCGATTTCCATCAGATGTATTGATTGAGCTCAAGGTCGTGGCGTCTGTAGAAAAGCGCACTCGTGTCTGAGATTGGGAGTTTTCATTACGCCCTCGTTGATCACGGCTTTTTAGTCACCTCCCTAAGACCAGAAGGTCGAATATTTGTCTCCGAGAGTCCAGCCAGTAGATCTTTGGACCGTGCTGCTGAGATTGCCCTTACCACTCTTGAGATGGCTCGAAGGCTTGGAATCAGCACACCTTCTATCGAGGTTCGTGGTGCACTTCCTTATTCCCATCAGACAGACACATTGGTGTTTGCTGCGCCGATTCTTGGAGAACTCCTCAAAAGAGAAGTGTTCTTCCTTAGAGGCTGGAAACAGTTCCAGAGTTGCATTAAGGGCTTCAACGCTCTTGGTTTGATGGCAGAACAAGTAGTTGACTGGCTACAACGTTTTGAGGGGTTGTCAAAAACCGAGCGACACGCAGTTATATGTGAATTTCTTGTCAGTCATGACCTGAGTGCTGCATCTGAGAACTCTGAAGGCGTAATAAACGAGATTGATCTCGCTTTGTGGCATTGCTTCAGCCGTAAGCCGATCGTCTGCTCAACTTCGTCCAACATGGGCATCTCGCTACATGAGATTCTCCGACTGCTACAGAACAGAAAACAGTCGTGTCGGTATGGAACGTATACGATCCTCCGCCCGTCGGAAGGAAAACTTGTGATCTGGTGCCCGGACGAAAGAGCAGATTTCATGAATCCTGAGAAAGCGAGACTACTCAGGAGCATCGAAAGCGAACAGCCCGAACTAACCCGTCTTAGAACTTACATCAATCGTCAACAACGAGATCCAGGGGCACTCACAGACGCACTTGAGGCTGGGGGATACTTCTTTCCCACTAATCCTCAATCGACGGCCGAACTTCAAAATCTATTGTTCGGTGCATTGGTTGGCGACGCCGAGGATGCCCCCGACGCGGTATCTAGTGCACTATTAGATAAAAAAGCATTGGAAACATTACTTAGTCTGGGTTGCAAGGTCGACTTTGAACGATCAACAATTGCGGTTCAGAGAGGGGTGGAAGGAGGAATTCACGGGCTCATGCTTCCGTACTGGATCATGCTCGAAGAAATCTGTGCGCTTCATCCAGTTTCCCGACTCGAAACCTGGAACCAAGCTTCGATCGGGGCAGCACTTGGTGCAGCGGTACTCGCGGAAAAACTAGTTGCCAGCTTGGATTCTTTGGCAAGTCCGATTCGGGATCGATTCTCGGAGGCATTTCCGAATATTTCCAAGGAAATTTTGGATGGGTCAAACGATTTAGCTAAGCGCGAAATCATCGGAGTTTTTGATATTGCGAACATGCAATCATTGGCTCAACTCTTAGGTGTAACGACCGAACGCCACAAAGCTGGACGCTCAACAGCCTTTGTTGGCCTTGGTTCATCGTCGTATTCAAACGGCAATCGATGCTTCGAAATCCTGGACGACTCTGCGCAGTCCGGTGGACCCTTTGCAGGGCGCGCAAGTTTTCTTCCAGCAACCCACACCCTTAGTCCAGTCGCTCAAGCTCTTATTCTCGGCGAGGATCTTGCTCGAGTCGCACGAGCCAATGAATCAAATGGTAAGGATGAAGCATTTGCCTCTGCTGATCATGCGAAAAAGGCAGAGTCAGCGGGTGCTGCGGCTCTTGCCGGAGTCCTGCTCAAACTGCTGGACAACGGGAATCTGACGGTTTTTGAAATTGCCCTTTGCTTACGTCGTTTGGGATTTGATTCAAGGAGATTCCTTGTTCTTCACTTCCTAAGCCTTAACGATGATTCGGAGGAAGCATTCATACAGAGCGCGTCCGAGGAGGGTAATTTCATGGGTCAGTTCGCAAAGGATTTGTTGACACTTCTTGATTGGCCAATTGCAGCGCTAATCCGACATGCTGCCCGTCAGGTTGACGCTCGTAAAGGGATGATGCGCGATCAAGGTGCCTTGGTGATCTACCTGACGGGCGATAATTGCGATCAGCCTTCTTCGACATTAATCGATGACCTCGTAACTGCAATCCAGAGCGATTACTGAATTATGCCGCTGGTCAGTTCGCCCTTTTTTGATTCTTGTACGCACCCAACTCTAAATGGAGATTGGACCAACGGAGGACCAGGTTTAACATTCAGAGATCTTGCACAAATTAGACAAACAATCCCTGGTTATAGTGCGCTAGCTATTGGACTTCCCGGAGTCGGTGGATATTCGCACAGAGAGTTCAAACGTGAATGTGACATTTGGGGATTCACTGGAATTGCTGCGGTAACGACGCTCGAAGATACACCAATGGAGCGAGAGTTTAACGAAATCGTTGAACTCGGATTTCGCGGTGTCAAAGTGCATCCTCGACTCCTGAAAAGAAACACAGACATCAGTTATCTAAGCAAAGTATTTTCACTTTGCGACAAATTTGATCTTGTTTGTTTACTCTGTACTTATGAGGCTGATAGACCAGGGTCTTTGCCATCATCTGATCCTTTTTACCAGTTGTGCAATGCGTTAAACGAGGTCCCCAATGTTCGTTTGATTCTGATGCATGGCGGAGGACCAAGACTTTCTCAATTTGCAAGCCTCGCAAGGCATTCTGACAGGATACTGATTGATCTTTCTTTCACAATTATGGATCAACCAACCGCAAATTTGGATGCCACAATCCAAGATCTGATGGTGAGACTCGACCAACGTCTTTGCATTGGGAGTGACTCACCCGAGTTTGGGGCACCCCAGGTGATTCAGCGGATTAATGGGCTAGCTAATAATATTGAAGCAAGAAAGTTAAATAACATACTCTCAAACAATCTATTGAGCTTCTTTCCTCCAAAAACTTAGTCGTATCGGTTTCAATTTACTTATTTGGTCAATCACTATTTAGATCTTGCGCGCGTAAGTGTTTCTATAGACAACATTTAGCAAACTGATTGAAAACGCTCTATTCGAGAAACTTGGTATCGGAAGGTTTCAGTGCGCTGATCCACATCGCCTACGAGACTTCATGCAGGACTTCGGTGCGCATTACGAGCCTGTAATGAATTCCTAATGTTTGGGTTTGTCCGCTATTTCGCCCAGTAACATTTAGGACGGAAGGGTGCCAGAGCGGCCGAATGGAACGGTTTCGAAAACCGTCGTGGGCGCAAGTTCACCGGGGGTTCAAATCCCCCCCCTTCCGCCATATTTCTTTATTTAAGGTTGTCGGAGACACATCCCTCTGACACCCTTAGTGGGTGCTGCAAGTCCAAGGTCTCTCCGTTGAAGTAGGCGGGAAGATGGTTGTGGAGAACGCATCATTCACAGTGATGCCGCGCGACAAAGCAGGCCTTGTAGGCCGCAACGGCGCGGGCAAAACAAGTTTGTTCAAGGTGCTAGGTGGCGCAGTAGAGCCGCACCTTGGCAAGGTGTTGCGAAAAGG
>CAMDJX010000028.1 GCA_945900735.1 Acidimicrobium ferrooxidans DSM 10331 | reverse complement strand
GCATCAAGTTCGGGCTCCCCTGCAGTGGATTCGAGGGCAATCTTGTGCCCCGCAATAGTGAGTGGTGCAAGTTGCGAAATTTCATTTGCCCATTCGATGGCATCACCAAGCTGCCCGATGCGATGCACTGCGCCAATGGCAAACAATTCCTTAGCTGTATACGTCTTAGCGGCGAGCAACATTGCTCGAGCAACAGGCCAAGACATCTCTCGAGTGAAACGCTCGATTGTCCAGTGATTCACCACAAGCCCAAGTTTTGCTGCGGGGACACCAAAGATGCTGTCGGGCGTGGCAACCCGCAGATCGCATACCGCGGCAAGTTGCGCACCAGCCCCAAGCGCAGGGCCATCTATAGATGCGAGCGTGACACACGACAGCTTTGTGAAGCCGCGCAGCACCTCATTCAAATGGGAATGAAAATCTTCCTCACGAACGCCAGCAAGATCGGCTCCGGCACAGAATGCGGGCGGTGTACCCGTTAGTACCAATGCGCGAATGCGGCGTTGCTCGGCGTCTTGTTGAATCTGTCGAAGTTCGATCAGCATTTGCAGGTCCACAGCGTTCCGCTTTGCGGGGCGATCAAGCGTGACTACGGCGGTCAAGTCCGACCACTCAACCTTGACTGCGTCTACCATGGGTTTGAGGTTATGACTTCTTCGCCCCAACCAATTGATCCGACCTCGCCAGACCCCGTGCGCCAGCGCCGAAAGCGCATTGCACTGTGGACTTCGGTGGCCAGCAGATTGGGCTACTCATGTTTTGGGGCATCCATCATTTCGGTGGCAATAGGGCTGTTGGGCTCGTTCACTCCGCTCATCGGGCGCATCGCAACAGGCGGGCTGATTGTCGGGTCCATACTGCTCGCACCCGCAATCGTGCTTGGTTATGCAATCAAAGCCGCGGAAAAAGAAGACAGGCTGAACGGCGTTTGATTTTTGTGACGGACAGGTACGGTGTTTGCTGATGTCTACTCGGTTACCCGCCATAGAGCGTAAAGAACAACTGCTTGATCTGGCGTTACAAGTATTTGCAACCAAGGGCTACCACGAAACATCAATGACCGACATTGCCGAATTGGCAGGCGTCACCAAGCCCGTGGTCTATCAGCACTTCGAATCGAAGCGAGCATTGTTTCTGGCGATCATTGACAACGTTGGAAAAAAGATGATCAGCGAGATAACGCAAGCGACAAGCCAAGCGCCTGATGGTAAATCGAAAGCCGAACAAGGAACTATTGCCTTCTTCCGCTGGGTAGCAAACGACTCCAATTCATTCAAGTTTTTGTACGACAGCGGAACACGAAACGACCCGGAGTTTGCGGAAGCAGTGAAGCAAGTAACGAAAAGTAGTGCCGACGCAATTGCTCCGCTTATCGCAATCGACCTCGACGCCGCTCACCTGCGCACGCTTGCACATGGAGTCGTTGGTGCATCTGAGGGTGTCGCACGACACCTGCTTGCCACCAACCCCTCGTTTAACCCTGACGTAGTAGGTAAACAGGTTGCCGATTTGCTGTGGGCTGGTCTGCGCGGAGTCGGTACCGATTAAGCCCTTGGCGTAAGAGGAGTAGCCTTACTTGTATGGCAAACCCCGGCGAACACCATCCAGCGTTCGAGGAATATTGCGAATGCATTTTCGAACTGCACGAAGACAATCTTGATGTCATTCAGGCACGCGTTGCCGATCGGCTGAGCGTCTCTCGCCCGTCGGTTTCAGAAATGATCAAGCGGATGGAAGCCGAAGGTTTGATTCGTCTGCGTGGCACAAAGATCGTGCTGACCGATGAGGGCAACGTGCTCGCAACAAAAGTTGTGCGGCGCCACCGCATTGCCGAGCGTTTCCTTACCGACATCCTGGGGCTTTCGTGGGCCACTGCCCACCATGAGGCCGGCAAGTGGGAACACGTGCTCAGCGCAGAAGTTGAAGAAGCAATGAACCGTGTACTGAACAACCCAACCACCTGCCCGCACGGAAACTCCATTCCTGGCTCGGCCCACCGAGACGTGCACATGACATCGCTAGCCGATATTCAAATCGGTCTCCCCTACATCGTTGGCCGAATTACCGAAGAACTTGAACACAAAACTGGCGTTCTCGAGTTTTTGGAAAGCGTCAATCTCGTTGTTGGCACAACCGCAACGGTTACCGCACGTGGCGAAGATGGAAATCTAACTGTACGAATTAACGACGATGAGGTCACGATCGATTCGTTCATCGGCAATCGCGTTCTCGTCAACGCCTGACCACGCCATGAAAAAGCCTTTGGTTCTCTCAGTATTGGCAACGGCTGTATTGCTCACTGGTTGCGCAACCACCATTATCGATACTGCGCCAACAACCACTGCCGTTGCGCCGACCACAACAATTCCCTCCGGCACGAACGACGAATTGTTGGAGCAAATGCGACTGACGCTTAGCGATATTTCGACCGCCATGAGCGCGAGCGACAAGACCAAAGCAAAATCACTATTGGCCAACCTTCAATTGGCATGGGACGTTCTACAACCCCAGATTGCCGACAAGGGCGAACAGCTAACGCAGGACTTACAGCGATTGATTGACTTGGCAGATAGCGCAGTGACGCGCAACCGCCCTGCGGACGCCGACAAGGCGCTTCGATTTATGCAAATCGTTATTGAATCGTTGACGTAACGGCAAAAACTATTTTGCAAGCATTGCCGCAGGTAGCGGCTGATGATGCACAATTGTCAAACGCTGCGTCGAGCGAGTGAGCGCAACATATAACGCTCGCAAACCATATGTCTGCGCCGCAACAATGACAGCTGGCTCGACAACCAGAACGCCGTCTAGCTCCAGGCCTTTTACAACGCTCACAGGAACAACCGTTAAACGACTGTCGAGTGCAGTGGTGTTGGCACGGCCGTGCTTCACATTGGCAGCCGTCAATGCAGCACAAACATCGTCTGTCATCTCGTCGGGGCAAACCACGGCTACGTTTCCTTCGCCAACGTTGGTAAGCAATACCTGCGCTTGCGAAACAACATCGTCGAACAGTGCTGCAGCGGTTGAAGACTGCACAATGTCTGGCCCAAATTCGCCTTCGCGAACAGACTGCGGCGCACGCAACGACGGGGCGGCAACGGCCATTACTCTGTCTGCAATTTCCATAATTTGTGCGGGAATGCGATAGCCGACAGAAAGCCCAATCACTTGCGGCTCTTTCTTGTTTGGCAAATACTGCAACAAGTCCGACCAATCGTTCGGTGCAAACGCACCTGTGGCCTGGGCCAAGTCGCCAACAACAGTCATCGCCCCGCCAAGAGAGCGGCGCGTTGCCATGCGCAATTGCATCGGGGTGAGGTCTTGCACTTCGTCGATGATGATGTGCCCGTACAAACGTACTTCGTCGGTCTCATCAATACGACCGTTTCTGCGTGGACGTGGCCCAATGACGGCCAGCACTTCATCGAGCAATGCAGCATCGCTGTCTGCCCACTGAACATCGGCATATGTTTCGCTGCGCGCACGGACCAACGAAGCACACTCTTCTTCCGTAAACAATTGATTACCGGCAGAGCGAACCAACGCCTTGGAGCCATACAAATCGTGCAACAACTCGGCAGGTGTCAGCACGGGCCACATGCGATTGAGAGCAGCCCGGAACTCGGTGATGTCACGCAGTGAGTCGCGCAGCGCTTCAATATTTGGGTCTTCATCGCGTCCAGTGGCTGCAAGTGCTGTCACCATTTCGGTTTCCACCCAACGGTGCGCAGCGTTGTGCCGGCGATACCTTCGGCGAGCTTCGCGGATGATTCGTGCAGACTCTTTTTGGCGAAGCCGCAGAAAGCCGGCGCCAAACGGAATGACCAGATCTTCTCGCAGCGGTCGTTCGCGGTCGCGCACAGCCTGCGCGACAAAATCCACCATCCGCACATCGCCCTTAACGCGCTTCGCCAATTCCGTTTCGGCTAAACCAAATCGATGCCCCTGCACAAGGTCGGCAAGCACCACTTGTTCGACACCCGCCTCACCCAAAGACGGCAAAACCTGCTCGATGTACCGGAGGAATACGCGATTGGGCCCAATGACCAAGACGCCCTGATCCTCGAGGGGAAATCGATACGTATATAGAAGGTATGCGGCGCGATGCAACGCAACTACCGTTTTGCCAGTGCCAGGGCCACCCTGCACGACCAATACTCCGCTTTGCGGCGCGCGAATGATTTGGTCCTGCTCGGACTGAATGGTTGCCACGATGTCGCCAAGCTGGCCGGTGCGTCCGCGAGCGAGCGCCGTAAGCAAGGTGCTGTAGCCGCGCAAACCTGTTGCGGCCTGTTGCACGCTGGTGAGCGGTTCGCCACCCAAGCCCTCGTCTTGACCTACGCCTAAGTGACCCGCGCCAAACAGTTCGTCTTCAATGCCGAGCAGTTGTTGCCCCTGAACGGCAAAGTGTCGGCGACGCGCAAGACCCATTGGCTCACGACCGGTTGCTCGGTAAAACGGCTCGGCAACCGGGGCCCGCCAGTCGACAACAACGGGCTCGCGCGAAACATCGGCAACAGCCAAACGGCCGATATGAAAGCTTTCGATCTCGTCCGTGTCGTCCACTTGTCGATCGATACGGCCAAAGACAAGTGCGGCATCACCCAAATCCAAATGAGTGAGTCGCTGTAACAACTGTTCGTCGAACAAGTTGCGTTCGTACCGTGCCTGGAAAGTGCCGCCGGTGCTGGCCTCATTGAGATCGCGAATGCGCCAGGCGTCGGTCTTACTCTTTTCAAGGCACGCGTAAGCATGGTCGATATGGGCCTGTTCGGCGGCGAGGTCGGGGTGGTTCTGGCTCATTTTGGGGTCTAGCAATCCTACCGTCAGTTTTTTTGTGCTCGATAGGGCCCGATTTATCCATTGCTGTCAAGATCCCAATACAAGAACTGGTGAATCTCGCTATCGGCGGAGGCAGATATGTCCAGCAAATATTTATGGTCTGTGTTGCTTGCGCTGTCGGTGTGCGCCTGTTCCTCAACACCAAATGAACTCGGTGTTTTTCAACCGCCGCCGCCGCCCCCCACAACCATCGCTGTACCCGACACCGTGGTCAATGCAGTTGATGCCCAACCCGTGGAATCGGAGCCGCCCGACATAGCGGTGCTTCGTTCCGACTTTGTTCGAGTGCTCACGCTTCGTAAGCAATGCGGCCGACAACCGGACCAATGCGACATCGGCAGTTTTGCAGTTCCTGGCAGCGCACTCCATACAGGCACCACCCAATTGATGCTTGAGCGAACTGCCGGCAATATTCGCTCTCGCGCTGGAGCAGGAACATACCGATTTCGAATAGAAAGTTTGCTGATAAACGACACTTCGCATGCGCTCGTGCACACATGTTCCTATGACTCGGTGGTGTTGTTTGATTCTGGTCAGCTCGACAGCACTGCCGACGACATCGTGTTCAACAATCACACGGCATCCAACCGCACGGCATGGTCTCTCGAGATGCACGCAGGGCATTGGAAATGGATAAGTAGCGAAGTTCTCGAATCATTTTTCGGAGGCGACATATGCGGTTTCTAATGAGCACCAAGCGTTGCGGCGTTGTCATTGGCGTAAGCCTCGCTGTGCTGTTGATGCCAAACGTTGCTTTAGCAACCGACAATGAAAGCGTCAGTTTGGACGCGGGGTCGCGCGGAGATCAGATCATGGCGGGCGTGCAGTTTGGCGCACCACCGGGTGTGGGCGGTGGTGCAAACGATGATTGCGAGTGGTCGGTTTCAATCCCCCGCGACGCGAAACTCAGAGAGGGTTCCGAAGTTACAAAAACTGTTGGCTCCGTTACATATCGGTTGTACGACTACTCGTGCACTATGCCCGTTGCGTCGACGACATTTCACTGGATCCCCGAAGTGTCCACTGCGCAGCTAGGCAGACAAGCTGCGTCGCTTGTTTACGACAACGTTCCTGCTCCATGGGGAAACTTCGCACCTCCCGCGCGTCGCGGCGTTGTCAACCTCGACATGTGGCTGTGGGTGAACCCCTTGTTATGGATTCCCATCAGCGTTACAGCCGGTGTCCCCACCCCCGCGGGCTATATCTCTGTCACCACCACTGCAACACCAAAGAAAATTATGTTCGACCCAGGTGACGGCAAACTGGGAACTGGCCCGGTCGAATGCGACGGCCCAGGATTGGTATGGCTGTCGCAATTTGGCGACTACTTGCCTTCAACATGCATGTACAAATACACGCACACATCGTCGATGCATCCAAGCGGTCTGTTCCCCGCAACATTTTCGGTGCAGTGGCACATCACATGGAAATCCAATGTTGGCGCACATGGCACCATCGGCGATCTCACATTAGATTCGTCTCATCAAATGCTGATTCGTGAAGTTCAGGCGTTGGTTAGTCGTTAAGCACTGCGATTGCGGCAATGCGAGCATCCAGCACGCGAATGAGATCGCTCGGTGATAGTTCGACATCGAGGCCGCGTTTGCCACCGCTCACGAACATGGTCGTTAACAATTCTGCAGACTGATCAACAACGGTTGTTAGCTTTTTTCTCTGTCCAAACGGGCTGATACCGCCCACGACATAACCGGTAATACGCTGTGCCACCTGTGCGGCCGCCATCTCGCAGCGTTTTGCGCCAATGGCCTCGGCCAAGGATTTAAGTGAGACTTGCGCATTGACGGGAACAATTGCGACAACGTGCGCAACCCCAGATAGCGGTGGCTCAACGCTTGCGAGCAGAGTCTTGAACACTCGCGTTTCCTCAACACCAAGGGCTGCAGCGGCAGCCCTGCCATAACCCACATCGGTTCCCTCGAATGAGGTCTGATCAAACGTGTGGGCTACGAATGAAATGCCGTGTTGCTCGAGAGTGACGAGTGCCGGAGTGGCCGATTTCATCAGGCAAAATTACCCCGAAACCCCAACTCTGTCGGTTTCCAAGTAGCAAGCGGGGCTTCGTGCTGACACACTGAACGAGCGCCTCTTTGGGGTGCGACACCGAAGCAAAGGAAACCCATGCCCGTCAGCAATTCCCGCGACACCATTTTGATTGAACGTCGTTACGCCGCCGTTTTTGGCACCGTAACCGACGAATCAATCGTGGCGCTTGCTGCAGGAGTTGAAGAGAAGCTGCGCGATGCGCTGGCAAAGGTTCTTGCTCTCCCAGCCGGGGCATTTGCCGAAAGCGCAACCCTCGCACAAAAAGTTCGCGAATCAATGAAGAGCCGCAAGGCTTATCTCGACACTGGGGTGCTCTTTGCCGAGGGCGCCACCGACAAAGCAATCGATTTGTTGGGCGACAAGTCCGACGATCCAAGCCTTGAAGATCTTCAAACCGTCATCCCCTCTTTGATCGAACTGTATGGTCTCGATGCAGTGCGCCTGATGGCCGTGCAATACTCAACTTCACTAGGCGGTTTCCGCAAGTTGGTTTCAACCGACTCGCGATTCGCCATTCCTGCTACGCAGGCAACCACTTCTGCAACATCGTCCTCGCAAACATCGAGTGTCGATGCGGCCGCGCAAGAAGCTAAGCGCAAACAACGCGCAGAGCGCAAGCAAAAAGATAAAGAAGCCCGCTCCAAAGCCGATCTACAGCGCCGCGCAGCGCGGGGTCGCATCTAGCTACTCGAGGTTTACAACATGACACTCCGTCTCGCAACAGTGCGCAATCGCGCGCATTTTGTAATTGGTGATAATTCAGATCCACGCATCGTCGACGTTGCAAAGGCAAGCAACAACGCACTTCCGTCCGACCCGATGGAATGCCTCGCGCGATGGTCGGAACTGCAAGCATTCGCACAGACGCTGGATACATCGAGCGCCGTTGCCGTAACGCTCGAAGAACTGGATTGCCCAGTTCCTCGCCCGCGACAAATGTTTGCCATTGGCCTGAACTACAAAAAGCATGCCGCCGAAATGGGAAGCCCATTGCCTCCCCTGCCGCTGGTGTTCAGCAAGTTCCAAAGCTCGCTGAATTCGCCTGCAGGCGATGTGACAGTAGTTGGCGAAACAGTGGACTACGAATCGGAACTTGTGATCATTGTTGGCAAGGGCGGCCGCGACATTGTCGAGGCAAATGCATGGCAACACATCGCTGGTCTCTGTGTAGGCCAAGACGTTTCCGACCGCGGGCTGCAATACATGGGTAGCCCTGCGCAGTTCAACATGGGCAAGAGCCGTCGTGGGTTTTCACCGATTGGGCCCTGGGTCACCGACATGACCAACAACCCAAATCGCGACAACTTGCATTTGGGTTGCACCGTCAATGGCGAGAAGCGTCAAGATACGCAAACCAACGACATGATCTTCGACATTGCGCATATCGTTTCGTATCTCTCGACTGTTGTCGAGCTTTTCCCCGGCGACGTGATCTACACAGGCTCGCCTTTTGGCGTGGGGCACGGCCACAAACCACCTCGCTACATGAAGCCTGGCGATGTTGTTGAAACGACCCTTGAGGGCGTTGGAACCATTCGCAATCGTTTCGTCTGATTCGAGCGGTGTCTAAAGCCGATTAGATTCTCTAAATATGGCCGATCAACCAAAAACCGTCATCACTGGCGCAACCTTGGTCGACGGTACGGGTGCACCTTCCCGACTTGCCGACGTTGCATTTGAAAACGGCATCATTACCGAAGTGGGCGAACCCGGCACCATTTCCACCGCTCACGCACATCAACATGTGCGCGCGGACGGCCTGTTGCTCACACCCGGGTGGGTAGACGTGCACACGCACTACGACGCGCAAGCAACGTGGGACCCATGGCTTACGCCCAGCAGTTGGCACGGCGTAACAACGGCCGTGATGGGCAACTGCGGTGTTGGCTTTGCACCCGCCAACCCCGATCGCCACCAATGGTTGATCGACCTGATGGAAGGCGTTGAAGATATTCCCGGGTCTGCAATGGTCGAGGGAATTACGTGGGAGTGGACTTCATTCCCCGAATACTTGGACGCACTAGAGCGAAGCCCTCACGTCATCGACTTCGGAACCCAGATTGCACACGGTGCATTGCGAGCCTTTGTTATGGGCGACCGCGGCGCAAACAACGAGGACGCAACCGCCGATGACATCGCCCAGATGAGCCTCTTGACCGAACAGGCCCTGCGCGCCGGCGCACTTGGATTTTCCACTTCGCGCACTTCGCTTCACCGAAGCAAACATGGCGAGTTGGTGCCAGGCACTTCTGCGCAGCCAGACGAACTGTTTGGCATTGCCGATGCAATGCGGCGCGTGGGCCACGGCATTTTCCAATTTTCTCCAGAACATTCACGGGTGCCAGTTGATGAGTGGCCATGGATGCAGGAGCTTGCTCGACGATCTGGCGCAACAGTCAGTGTCAATGTCAACCAATTGGATGACGGCAGCGAAGTATGGCGAAAGACTCTTGCGTTGTTAACGAAAGCGCACGAGTCTGGCGAGAAAATAGTTGCACAAACCGCCGGGCGTTCCATCGGCGTCTTGATGTGCCTCGAGGGCAGCGTGCATCCGTTGCTCGCCCACCCCGCGTATCACGAAGTTGCGCATCTCCCGTTTGCTCAGCGCATTGCCGCACTCAACGAGCCCACACGGCGTGCACGCTTTATTACCGAAGTGCCAGACGACAACTTTTACAAGGCACTGGTAACCAACGCGCTCAAGCGCATGTACACAGTGACCACAGCCAATATCGACTACGAGCCGCACCCATCCACTTGCATCGGCGAACAAGCCAAGAAACTTGGAGTTCCCCCAATGCAGTTGATCGTGGATCACCTGCTCTCCAACGATGGCAAGGGCATGATCTACTCACCATTCTTCAACTACATGTATGGCGACCTTTCAATGACGTACGAGATGATGCTGCACCCGCAAACGCGAAACGGCCTCAGTGACGCAGGTGCTCATTGCGGCGCAATTTGCGACGGTGGTATGCCAACGTTCATGCTCACACACTGGGTTCGCGACCGCACACGCGGGCCGAAGCTTTCTCTCGAGCACATCGTGTATCGCCAGACGCAACACACAGCTCAACTGCATGGACTATTGGACCGCGGCGTTATCGCGCCTGGCAAAAAAGCCGACATCAACCTCATCAATTTCGAGCAGCTTGGTTTCGACATGCCGTACATGGCTTACGACCTGCCGGCGCAAGGCCGAAGGCTTGTTCAAACCGCACACGGATACGAAAAAACGTTTGTGAGTGGCGTACAAACCGTGGAGAACGACACGTTCACTGGGCAACTTCCGGGCGCGCTCATTCGCGGCCCTCGCAAATAATTAGGAAGTCATACCGCCAAGGCCAACTAGGCCGCGAGCAAGCTCGATCTCGCCCATGTGGCGCAAGCCGTGCTGGTAGATCCAGCACTCCACCGCATCGAGCACGGTGATGCCAACTTCGCCCGCAACACGCGCGCTGTATGTGCTGGCGATTTGAGGGCCAAAAGGTCGGGGAATAACCACGCGGGTGAGTTCGTTCGAGTCGAGTGTCGCAAGCCATTCGTGCACTCGCCCAAATACTGTTTGCAAATATTCTTGGAATGCTTCGTAGTTGCCAATCCGTTGGCCAATCATTTCTTCTACCGTTTTATGTTTGCCGTGATCGGCGATTGACGGTTGCACTCGCGCATTCCATTCGTCGTTCCAAACCGGTGTGGCGCCGGTGATCAACATAAACGAAGCATCGATCATGTTGGTGATGTGGAAGAGGCTGAATGCGATGGGAAGCACACCTTCGCGCTCGAAATGATTGACGTGTTCAATCGTCATCGTGCCAAGCGCTTGGTCGTACAACGAATGCAACGCTTTCATTCGTCGCTGCAGCGAATCCAAAATGAGTTCGTTCGACATGACTACTCCTTCGCTGCCTCGGCGCGCAAAATTGCGTCGACGTCGGCCTTGGTTGGCTTGCTCCTGATTTCAAAATGAGCTTTTGTTATTGATCCATTAAACGTAAAGGGCGCTACATAATCGGGCGCAACCGGCGACAACCGATCGCAACCAAGGTCCATTCCCATCGAGCCAAGGATGCGCATGATCTTGGGGATATGTACCGACCCGACTTCTTTTCCGTTCACTAATAACACGATCGTTCCCGTATCGCCCTCGCGGTCGAAACGTGCCGACAATTGATGCACGCCCTTCGTGAGTGAAATTGGGGCACTCGCACGCTGATGCTTACCGAGCGCGTTGTAATAAAAATGAAGCACCGAATCCTTAATGAAAAATGAGTGCCCGATGTTGTGGCCGCCGCGCGCATAGATGACGCCCTCGGCTGGTGCGTCACCGATGACTACGTCAACAGTCAATGTCCATGCACGGCCGCTGAGCATTGGGCAAGCGTCTGATGGGATGTGCGCAATCGGCGGGTAGTACGTGTAGGTGTTTCCGTAGTGCGGCGAACCCGGCCTGGACTTTGTGCCGAAGATTTCAATGCCGCGGTCGTCCAGTGGCAATACGCCAAATCGTTCAGCCTCGCTCCACCACAAAGCAATCATTTCCTGCAGTTTTTCGGGATGGGTAGACGACAGGTCGTGCATTTCCGAAAAATCTTCATCGAGTTTGTACAAACTCCACAAATCTTTGTCGTATGGCACTCCCTGATCGTGGAACGTAACTGCTTTAAAACCATCGGCCCAGATTGCACGGTGGCCCATCATCTCGAAGTACTGCGGGCCGCGCTGGGTTGAGCGACTTGTATCGCCAAACGTGTACGCAAGGCTCTGACCATGCATGGGCATCTGCTCATGGCCATTAACAACTAGAGGCGTCGCAATGCCGAGCGCGTCGTACACCGTTGGCGCCAAATCGGTGATGTGACAAAACTGTGGCCGAATTCCGCCAGGCTGCTGAATACCTTTTGGCCACTGAATGACCAAAGAATCGCGAATGCCGCCGCCGTATGTTTGCGACTTGTACCAACGGCTTGGCGTGTTACCCACTTGCGACCAACCCCACGGGTAGTTGGAGTGTGCATTTTTTGTTCCAATGTCGTCGAGACGATTGGCAACGATGTCATCCACATTTTCCCATTCGGCGTTAAAGAAGCTCCATTCGTCCATTACTCCCTGCGGCCCGCCTTCGCGGCTTGCACCATTGTCGGAGAGCAACATGATCATGGTGTTGTCGGTGAGATTGCGTTCATCCAAAAATTGCAGCAGTCGTCCGATCTGGGCATCGGTGTGATCCAACATCGCAGCGAATGCTTCTTGCAGTCGACAAGCAAAGAGTTTTTCGTTAACGGTCAGTTCGTCCCATGGTCGAACTCCTGGGTTGCGAGGCGACAACACGGTGTCTGGAGGAACAATGCCCATCTCGATCTGACGCGCGAACCATTGCGCACGGTGAACGTCCCACCCTTCATCAAAACGACCACGCCATTTTGCGAGATAACTGTCGGGTGCATGATGCGGTGCATGTTGAGCGCCGAAAGCGAGATACAAGAAGAACGGCCTGTCGGGACGAACCGAAACCAAATCGCGAATCCATGTTGTCGATTGATCAATGAGGTCTTCCGTGAGGTGATAGCCCTCTTCCGGCGTGCGCGGCGGGAGAATATGTTGATTGTCTTGCGTTAGTTCGGGGTAAAACTGATCGGTCTCGCCATTGAGGAAACCGTAGAAACGATCGAAACCTTTTTGCAGAGGCCAATTGGTGTGCGGCCCCGCAGCCGAGCACTCTTCCATCGGCGCCAAGTGCCATTTTCCTGCCGCAAGCGTTGCATAACCCTGCTCGCGCAACACTTCTGCCATCGTTGCGGCACGAGGAGTAATGCCTCCGCGCATGTTTGGAAAACCCGTGTTCCAGTTGGAGACCCCGCGCATTCCAACCGAGTGATGATTGCGCCCCGTCAACAAACTTGCGCGAGATGGTGAGCACAGCGCAGTGGTGTGAAAGCCCGTGTAACGCAAACCGTTTTGTGCGAGCCGATCGATGTTGGGTGTTGGAATTGAACTGCCAAAACAACTTGGGTGAGAAAAACCCATGTCATCAAAAACAATGGTGATCACATTGGCCCCGCCAAGGCCCTGCGGTAAATCCGGCCATGCGGGAGTCGATGTTTGATACGTGTCGGAAATGGTGCCCGCGAAGTTGGGTTCGCCAGGGTGTTTCTTAGCGTTCATGATTCTCCATCACCCATACTTACACTGGGATAAGTTTTCTCATAGTGTATGCAAATAGTTTGCTAGGTTGTCAATTGATCCAACACCAAAGGGGAAAACATGGACATCACTCTGCTCGGTACAGGTAGCCCAATGCCAGACCCAAAGCGCGGCGGCCCAGCCACCTTGGTGAAGGCCGGCAACACCACCATCTTGGTTGACGCAGGCCGCGCGGTAGTGATGCGTCTCACCGCTGCGGGAACACTGCCCATCTTCTTGAATGCTGTTTTGATCACTCACCTACACAGCGACCACCTCACCGACCTCAACGACGTCATCACTACGCACTACATCATGAGCCAGTCCGAAACGCCGCTGCACATTTACGGCCCGCCGCGCACACAAGAAGTTGTTGATGCAACACTCGCTGCTCTTGCGCCAGACATCAGCTACCGCCTTGCGCATCATCCCGACACACTCACATGGCAGCCGAACGTCGTTGTCACCGAAGTGCAGCCGGGTATGTCATTCAGTGTGGGAGAAGCAAAAATCTTGGTGGGTAAAACCAATCACGCACCTGTCGAGCCAACTGTTTCTTTCCGCATCGAGCATGAGGGAACGTCTGTTGTTCTCGGCGGCGACGGCATTCCTTGTGAAGCACTCGACGAAATTTGTAAGGGTGCCGATGGCTACGTGCAGACCGTGCTTCGCGCCGATTTGGTAAGCCTTGTTAAGAACAAACGATTCCTCGACATTCTCGACTACCACTCCACCGTTGAGCAAGCAGCACAAACCGCCCAACGTGCAGGAGTCAAGAAACTGATTCTCACTCACTATGTACCAAGTATTCAGCCGGGCCAAGAAGAAGAATGGCGTGCGTTAGCCGCTGCGCATTTCTCTGGCGAGATCATTCTCGGCGACGACCTCACCACCACATCACTCTGACAATAGGGAGCCTTCAATGAAAACACTTCGCACACCAGATGAGCGCTTTGCCAACTTGGCGGGTTACGACTTCGCACCCAACTATGCAGAAATCAGCGATGGCCAGCAAGGCACGTTGCGGGTGCACTACATCGACGAAGGCCCACGCGATGCGAACCCCGTGTTACTGATGCATGGCGAACCGTCGTGGTGCTACCTCTATCGCAAAATGATCCCCATTTTGGTTGCCGCAGGCCACCGCGTCATCGCCCCCGACCTCGTTGGCTTCGGTCGTTCCGATAAGCCAACAGAACAAACCGACTACTCATATGCCCGACACGTTGCTTGGATGCACGAGCTTCTGATCGACAAACTTCGCCTCACGCACATCACTTTTTTCGGCCAAGACTGGGGCGGCCTGATCGGCCTGCGCATCGTCGCTGCAGCGCCCGAGCGCTTCGACCGTGTGGTCATTGGAAACACCGGTTTGCCGGTGGGGAAAAAGGTCGACTTCTCCGCCAACGATGCGTTTATGCAGTGGCGCAACTTTTCACAGACAACACCCGTGTTCGAAGTAGGAAAAATTGTGAATATGGGAAGCCTGAGCGCGCTGAGCCCTGAAGAAATCGCGGCGTACGACGCGCCATTCCCCGACGAAACATTTAAGAGCGCTGCACGAATCTTCCCAACTTTCGTCCCAGTCACCATCGACGACCCATCCAACAAAGACAACGAAATCGCGTGGGGTGTCTTGCGCAAATTCGAGCGACCATTCCTTTGTGCATTCAGCGATACAGACCCGGTCACCGCCGGGGCCGAAAAGCAATTCATCCGCGAAGTTCCTGGTGCTGCAGGCAAACCACACACGACCATTGTTGGTGCCGGCCACTTCTTACAGGAGAACCAGGGCCCGCAGCTTGCAAACATCATTGTCGAATTCATTGCTGCAAACCCTTTGTAACGAACAGCAATAGATTGGTTGCGTGTCGCGCAGCCGGTTGCTCGTTGTTCCAATTCTTGCCATCGCACTAACTGCGTGCACCGACCAACCACCTGTCGTACAACCCACGACTACAACTGCCCCAGACCCAAACACCTATATCTCGTTTGCGTTTACTGGTGACGTACTCACCCACACCCCTCTCATCGAGCAGGCTCAGCGCACCGCCATTGCAAAGGGCAGCACGGCCGAATACGACTTCACGCCGATGTTTGAAGACGTTAAGCAACTTGTACAAAGTGCCGATCTGGCAATGTGTCACCTTGAAACACCCATCGCGCCAGAGGGTGAGGCACTCTCTGCGTTTCCGTTCTTCGGTGTGCCTAAAGAAGTTGTAACTGCAATTGCAAATGCAGGTTTTGATCGCTGCTCAACCGCAAGTAATCACACCTACGATCGAGGCCTCGACGGAATTGATGCAACCGTAAACGCACTGCTTGAAAATGGCGTCGATCAATCGGGTATGGCACGCACGCCTGATGAAATTGAGCCACGCATCGTCGAGGTGAAAGGCGTTCGGCTCTGCTTTTTGTCGTACACATTTAGCTACAACGGCCTCAAGTTGCCGGAAGGCCAAGAGTGGCGATCTGCCGTCATCAACCCCGACCGAATTTTGCGCGACGCCGAACGTGCGCGCCAACTTGGCTCGGAAGCAACCATCGTCAGCATGCACTGGGGTAACGAAAAAGAGTCGCAAGCAAATTCGATGCAGACAGGCATTGCCGAAACATTGACAGCATCCGGCTTTGTCGACCTCATCGTTGGCCACCACGCACATGTTGTGCAGCCGATCGAGCAAGTCAATGGCGTGTGGGTGATGTATGGGCTTGGCAACGTGCTCTCAAATTTGCCAACAGACGAACGCTGGCCAGCAAACAGTCAGGACGCAGCAATCGCCACAATCAAACTGACGAAGCGGCCTTCGGGAAAAATCAGTTTTGATCGACCACAAGTAATGCCAACCTGGGTGGACAAACGCAACGGCTGGGTGATCAGGGACGTGCTTGCAATGCTGAGCGATCCGAAAACTGATTACGGAACTGCACGAGAACTCGAGTTGTCACTGGGTAGAACAACTCGAGTTCTCGGCGATTTCATCGCTCGGTGACAACGACGGCACCAAGCGCTGCACGCTTTGCTTACTTGTGCGAACCCTGAAATTCAGGGTATGCAAGCACGCCCATCTCTGCCAAGTCGAGTCCGACAATTTCATCTTCGGCCTTAGAGCGAATGCCGCCCTTTGTGAACTTGTTCTGCAAGGCAAAGAATGCGTACGAAACAGATCCGCATACAACGACGATGGTGACGGCACCGACGGCCTGGGCACCAAGTTGGCCCCAGTCGCCTTTAATGATGCCCTTCACTCCCTCGCTTGCCGACCCGTTCCAACCAGCACCGTACGTGCCGTTGGCAAAGATGCCCACGCTTAGCGTGCCGAATAGTCCGCCCACTCCGTGCACGGAAATGGCACCGACTGGGTCGTCGATTCCTCGCCGTTCGAAGAAGTACACCGATTCGATGATCAAGATTGCAGCAACAACTCCGATAACTGCTGCGGCCCATGGCGAAATAAATGCACACGGTGCCGTAACTGCCACGAGCCCGGCAAGCATGCCATTCACCATCATGCCTGGGTCTGGCTTGCCCGTCTTTCGCGTGATGTACAACATGGCGGCAATCGAACCGAAGGCGCCGGCGATTGCCGTGTTGGTTGCCGCAACGGCGAACTGCACATCTGTTGCTGCAAAAGTGCTGGCAGCGTTAAAGCCAAACCATCCAAACAACAAGATAAATGTTCCGAGCATTGCCATTGGGACGTGGTGTCCGGCAATGGTGCGTGGTTTTCCGTCGGCGCCAAACTTGCCGATTCGTGGGCCAAGGACAATTGCTCCTGTCAGCGCAGCCATACCTCCTACGAGGTGCACAACACCCGAGCCGGCGAAATCCACATAGCCGGCGCCAAGCGACATCGAGCTCCATGTTTTCGCCAGCCAGCCGCCGCCCCAAGTCCAGGCCGCGATGATTGGGTAATAAATAGCGCCGCAGAAAAAGCCCCACAGTACGAAACTGCTCCACTTCCAGCGCTCGGCCATCGACCCAGTCGGAATAGTTGCGACGGTATCCATGAATGCAACCATGTACAAAAAGAAGCCGATTGCAGCCGGTGTCACTGCATCTCCGGTTAACGCCCAGCCACCCTTCCACAAGAAGATCCAGTCGCCACTGCCAATGAGCGG
>CAMDJX010000027.1 GCA_945900735.1 Acidimicrobium ferrooxidans DSM 10331 | reverse complement strand
ATCGGCTGACCGTGTCGGCCACCTTGGTTGCCCGGGTTGACGAATAACCCCAAAGTTGGGGCCAATATCCCTTCCCGTTTGGCGTTGGGAGTGGGGAACGGCCGCCGATAGAGTTCCAAGTCCGTATAAACGGCTCATCTGGCGCGTTGCTGGAGAAAGCCCAAAGTAATGAACTGACGCCACAATCGACGTCTGCTAGAGCCCCGCTTGATTCGGGGGACCTAGCAGCAACAACGATCTCGGTGCTCCGCCGGCTTTTGCCGAGCGGAGCATTTCCGTGAACGGAACCGGTTGGACGCCAAGAAATTACTGGTACATCGATCTACACAAACAAGAAAAGGGTTGCTGTTATGGCACAGAAAGCAATCGTCGGCGAAAAGGTCGGCATGACACAGGTATGGGGCGACGACCAGCGCGTTATCCCAGTCACCGTGTTGCGCGTCGAGCCCGCTCGCGTTGTTCAGGTAAAGACAGGCGAGCGCGATGGATACTCAGCGCTGCAAGTCACCTACGGACAAAAGGATCCAAAGAAGTTGACCAAGGCGCAAGCCGGCCACTTCGCTGCGGCAAGTGTTGCAGCAGGTCGTCGCCTCGTCGAGCTTCGTCTCGATTCGGTTGATGGTTTTGCTGTCGGCCAAGAAATTGCCGTCGACACACTTGTTGCTGGCGAGCGCGTGGATGTCACTGCCGTCAGCCGCGGTAAAGGTTTTGCTGGTGGTATGAAGCGCCACAACTTCCGCGGTCAGGGCGCCAGCCACGGTAACCACAAGCACCACCGTGCTCCTGGTTCCATCGGCTCGTGTTCATTTCCGGGTCGTGTATTCAAAGGTTTGCGCATGGCTGGCCACATGGGTCATCAGCAGACAACCACTTTGAATCTTGAAGTAGTCCAGGCCGATCTCGAGCGTGGCTTGTTGTTGGTTAAGGGCTCAGTGCCTGGTCCAAACGGCGGCGTCGTGATTGTGCGCAACGCGGTGAAGGGAAAGTAACGCGATGGCATCAGCAAAACCAGTGAAGAAAGCAGCAAAGAAAGTTGCGAAGAAAACAGCAACGAAAGCGGCTGCGAAGCCTGCTGCAAAAAAGGCTGCAGCAAAAACAACTTCCCCTTCGGTTCCTAAAACCGGATCGGCAACATTGCCAGAATCAATTTTCGGTATCGAGCCAAACGTTTCAGTGATGCACCAAGTTGTCACCGCACAGTTGGCACACCGTCGATCCGGAACGCAGAGCACCAAAACTCGTTCAGAAGTTCGCGGTGGTGGCATCAAGCCATTCGGTCAGAAGGGCACGGGTAACGCTCGTCAGGGTTCGATCCGCGCTCCACACTTCAGCGGTGGTGCAGTTGCTCTTGGCCCGAAGCCACGCAAATACTCGCAGCGCACACCAAAGAAAATGATTGCGTTGGCACTTCGCTCGGCATTGTCCGACCGCGCGCTCGACAACAAAGTTGTTGTCGTCGACAAGTTCTCGTTCGACAAGCCAAGCACTAAAGACGCTTCGTTGTTGCTCAACTCGCTTGGGCTAGACGGAAAGATCATGATCGTTATCGATCGCACCGATGTCAATGCAGCGAAGTCGTTCCGCAACCTCACCAAGGTGCAGGTTGTTGAGACAGGCGAGCTCAATGCATACGACGTGTTGTGCAACGACTGGCTCGTGTTTACACAGAGCAGCTTGCCAAAGGTCAAGGAGGCCGCAAAGTGAAAGACCCACGCGACATCATCTTGCGTCCGATCATTTCGGAAAAAAGCTATTCGCTGATGGACAAGGGAACGTACACATTTGAAGTACACCCAGACGCCAGCAAGCCAGAAATTCACGACGCCATCGAGACCATTTGGAATGTCAAGGTCACGCGCGTTAACACTCTCAACCGTCGTGGCAAAATGCGCCAGACTCGCGGCACCAATCGCCGTGGTCAGCGCCCAGACACCAAACGGGCCATCGTCACCCTCGCAGCGGGCAATGAAATCCCGCTGTTCGAGAACTAGAACGAGCTGAAAAAGGACGAACATGGGTATTCGCAAACGCAAACCAACCAGCCCGGGCCGCCGTTTCCAGACGGTGTCCGACTTCGCTGACATCACTAAGAGCACGCCTGAAAAGTCGCTGCTCTCAAAAAAGACATCTGCCGGTGGACGCAACGTCTATGGCCGCGTTACTTCGCGTCACCAAGGTGGCGGACACAAGCAGCAGTACCGCCTCATCGACTTCAAGCGCGTCACCGACGAGTACGAAGCAAAGGTTGCTGCCATCGAGTACGACCCGAACCGCACATGTCGTATCGCGCTTTTGCATTACGAAGACGGCAGCAAGTCGTACATCTTGGCCCCGAAGGGTCTTGAAGTTGGCATGCGTCTGCAGAGCGGCCCGAAGGCCGACATCAAAGTGGGCAATGCATTGCCACTTCGTTACATGCCAGTAGGTACCGTCGTGCACAACATCGAACTTCGCCCAGGCCAAGGTGGCCGCGTTGCTCGTTCGGCAGGCATGGCTGTTCAGTTGGTTGCTAAGGAAGGTGTTTACGCAACATTGCGTATGCCATCCAGCGAAATGCGCCGTGTTCCTCTCGACTGCCGTGCAACGGTTGGCGAAGTTGGAAACGCCGAGCACGAACTCATCAAGATTGGTAAAGCAGGCCGTAACCGTTGGAAGGGCGTTCGCCCACAATCGCGCGGTGTTGTAATGAACCCAGTCGACCACCCACTCGGTGGTGGTGAAGGTAAGACATCCGGTGGACGTCCACCAGTGTCGCCATGGGGTAAGCCAGAGCGCCGTACCCGTAACAAAAACAAGTCGTCACAATCACTCATTGTTCGCCGTCGTCGTTCAGGAAAGGGCCGGGCTTAACACATGTCGCGCAGTCTTAAAAAGGGTGCATTCGTCGATGAGCATTTGCTCAAGAAGTTGGATGCCATGAACGAGAGCGGTGAGCGCAAAGTCATCAAGACTTGGTCGCGTCGCAGCACCATTATTCCAGACATGATCGGCCACACGTTTGCCGTTCACGACGGACGCAAGCACGTTCCCGTATACGTGAGCGAATCAATGGTTGGTCACAAGTTGGGCGAGTTCTCACCAACACGTACCTTCAAATTCCACGCATCGCAGGAAAAAGCAGCAGCAGCGGCGGCTAAGTCATGACCGGTCCAAAGCTCAACGAAGCCACCAACAAGGTTGGCGTTTCTTCCGGCACGCGTGCCAAGGCAATGAATGTCCGCATGTCGGCATCCAAAGTTCGCGTCGTGCTCAACCACATTCGCGGCAAAGAAGTAAAAGAAGCCGACGATCTACTTTCGCTCATTCAGCGCGACTCGGCACACGACGTGCGCAAATTGCTGGCGTCAGCAGTTGCTAACGCAGTGAACAACGACAACAAAGATGCCAACGACTTGTTCGTCAAGGCATGCTTTGCTGACGAAGGTCCGACGATGAAGCGTTTCCGTCCACGCGCAAAGGGTCGCGCCGGCCAAATCTTGAAGCGTTCGTGCCACATCACCATCGTCGTCGAGACGATGTCCGATAGGGCGCTTGCGGTTCGTGAACAAAGCATCGAGGCGAAGGGCAATGTGAAAACAGCAAGCCGTTCGTCGCGTGTTGCAGCTAGCCGTGCACGCACGGAAAAGCCAGCAACCGAAGAAGCCGTCGAAACGACTGATACCACCACCGAATCTGGTGAGGAGAACTAATGGGCCAGAAGATCAACCCGTACGGATTCCGCTTGGGAATCACCACCGACTGGAAGAGTCGCTGGTTCAGCACCAAGGAATACCGTCATTACCTCACCGAAGACTGGAAGATCCGCGAGTACCTCACGGTGCAGCTTTCCGATGCAGCAGTAAGCCGTATCGAAATTGAGCGCACACGCGACAAGTTGCGAATCGACATTCACACTGCTCGTCCGGGCATTGTGATTGGTCGTAAGGGAGCCAAGGCCGACGAGTTGCGAGCAGGCCTCACCGCCATGACCGGCAACAACAAGGTGCAGCTCAACATCACCGAGATCAAGCAAGCCGAATTGGATGCCGCTTTGGTAGCCCAAGGCGTTGCCGATCAGTTGATCAACCGCATTGCTTTCCGTCGCGCGATGAAGCGCGCTGTGCAAAACGCACAGAAGTACGGCGCAGAGGGCATTCGAATTCAGTGTTCAGGTCGTTTGGGTGGCGCAGAAATGTGCCGCACCGAGTGGTACCGCGAAGGCCGCGTTCCATTGCACACACTTCGTGCCGACATTGACTATGGATTCCGTGAAGCAGCAACTTCTGCCGGCCGCATTGGCGTCAAAGTATGGCTGTACAAGGGCGAAATTCTTCCGTACAAGAGCCAGAGCGACGACCGTATTGCGCGTGAAGCAGCAATGGCAGTTGGTCAGACATCTGGTCACTCGGAAGCAACACTCAAAGTGGTTACCTCTGCAGGCCCACGTGTTGCCGACATCGAAGATGCTCCAATCACTCCGTTGGTCAAAGAAGCCGACCCAGAGTTCGAGCGTTTGTTGGCAGAAGAAGAAGACATCCAGCGTCGGATCGTGGATGCCCACGAGACGCCGAAGTTCGGTCGGGAGGACTAAACCATGTTGTCGCCTCGCAAAGTTAAGCATCGTAAGCAGCACCGTGGTCGCACGGGTGGCGTGAGCAAGGGTGGAAACGAACTCGCATTCGGCGAGTACGGCATCCAAGCTTTGGAGCCAGGCTGGATTACTGCACGTCAGATTGAAGCCGCACGTATTGCCATGACGCGTCACATTAAGCGTGGTGGAAAAGTGTGGATCAACATTTTCCCAGACAAGTCAGTGACCAAGAAGCCAGCCGAAACTCGCATGGGTTCCGGAAAAGGAAACCCAGAGTTGTGGGTAGCCGTGGTTAAGCCAGGTCGAATCATGTTCGAACTGTCGTACCCAAATGCTGCGACAGCACACCAGGCCCTCGACCGCGCAGTGCAGAAACTGCCGATCAAGGCCCGCGTCATTAGCCGCGAGGAGGCAATCTGACATGGCACGTGAACTCGCAGAACTCCGCGAAATGGATCTCGCCACTTTGGTGGAAGAGCTTCGTTCGTCCAAGCAGGAAGCGCTGAACTTGCGCTTCCGTAACGCAACTGGCCAGCTCGACAACACCGCCGAGATGGGCAAAGTACGTCGTCAAATCGCTCGTATCAACACGCTTATTCGTCAGCAAGAAATTGCTGCAGCCGAAGCAGCGGGGAAGTAATAGATCATGACTGAAATAACTACAACCTCATCGACAGCCGAAGATGCCGTTCGTAACGCCCGCAAGGTGCGCGAAGGCGTTGTCGTGTCGAACAAGATGAACAAGACGATTGTTATTTCAATCGTCGAGCGAGTGCGCCACCCGCGTTACTCCAAGTTCGTTGCTCGTACCAAGAAGCTCTATGCCCACGACGAAACAAACGACGCCAAAATCGGCGACCGCGTTCGCGTCATGGAAACCCGCCCAATGTCGAAGCAGAAGCGTTGGCGCCTGATCGAAGTTTTGGAGCGTGCAAAATGATTCAGCAAGAATCCCGTCTTCGCGTTGCCGACAACAGCGGCGCAAAAGAAGTGCTGTGCATCAAGGTGCTCGGTGGTACACGCCGTCGTTACGCATCAATTGGTGACGTTTTCATCGGCACGGTTAAGGACGCAATTCCTGGCGCCGGTGTCAAAAAGGGTGAAGTTGTTCGTTGCGTAGTAGTTCGCGTCAAGAAGGAAAAGCGTCGTCCAGACGGCAGCTACATCCGCTTCGACGAAAACGCAGCAGTGTTGATCAAAGAAGATCTCACGCCACGCGGCACCCGAATCTTCGGGCCCGTTGGTCGTGAACTTCGCGACAAGAAGTTCATGCGAATCATTTCGCTCGCACCGGAGGTGTTGTAGTCATGAAGTTGAAGAAGGGTGACACCGTCGTCGTTATTGCCGGCAAAGACAAAGGCAAGCAGGGCGAAATCTCGGCTGTACTGCCAAAGGAGAACAAAGTGAAGATTGCTGGCGTCAACGTCGCCAAGCGTCACCTTGCTGCCAAAGGCCAAACAGCCAACACCGGCGGAATCGTCGACAAGGACATGCCGCTCGATGCATCCAACGTGATGCTCGTGCACAAGGGCAAGCCAACACGCGTTGGTTACAAGATCAAGGATGACGGCACCAAGGTGCGCGTTGCCAAGAGCACCGGAGAAGAAATCTGATGGCTGAGACAACTATCTACGTTCCGCGTTTGAAAGCGCACTACAACGACGTCGTCAAAGCCGATCTCGTGAAGCAATTGGGCGTCACCAACGTGATGCAGATTCCAACCTTGGAAAAGATCGTCATCAACATGGGTGTTGGCCGCGCAACGCAGCAAGCATCACTCATCGATGGCGCCGTTGCCGACCTCACCGCGATCTCTGGCCAGAAGCCAATCGTGACAAAGTCGAAAACATCAATCGCATCCTTCAAACTTCGTGAAAACCAAGCAATTGGTGCCAAAGTCACGATGCGCGGCGACCGCATGTGGGAATTCCTCGATCGTTTGATCTCGGTGGCAATTCCTCGCATCCGCGACTTCCGCGGCCTCCCAGGCAAGTCGTGGGACGGACATGGCAACTACACATTTGGTCTCACCGAGCAGCTCGTGTTCCTTGAGGTCAGTTACGAGAAGGTTGATACAACACGCGGTATGGACATCACCATTGTCACCACTGCAACAACCGACCTCGACGGAAAAGCACTCCTCGACGCATTCGGCTTCCCCTTCCGTAAGGGTGAGGAACCAGCGTCGTCGAAGAAAGCACGCGGAGCAGCTAAGCGCTCGGCCAAGAAGAAGTAGCAGCGGAAAGAACTAGAGGGAACCACTCAACATGGCAAAAAAGTCACTCGTTATCAAAGCGGCGGCAACTCCGAAATTTAAGGTGCGCGGTTACACGCGCTGCCAAAAGTGCGGACGTTCACGTGCGGTGTACAAGAAGTTCGGCCTCTGCCGTCTGTGCTTGCGCAAAATGGCGCACGCCGGCGAAGTGCCAGGCTTGACAAAGGCAAGTTGGTAATCGCCATGATGACCGATCCAATCGCCGACATGCTCACCCGAATTCGCAACGCCAACGCTGCGATGAAGGACGAAGTATTCATGCCAACCTCGAAGCAGAAGTCGGCACTCGCCGAAATTCTGAAAAAAGAGGGCTACATCTCTGACTACTCAGTAATCGACAACCCAACTGGCCCAGCCAAGCAGTTGAAGATTGGTCTGAAGTACTCGGACGATCGTAAGCGCACTATCTCGGGTATCAAGCGCGTGTCCACACCGGGCCTTCGCGTGTACCGCAATGCAACTGAAGTACCGCGCGTGTTGGGCGGTTTGGGTGTTGCAGTTTTGTCCACTAGCCAAGGGCTCATGACCGACCGCGAAGCGCGTCAGCGCAAAGTTGGCGGCGAAGTCATGTGTTTCGTCTGGTAATCGGAAGCGACTAAAGGGAAGAACCACTATGTCTCGTATCGGAAATGCAGCAGTCGTCGTGCCATCAGGCGTCGACGTCACCATCGCTGGCTTGTCGGTCACGGTGAAGGGCCCAAAGGGCTCTTTAACTCGTGAGTTTCCAGCCGGTGTGTCGCTTGCGCGTCAAGAAAACACCATCGTGGTCAGCCGCGACAACGACGAGCGCGATTCGCGTTCACGTCATGGTCTTGTGCGCACGTTGGTCAGCAACATGGTTATCGGTGTCACCGATGGCTACACCAAAGAACTCGACATCATCGGCGTTGGTTACCGCGCAGAAGCACAGGGCCCAGGCAAGTTGAAGTTGGCGCTCGGTTTTTCGCATCCAGTAATCATCGACGCACCAGCGGGAGTCACCTTCGAACTTCCTTCCCAGACGCGCATCATCATTAAGGGTGCCGACAAAGAAGTAGTTGGCCAGGTGGCCGCAAACATTCGTGAGATTCGCAAGCCAGAGCCCTACAAGGGCAAGGGTGTGCGTTACCTCAATGAGAAGGTCCTGCGTAAAGCAGGCAAGACCGGCAAGAAGTAAACGGGAGATTTGACGTCATGAAAACAGCATCTAGCCAGCGCCATGCAGGTCGCTTGCGCCGCCATCGTCGCGTGCGTAAGAAGATCAGCGGCACCGCCGAGCGTCCGCGTCTCGCCGTGTATCGCAGCAACAAGCACATTTCTGTTCAGCTCATCGATGACCTGAGCGGCCACACCATCGCAGCAGCATCAACGGTCGAGCCAGACTTGCGCAAGCAAGGTTCGGGTTCAACCGTCGACGCAGCAAAGCGTGTTGGAACGTTGATCGCTCAGCGCGCCAAGTCCGCTGGTGTTACAAAAGTTGTCTACGACCGTGGTGGATTCATCTTCCATGGTCGTGTAGCAGCGGCAGCAGATGCTGCCCGAGAAGCAGGGTTGGAGTTCTAATGACTGACATTTCGCAAGTTCGCACCACAGAACCAGGACAGATGCGCGAGTCGCGCGTTGTTCACATCAATCGCGTGGCAAAGGTAGTGAAGGGTGGACGTCGTTTCTCCTTCACCGCACTTGTTGTTGTCGGCGATGGCGCTGGTCGCGTTGGTTTGGGATACGGCAAGGCAAAAGAAGTGCCATTGGCCATTCAAAAAGGAACAGAAGAAGCAAAGCGCAACGTGTTCAACGTTGCCTTGGCTGGTTCCACCATCACGCACCAAGTGCTTGGCATCAACGGCGCAGGCCGCGTATTGCTGAAGCCTGCTGCTCCTGGTACCGGTGTTATCGCCGGTGGTGCTGCCCGCATCATTCTTGAAGAAGCCGGCATTCACGACGTACTCGCGAAGTCGCTTGGTTCTTCTAATGCCATCAACGTTGCTCGCGCAACGATCAATGGCTTGAAGGACTTGCAGCGCCCAGACGAAGTTGCACGTCGACGCGGCATTCCTGCCGAGTCATTCGTACCTAAGGGACTGTTGCGCGCATACAACGAGCGCAAGAATTCAGCCGGAGGAGCTCACTAGTCATGGCCGCATTTAAAAAACCAGGTCGCACGATCCGCGATCGCAAGCCACAAGCCAAAAAGGCAGCAGCCGAAGCACGTGCCGAGGCAGCAGCGCTGAAGGCAGCATCGGGCAACACTTCAACAAAGCGCATCAAGCGAGTGAAGCCAGTTCTTACTGGCCCAACCATCACTGTTACGCAAGTGCGTTCGGAAATTGGCAACAAGCCAAAGAACCGCGCCACATTGCGTGCACTTGGCCTGCGCCGCATCGGACACACCAACACCTTGCCAGACCGCCCAGAAATTCGCGGCATGTTGCAGCGTGTTCCTCACCTCATTGAAATCAAGGAAGGCAAGTAATCATGCGCGTCGATGAACTCGCTCCATCACGGGGCTCCAAGAAAAAAGCTAAGCGCGTTGGTCGTGGTATTGGCGGTAAGGGTGGCAAGACTGCCGGCCGCGGTACCAAGGGTCAGTACGCACGTAACACGGTAAAGCGTGGCTTCGAAGGTGGACAGATGCCACTGAAGCAGCGCGTACCAAAGTTGAAGGGCTTTAATAACCCGTTCCGCGTGGAGTTCTACGCCGTCAACCTCGATGTCATCGAAGCACTTGGCTTGAGCGAAGTCGACCCAAAGATTCTGGTGGATAGAAGCGCAGCGCATAAGGGCACTTTGATCAAGGTGCTTGGCCGCGGCAAGATCACCAAGGCAGTCAAGGTTTCTGCACACGCAGTTTCCGAAACAGCCGAGAAGGCAATCATCGCCGCCGGTGGAAGTGTCACGATTGTGCCAATGCCGCACAAGGGTGTTCGTCCAGCAGCCAAGGGCAGTCAGTTCACCAACCGTTAATTGGTGCTACTGGCGTGCTCGTCAGTTCAACCAGTATTTAACCCTTCAGAGGAGTCACAACGATGTTGTCGAATGTGAAGAACATCTTCAAGGTGGTCGACCTTCGCAACAAGGTGCTGTTCACCTTGGCAATGGTCGCGGTTTACCGTTTTGGTTCGGCGCTTCGCGTGCCAGGTATCGATGCGCAGGCTGTTCGACAATTGCGTGAAGCTTCCAACTCGCAGGGTGCTTTGGGCTTTCTCAACTTGTTCTCTGGTGGTGCGTTCGGCAGCTTCTCGATTTTTGCTCTCGGCATCATGCCGTACATCACGGCAAGCATCATCATGCAGGTGCTGGGTGTTGTCATTCCAAAACTTGAGCAGTGGCAACAAGAGGGTGCAACTGGTCAGCGCAAAATCACGCAATGGACTCGTTACTTAGCAGTCGGAATTGCAACGCTGCAGGGAGCCGGCCTCACCTTTATCTTCGGGCAGGGTAGGGGTTCTGCATTCTTCGGCGCCGCGGGCAGCACGCCCGACGTGGTCTTGCTCGATCCATTCATGCCACGCGCACTCTTGGTTATTCCTTCGCTTGTTGCAGGCACCGCATTGTTGATGTGGGTTGGCGAACTTATTAGCCAGCGCGGCATTGGTAACGGTATGTCGATGCTGATTTTTGCTTCGGTAGTCAGCGGTTTGCCATACGGCTACTACTCGCTGCTGCAGAGCAAAAAGGTCGTGGTGTTCATTATTCTCGTCGCCGTCACCATCGGAATTCTTGTTGCTGTAGTTCGTGTGGAGTTGGGCCAGCGCCGCATTCCAGTGCAGTTCGCAAAGCGCGTTGTCGGCCGCAAAATGTATGGCGGACAAAACACCTACATTCCGTTGAAGGTAAACCAGGCCGGAATCGTGCCGATCATTTTTGCCAGCTCCGTGCTGTTGCTACCCGTGCTTGGCTCCAACATGCTGGGAAGCGCCGAAGGTTGGCGCGGTTCTATTGCCGGCTTTGTTAACGACTACATGGTCAACAGCCAAAACATCTTGTACATCAGCATCTTTTTCTTGCTGATCATCGCGTTCGCTTACTTCTACAACTCGATTGCCTTCGACCCGATCCGTCAAGCCGATCAGTTACGCAAGCAGGGCGGGTTTATTCCCGGAATTCGCCCAGGGCCACAAACCGAGTCGTTCCTTGCAAAGACGGTCAACCGCATTACGTTGCCTGGTGCAATGTTCGTCGCGTTTATTGCCATCTTGCCGTACATCATTTTGTGGGTTGGCGATGTGCAGTCGTTCCCATTTGCAGGAACCACCGTGTTGATCGCGGTAGGCGTGGCGCTCGAATTGATGCGCCAAATCGATAGCCAGTTGATGCAGCGCAACTACGAGGGCTTCCTGAAGTAATCACTTCAGGACATTTCTCGAAACAAGGCACGCCATGCCACATTCAGCTCGCATCATTATGCTCGGTCGTCAAGGCGCGGGTAAGGGCACGCAGTGCGTCCGTCTTGCCGAGCACTTCGGAGTTCCGCATATTTCTACGGGTGAAATGTTGCGTGCAGCAATCCGTAAAGACACCCCGGTGGGGCGATCAGTCAAAAAAGTGCTTGACGCTGGCGAACTCGTTAACGACGAACTGATGATCAGCCTCGTGCAGGGGCGCATCGGCGAAGACGATGCACGTATTAGTGGCTACATTCTGGACGGTTTCCCGCGCACGGTAGGTCAGGCGCAATCGCTCGACCACATCACCGAGGTGCGCCCAATCAACATGGTGATCGATCTCGATGTCAAGCGCGAGCTGGTGCTCGAGCGCTTATCGGCTCGCCGCGCATGTGAACAATGCGGAGCAAACTATGTGGCCACGGGCAACGACCCCAACCCATGGAAGTGCGAGAAGTGCGGTTCGCCAGTGGTGCAGCGTGCAGACGACACCCCAGCTGCCATCAGCCACCGCCTCGACTTGTACGACGCCATGACCGCCCCACTGATCGACCATTATTCGGCCAAGTCGGTGCTGGTCACGGTGGACGGACTTGGCACCCCAGACGAGGTCTTTGCGCGTTTGCGCTTGGCCGTGGAAGGGCTGCAGGAACGGTAGTTATCATTTCCCAGCCTCGCGGGTTTTGCGCTCGGGGGGTTTTGGGGCGCTACTAGGCGGCGGTAGCATAACCCTTCGCCTTTTGGGGGGTTTTCCACCAAGTGGCGTGTGTGTCATGCGTTTGAGGAGAAGGCCCTGCCAAAAAATAAAGAAGATGCGATTGTGCTGGAAGGCACGATTACAGAGTCCCTTCCGAACGCAATGTTTCGGGTTGAACTCGACAACGGACACACAGTGTTAGCTCATATTTCGGGAAAAATGCGAATGAATTACATCCGCATCTTGCCGGGAGACAAAGTGCAAGTAGAGCTAACGCCATACGACCTCACCCGAGGTCGGATTACATACCGACATAAATAACCAAGTTTTTTTATCAACCACCATCACGTACGAGGCTCGAAGTGAAAGTTAAACCAAGCGTCAAAAAAATATGCGAGAAGTGCAAGGTCATCCGCCGGCACGGTCGCGTGATGGTGATTTGTGAAAACCCGCGACATAAGCAACGTCAAGGCTGAGAAGGAACAACCAGATGGCACGTATTTCAGGAGTCGATATTCCGCGCGAGAAGCGTTTGGAAATCTCCCTTACCTATATTTTCGGCATTGGTCGCAGCACTGCACAAAAGATGTGCAAGGAACTGGAACTCAACCCAGACACCCGCGTGCGCAACCTCACCGACTCCGAAGTCAACAAGATTCGTATGTACATCGAGCAGAACCTCACCGTTGAAGGCGACCGTCGCCGCGACGTACAAACAGACATCAAGCGCAAGATCGAAATTGGTTCATACCAAGGCACGCGTCACCGCAAGGGGCTTCCTGTCCGCGGTCAGCGCACGCACACCAACGCACGTACTCGTAAGGGCCCGAAGAAGACCGTGGCCAACAAGAAGATGGCAGTGAGGAAGTAACCCATGGCAAAGGCACCAGTAGTTCGCCGCGTTCGCAAGCGCGATCGCAAGAATGTCACGACAGGCGTCGTGCACATCAAGAGCTCGTTTAACAACACCATCGTGTCCATCACCGACACCGAGGGAAATGTCATTTCATGGGCATCCTCCGGCGGCGTTGGTTTCTCCGGTTCGCGCAAGTCCACACCATTCGCCGCACAGATGGCAGCCGAAAAGGCTGGCCGTGCAGCAATGGAGCAGGGTCTTCGTCGCGCAGAGGTGCATGTGAAGGGCCCAGGTTCTGGCCGCGACACCGCACTGCGTTCTATCCAAAACCTCGGCATCGAAGTGTCCGGCATCAAAGATGTGTCGCCGGTTCCACACAACGGTTGCCTGCAACCTAAGCGAAAGAGGCCGTAATCATGGCTCGCTATACCGGACCAAAGGTGCGCATCTCGCGCCGCCTCGGCATCAACGTTTTCGAAAACACCAAGGGCGCAAAGGCTCTCGAGCGTCGCCCTTTCCCACCAGGAACACACGGCCGCACACGTCGTCGTGGTGCTGGTAGCGAATACCTTTTGCAGTTGCAGGAAAAGCAGAAGGCCAAGTACATCTACGGCGTTCTCGAGCGTCAGTTCCGCAAGACATACGAAGAGGCCACCCGTTTGCAGGGCCCAACCGGTGAAAACCTGTTGCGTCTACTCGAGTGCCGTCTCGACAACGTTGTCTACCGCGCAGGCTGGGGCAGCACCCGTCCGCAGGCTCGTCAATTTGTTAACCACGGAATGATCTTGGTCGACGGCAAGCGCGTCGACATTGCGTCGTACACCGTCAAGCGTGGACAAGTCATCACGCTTTCCGAGAAGGCAAAGAACCTGATCATCATTCAACACAACATCGACACGCTCGACCGCCGCATGGTTGGTTGGATCGAAGCAGCAGAAGGCGGCAAGCAAGTTACTGTCCGCGAATTGCCGCAGCGTGAACACATCGACATTCCAGTCCGCGAACAGCTCATCGTCGAGTTGTACTCGAAGTAACCCCCTATATACGTATTGGCCTAAGGAGACATCATGCTCGTCATTCAACGCCCAACAGTGGAAGCAATTGGCACCGCAGAGAACAACCGTCAGAAGTTCTCTATCGGACCACTTGAACCAGGTCTTGGACACACCATCGGCAACTCGATTCGTCGCATGTTGTTGTCATCCATTCCAGGTGCAGCAATCACCACGGTCAAGTTCGAGTCGGCTCTTCACGAGTTCGACACCATCCCAGGTATCACCGAAGATGTCACCGAAATCATCCTCAACCTGAAAGACGTTGTAGTCGTTTCGGAAAACGATGAAGCATCGGTCATCAGCGTGGACATCAAAGGCCCGAAGGAAATCACCGCGGGAGATCTTGTTTGCCCAGCTGGCATCGAAATCCTCAACAAGTCGCAGCACATCGCAACGCTTTCGGACAAGGGTCGTTTAGTTGTCGATCTCACCGTAGAGCGTGGCAAAGGCTACGTCTCGAGTGATCGCGACACCCGCAAAGTGATCGGCATCGTTCCAATTGATGCCATCTTCTCGCCAGTACGTCGTTGCACATACCTCGTCGAGCCAACACGCGTCGAGCAAAGCACCAACTACGACCGCATCGTGCTCGACATTGAGACCGACGGAACCATCGAGCCACGCGAAGCACTTGCTTCTGCAGGAGCAACGCTTCGTTCATTGGTCGACCTTGTCGCCACCATGAGCGATGCACCAGTTGCACTTGAGTTGGGCGAAATTGCCGGCACCGGAATGGGTTCCCCAGACCTCGACCTGAGCATCGAAGACCTCGACCTCTCCGAGCGCCCACGCAACTGTCTCAAGCGCGCACAGGTCAACACCGTTGGCGAGTTGCTGCTTCGCAGCGAAGAAGACTTGCTCAATATCACCAACTTCGGCCAGAAGTCCTTGGACGAAATCAAACTCAAGCTTGACGAGCGCGGCTTGTCATTGCGTATCTGATTTAGCGCTACTAACACCACGCACGTACTTCACAGGAGACGATGAGAGATGCCAGCAACACCACGACGATCACGCAGCTTCGGCGGCAGTGCTCACCACCAAAAGATTTTGATGGCAAACCTTGCCGCGTCATTGTTTGCCGCAGAAGGAATCACCACGACTGAGGGCAAGGCAAAGATGCTGCGCCCAATCGCCGAGAAGTTGATCACGAAAGCGATCAAAGCTCAGGACGGCCCAATGCGCGTTCACCGCATTCGCCAAATCCAGGGCTACCTCAACGACAAGGAAATGACCAACAAGTTGGTCAACGTTGTTGCTCCTCGTTACATCGGTCGCAACGGTGGATACACACGCATCATGAAGCTCGGGCCACGCCACGGTGACAACGCACCGATGTCGCGTATCGAACTCGTCTAGACCTGCGTAACCATCGTGCGTCGCGCGCGCATGACCATTGCCTACAAAGGCGATGACTATCACGGCTTTGCAACGAACCCTGGCGTAGAAACCGTCGCCTCCGTTATTGAAGGCGCGCTTGCTCAAATTCTGCAAGAGCCAATCAAAATCACTCCAGCCGGACGCACCGACGCAGGCGTGCATGCATGGGGGCAAGTGATTGGTTTCGATCTTCCCGATCGTGTCAATTTGGAAGTGCTCGCAAAGCAACTCAATGCGTTGTGCGGCCCATCGGTTGCGGTTCGCGAATACGCATGGACAACGCCAGACTTTCACGCCCGTTATTCCGCAATGTGGCGCGCCTATCGCTATACGGTGCTCAATAGCCCTGTGCCCAACCCGTTCTTGGTGAACACGGCGTGGCAAATTACGACTCCGCTCAAAATCAAGTCAATGCAGTTGGCGAGCGACGCCATTATTGGCGAGCACGACTTCTCGGCATTTTGTCGTAAACCAAAACCCGCCGACGAGAACGACACATTTGAACATTCGATGCGGCGCAACGTGATGAAGGCAGAGTGGCGCGATCTTGGCGACGGAATTGTGCGCCTCGAGATCAAGGCCAACGCGTTTTGTCACCAAATGGTGCGGGCATTGGTGGGAACCTTCATTGATATCGGGATGGGCAAGCGCCCGCCGAGCGATATGCGAGGGCTCGTAGTCTCGGGCGACCGCGCCCAGGCCTCGCAGGTTGCCCCGCCCCATGGCCTTTGCCTGTGGGAAGTTGGCTACCCAGCGGGATTGTGAAACGGCCGTCCGTACCCCTATCCTTAAACCTCTGCAGGGGCGCCACTTTGGCGGTTTCTCGCCAAGATCTCGGTTAGACGAAAGTAGTGAATTTATGATGCGCACGTATTCCCCAAAAGCAAGTGAAGTGGTCCGCGAGTGGCATGTCGTCGACGCCGATGGCCTTGTCCTCGGTCGTATGGCTACCGAAGTTGCCAGCATCTTGCGTGGCAAGCACAAGCCAATGTTCTCCATGCACATGGACACCGGTGACCACGTTGTCATCGTTAACGCATCGAAGATTGTGCTTACCTCAGGTAAGGCCGATAGCGAACTTGTTCACGACTACTCGGGTTACCCGGGCGGTTTGCGCACACAGACTTACGGCAACTTGCTGAGCCGCCGACCAGAAGACGCAATTCGTCGCACCATTCGTGGCATGTTGCCAAAGGGCCCGCTTGGTCGACAGATGATCAAGAAGCTCAAGGTGCATGCTGGACCAGAGCACGGTCACGAAGCACAAAATCCAAAAGTTCTTAACTTGCCGCACGCAAAAGCGCGCTGAGTAACCAGAAATAATTAGAGGAGAAGTCGTGGGAACAAAGCCACTTACACAGACAACAGGCCGCCGCAAGGAAGCCGTCGCACGCGTTCGTTTGCGACCAGGCACCGGCAAGGTCACCATCAACGGCCGCGTGTTTGAGGAGTACTTTCCAAGTGCACTGCAGCGCAACATTGCCACCGAGGCATTGCGTGTTGTTGAAGCAGAAGAAACATACGACGTAGATTGCGACATCATTGGCGGCGGCATTGCTGGCCAAGCAGGCGCATTGCGCATGGGTATCGCACGATCCATTTTGGAACTCGACCCTGAGAAGCGCTCCGTGCTTCGCAAGGCTGGCTTGCTCACTCGCGACTCGCGCAAAAAAGAGAGCAAGAAGTACGGCCTCAAGAAGGCGCGCAAGGCGCCTCAGTACACAAAGCGTTAAATCTTTGCGTTCGCGCACGGCGTTTGCTGTGTGTGGTGTGTAACAGATGCTTACTTTTGGAACCGACGGCGTTCGCGGCGTTGCCTTCGACGAACTGAGCGAAGCATACGTTTTTAACCTTGGTCGTGTCGCCGCACAAGTGCTTGGTATCGACACCGTTGTTGTAGGCCGCGATACTCGTGAATCCGGACAACGTTTGCTTACTGCGCTCAGCTCTGGCTTCGTTGCGGGTGGCGCAAGTGTGCAGTCACTGGGTGTCGTGCCAACGCCGCTCGTTGCATTCATTGCTGCTCA
>CAMDJX010000026.1 GCA_945900735.1 Acidimicrobium ferrooxidans DSM 10331 | reverse complement strand
CTGTCCATCCTTCGTTCTCCCACGCCAAGTCCACGCTGCTGACATGCGCCCCATCGAGCATTGTCCACGAGGCACTGAAGCCTGATGCGCCTAGCGGTGTGTACTGCGGCATGGCTACAGCATCGCAGGTGGCGATACCGTAACCACCTGATGATTCCTATTCATGAAGCGCAGCAAACGGTGATTGAAGCCTGCACGGTATTGCCGGCACTGCCAACAGCCTGCGAAGTTATGAATGGTCGGGTGCTTGCTCAAGACGTGGTGGCTCCCGAGAATGTTCCGCCGTTTACCAATACGGCAGTAGACGGTTATGCCGTGCGTGCTGCCGATGTGCAGAGTGTGCCCGTTGTCTTGCGGGTGGTGGACACGCTTGCGGCGGGTGCCGCGCCATCGGTTGCGGTGGGTAGTGGAGAATCAATTCGAATCATGACGGGTGCGCCAATGCCGCAAGGTGCAGACGCGGTGGTGATGGTGGAGGATTCGGTGCGCGAAGGCGACGCACATGTTTCGCTTGGCCGTGCAGCAAAAGTTGGCGATGGCATTCGTGATGCCGGCAGCGACGTGCGCGTTGGCGAAACAGTGTTTGTTGCGGGCACCGTGCTGAATGCCGCGGGCGCAGGGGTGTTGGCGAGTGTTAACGCGCGCAGTGTGTTGGCTTACCCTCGTGCACGGGTTGCGTTGTTGTCGACAGGCGACGAATTGGTAACCGATGGTTCGCCGTTGCGAATTGGCCAAATTCGTGAGAGCAACCTGACGATGTTGGACGCAATGATTGCGGCGTCTGGATGCGACGTGAACAACCTTGGGGTGGTGCGCGACGACGAGGCCGAACTGGAGCGCGTGTTGCTTGATGTTGTCGAACACTGCGATGCAATTGTGACGAGCGGCGGAGTAAGCATGGGCGACTTCGACGTGGTGAAGGCGGTGCTGTCGCGAATTGCAAAGATGCAGTGGATGCAACTTGCGATTAAACCCGCGAAGCCATTTGCGTTTGGGCAACTCATCGCTTCTGACGGGCGAGTGATTCCGATTTTTGGTTTGCCAGGCAACCCTGTGTCGTCGATGATCAGTTTCGAGTTGTTGGCGCGCCCGGCATTGCGCAAGATGATGGGGCACACCGTTGATTTGTTGCGGCCAACAATTTCTGCAGTGCTCGATGCACCAATTCGCCGCAAGGCCGACGGCAAAGTGCATTACGTGCGGGTATTCGGCGGGTTCGAGCCCGACGGCAGGCTGCATGTGCGCGACACGGGCCCGCAGGGAAGTCACCAACTTGCAGCAACCGCAATGGCCAACGGCCTTGCCTATGTGCCTGATGGGGCGGGGCTAGCGGCTGGCGACGAGGTGAATGTCTACTTATTGGGCTAAATGCTTGAAGGGCGTGAACCGTAGGCTGATCGCATGGATTTGATCGACCCATACGGCCGCACTGTTCGCGACCTGCGTATTTCGATTACCGATCGCTGCAATTTCCGCTGCACCTATTGCATGCCGGAAGAGGGAATGAAATGGCTTCCGCGCGAAGAGGTATTGACGTATGAAGAACTTGCACGCGTGGCAAGTATTTGTGTTGGTCACTTTGGGGTAGACGGAATTCGGCTTACTGGCGGTGAGCCCACCATGCGCGCGCACCTTCCGATATTGGTGCAGAAACTTGCGGTGTTGCAGGTGCCGGCCGACGCGTCGTCGCCACGTGCAGGCAAACCAATCGATTTGGCAATCACTACTAACGGCGCAACGCTGCGACTGATTGCGCAAGAGCTGCGCAATGCTGGGCTTGCCCGCATCAACATCAGTTTGGACACGTTAAAGAAGGATCGCTTCTTTGAAATGACGCGTCGCGACGAATTGGAACACGTTCTTGACGGAATTGATGCCGCAATTGATGCTGGTTTCTCACCGGTCAAAATAAATGCGGTGGTTCAGCGGGGTATTAACGACGATGAGATTGTCGACCTCGCAACATTCGGTCGCGACAAGGGAATTGAAGTTCGGTTTATCGAGTTCATGCCGCTCGATGCTTCGGGCACGTGGGATAACTCGCAGGTGTATTCGCAAGAAGAAATCGTTGCTGCAATTTCGAAGGTGTACCCGCTGGAGTTGATGCCAGCGCGTGGTGCAGCACCGGCTGATCGCTGGCGTTACCTGGATGGAAAGGGAACAGTTGGCGTGATACCAACTGTGACGAAACCATTTTGTGGCGACTGCGACCGCGTGCGTTTGACGGCCGACGGCCAATTTCGCACATGCTTATTTGCAACGAACGAGTTCGATTTGCGCGTGATGCTTCGTAACGGGGCCGACGACGATGCCATTGCTGCCGAAATACAGCGCGCGGTTGGCACCAAGTGGGCGGGGCACAACATTGGAAACGTCACGTTTGTGCGCCCACGTCGCTCGATGAGCCAAATTGGTGGATGAACAAATGACCGAGCCACAGTTTTCACACCTGGACGATGCGGGCAAGGCGCGAATGGTGGACGTGACGCCGAAGGAACCAACGCACCGACGTGCTGTTGCGCGTTGCAAGGTAATGATGTTGCCTGCAACGGCGAAAGCAATTGCCAATCACGAGGTGAAGAAGGGCGACGTCATTGCCGTGGCGCGGGTTGCCGGCATACAAGCCGCCAAGCGAACGAGCGACATGATCCCGTTGTGCCACCCGCTGCATTTGAGCGCGGTGCATGTCAACTTTTCGGTGGAGGCAGACCACGTGGCGATTGAGGCCATCGTTGATGCCGTCGACCGAACTGGGGTAGAGATGGAAGCGCTGCATGCTTGTTCGGTTGCCGCGCTGACGATCTACGACATGTGCAAGAGCGCCGACAAGGGCATGGTCATTGCCGATCTGGCGCTGTGGGAGAAGACGGGTGGACGCAGTGGCCCGTATGCGCGAGAATCGCTCTAACCCTTATTCTGCAAGGGTTTTCTAAAATGGCGATCAAGTTTCTTGGCCTTAACTGTCCTGTTTGTAGCAATTCTGTAATACAATCAAGTCCCGCATGAGCAAACTGATTCTGTTAATCGTTGGTGCCGCCTGGTTGGCCGTTTTGTTGCCGCCACTCGTGCGTGCCCGCCTCAACGGCTCACCTGCAAACTCGGTAACCAACTTTCGTAAGCAATTGAATTCGCTAGAAAACGCGGGTGGACGCTACCCACAGGCTCAGCTTCGTGGCATGGCTCGTCCGCTTGCCCCGTCGCCTCGCATGCAGCGCCAGCCGGGCCCTCTCAGCAGCATGACCGGTGCGCTGGTGCGCCCAGAAGGTGCCCGTCACCATCGTCCAGCCATGGCGCTTAACCCCCAGGCACTCGTGCGTCAGCGCCGTCAAAACACCGTGCTAGGTCTTGCCGGCACCGTTGTTCTTTCGCTGTTCCTTGCTGCCACCACTGGCGGCTCTGCATTTGTTTATCTGTTCACCGCAAGCTTCCTTGCGTTGATCGGCTACTGCTACGTGCTCGTACAGATGCGCATCAAGCGCGACAACGAGCGCTACCTCGGCCAGTTCCGCCGCTAGGCCCCCGATACCCGCCCCCCGCTAGGGTTTGACAGCAATACGGGGCTGTAGCTCAGTTGGCAGAGCGGTACGTTCGCAATGTACAGGCCAGGGGTTCAATTCCCCTCAGCTCCACGCCAACTGGAATAGAGCAAAAACATAACGGGGGATAACAACATGGCAATGTCGTGGCAAGAAGCAAACGAAGCAGTAACTGCGCCTGGACAAATCTTTGAATTGATCGACGCCGAAATTCGTGGCGTGAAAATGCAGGTGTTCAAAAATGCACCTGCTCATCTTGGGCAAATTTTTGCAGGTGCGCGCGGCCACGGCGACAAAACATTTCTCGTATACGAGGGCGAAACATGGACGTTTGCCAAAACGATGGATCAGGTAGATGGGCTTGCCAACTTGCTCGTCAATACGTACGGTGTGAAAAAAGGCGACCGCGTTGCAGTTGCAATGCGCAACTACCCGGAATGGGTGATGTCGTTTGCAGCGATTATTTCGGTTGGCGCGGTCAACGTGTCAATGAACTCTTGGTGGACAGAAGACGAGATGGACTTTGCCCTTGTCGACTCGGGGGCAACGGTGCTTATTTGCGACCAACAGCGTTACGACATTGGAGCAGAAAGTTGCGTGAAGCACGGCGTGAAGGTGCTCGTTGTTCGCCCTGAAAAGCCTTTGCCAGCAAACGTCGATCAGTGGGAAGCAATGGTGAAGCCAGGCGCACCGCACCCAGGTGCCGACATTGATCCCGACGACGATGCAACAATTTTGTACACATCGGGCACCACTGGCCGCCCGAAAGGCGCGGTCTCGACGCATCGAGCGATTATTTCCGCTTTGATGGCGTTCTCTGCGCGTAACGGAGTGCTCACCATGTCGGGAACAAAGTTGAAAGAAATTCAAGGCCCTGAAGTGCCGACATCATTCATTTTGATCGTGCCACTGTTTCACGTCACCGGGTGCGTGCCCGTGATGATGAGTTGTTTCATTGCAGGACTGAAACTTGCGATCATGTACAAGTGGGATGCAGAAAAGGCGCTCGAGATGATCGAGCGCGAGCAGATCACCAATTTTGTTGGTGTGCCCACACAAAGCTGGGACTTAGTCAACTCGCCAGCATTCGATAAATTCGACACCACCAGCCTGCGAGCAGTGGGCGGCGGCGGTGCACCTTCGCCAACGTCGCTTGTTGGCAAAGTGAACGACAAAGTGAAAAACGGCAGCCCGCAGCTTGGTTACGGCATGACAGAGACCAACGCATTCGGCCCTGGCATTACGGGCTCCGACTATTTGTCGCACCCAACAAGCACTGGTCGTGCAGTGTTGCCAATGAAAGTAGAAGTGCGTGACGAGAATTTGCAGCCAGTGCCAACTGGTCAGTCTGGCGAGATTTGGTTCTTCGGACCAATGCTCATTCGTGGTTACTGGAATCGTCCTGAGGCAACAGCCGAGACAATCGTGGATGGCTGGTTGCGCAGCGGCGACTTGGGTCGCCTCGATGCCGATGGTTTCGTCTACGTAGAAGATCGTGTGAAAGACATGATTTTGCGCGCAGGTGAAAACGTGTACGGCGCCGAAGTGGAAAGCGCCATCTACGAGCATCCTGCAGTGCACGAGGCCGCAGTATTTGGTGTGCCGCACGAGCGCCTGGGCGAAGAGGTGGCAGTGGCCATTTACCCCAACGACCACACAACCCTGACTGCAGAAGAGCTGTGGGAGTTCTTGGAGGGGAAGATTTCCAAGCACAAGATTCCGACCCATGTGGTCATTATCAACGAGCCATTGCCCCGCAACGCCGCAGGCAAGTTCCTGAAGCGCGACTTGCAGCAGCAGGTGGTTAAGGGAGTTCTCGTCCCAACGAGCCGCTAGGGCCCATGCACTAGAGTTTCCCCACGTGCCACCAATCGATATCACCCGTGGCGACGGGGTTCGCTACGACGTCGTGGCCATTGGCAACGCGCTTGTCGATGTGATCGCGGCAGTGCCCGATGAATTCTTGGTAAATGAAGAAGTGGTCAAGGGCTCGATGACGTTGGTGGATTCCACCCGTTCGGCTCATTTGTATTCACGCATTAGTAACCCAACACAAACCAGCGGTGGTTCTGCGTCCAACACCGCATATGGCCTTGCAAGTTTGGGTGGGCGAGCAGGCTTCATCGGCAAGATTGCCGACGACGACTTGGGTCGCGTGTTTGGTGCAGACATGGACAAAGTTGGTGTTGGGTTTCATCCCGGCGCAACGAGCGCAACCGAACCAACTGGCCGATGCATCATTGCAGTTACGCCAGACGGCCAACGCAGCATGAGCACGTTTCTTGGCGCCGCATCGCTACTTGAGCCCGCCGACATTTCTCGCGAGGCAGTGCAGTCGGGCGCAGTGTTGTTCTTGGAGGGTTACCTGTTCGACCGCGACGAGGCAAAGGCGGCATTCAAAACCGCTTCGCAGTTTGCGCACGAGGCCGGCCGCAAGGTTGCACTCACCTTGTCCGACTCGTTCTGCGTAGATCGCCACCGTGATGACTTTCTCGATCTCATTCTGAACGACATTGACGTGCTGTTCTGCAATGAGTTCGAATTGCAGTCGCTATATCAGACCTCGTACGAAGAGGCGCTCGAGCAATTGCGCAGTGATTGTGAGTTTGGCGCCGTTACCCGCGACAAGCGCGGTTCGGTTGTTATCAACGGCCACGATTTGGTGCACATTGAGCCCGAGCCAGTAGACCGCGTGGTGGACGCGACTGGCGCCGGCGACCAGTACGCGGCAGGTTTCTTGTATGGCTTCACGCGCGGCATGGCAATCGAGCATTGTGGTCGTCTTGGTTCCATGTCGGCCTCCGAAGTGATCACGCACGTTGGCCCGCGCCCGTTAGTGCAACTGAGCACGCTCATTCCAGAACACCTACGCTCGTAACCATGGCAACACACGAGCACGACAACCTGACAGTTCTTGGCTCCACGGTGCGGGCTCCAATCGATCATGTCGAGGTGTTTCCCGCACCCGCCGACGTCACATTGGTGCGCTTCACCAGCGACGAAGTGTCGTCCATCTGCCCAGTTACTGCGCAGCCCGATATTGCAACCGTGATCATTGAGTACGGCCCAGACAAGTTTTGTATCGAGTCGAAGTCGTTGAAGCTGTACTTGTGGCGCTTTCGCAATATGGCGGTGTTTGCCGAAGCGCTAGCTGCCGAAATTGCGAATGAAGTGATGACCACGGTGAAACCGCATTGGGTGAAGGTGCAACTTACTCAGCACCCTCGCGGCGGCATCGAAGTGCACGCCGTTGCCGAACTCAATCGTTAGTAGTTAGTTCTCGTCGTCGGCAGGCACGTACTGCACGTTGAGGTCGCCAAGTTTGACAAGCGTTGCAGCAACCCAACCGCCAAGCGCGCCGAAGTGATCGTCCAGTAGCGAACTGGTGCCGTCTTGCAGGGTTGCCTCGGCAAGTTCGTAGGCGCCTTCGTAAACAATCTCAAGCGCATAATCAACAACATCAGTTCCATCAGACGAGTGACAAATCTCGATCGTGATGTTGTCGCGTTCCATGCTTGCGCCGCCGATTTCGGGGCTGTTAGCTACTGCAATGTTGTCGACGAGCGATGGGTTTGGTTGTTGGGCGAGGCGCTGAACGCGAAACACCACTTCCATTTCAATTTCTGGCAGCTTGTCTACAACTTCGTCGATATACCAAGTGCGGTAGGTTGCTTGGCTTCGGCTTGGCCAATTCAGTGTGATGTGTGCAACGACGCGTGGGGGAAGCCCTTCGCCCGGTAGGCCGTACGTGGTTTCCCACACCAAGTCGCCAAGCAAAATGTCGGAGTTGAAATGCTCTTCGAAGGCCTGTCGCTCGAGGAATGCGTTGCCGAACGCATCGCGTAGCGCGCTTATGGCATCGGTAAATACGTGATCAAGCATGCATATTTAGGGTACTCGCTAACCTTGAGCCATGCCTTTGGTCCTTCTTGATATTGCAGACGGTGTCGCCACCATCACCCTGAACAACCCAGACGAGCGCAACACCATGACGGCGCCAATGGTGTCCGAGATTGTTGCCGCAATGGATCGCATCGAAGCAGACGAGAACATTGGGGCCATCGTTGTTACGGGTACCGCGCCAGCATTTTGTGCTGGAGCAAACCTTGGAAACCTGGCAGAAGCCGATGGCGAATCGCTCGGTGTCATTTACGAAGGCTTTCTTCGCATTGCTCGCAGCCCGTTGCCAACAATCGCGGCAGTAAACGGTGCAGCGGTTGGGGCCGGCATGAACCTGGCACTTGGTTGCGACGTTCGTATTGCTGCGCGACGCGCAAAGTTTGACACCCGATTTTTGCAACTGGGAATTCATCCTGGTGGTGGCCACACATGGATGCTGCGACGAATCGTTGGCCCCCAAGCAGCGATGGCTGCGGTGCTGTTCGGTGAGATTTTGGATGGGGCCGAAGCCGAGCGTGTTGGGCTTGCCTACAAGTGCGTAGACGACGACAAGTTGTTGGAAACGGCACATGCGCTTGGCGCCCGCGCAGCAAGTGCTCCGAGGGAATTGGTTATTGAGACAAAGAAAACCATTGCTTCAATGGCCAATGTGGTTACCCATACAGAGGCCGTTGCGGCCGAGCTCGTGCCGCAGTTGTGGAGCACGCGCCAGCCTTGGTTTGCCGAGCGTCTTGCCGCGCTGCAGGCCAAAATCAGCAAGAAGTAACGACTGCTCAACCAACCCCTAACAAAGGTGTATGTTGCTCTTAAGGGAGCAAGCCAGTGGAATTCGTCAGTGTTACCAACACGAAAGGCGGGGGAAGCAATGAGCAAGCGTCACAAACATCGGGAGACGGTGTTGCCACCAAAGGTGGAGATTCGGGCACACGCCCATAACGAACGACATCGAGTTAACTCGGAGTTGCACCTTGTGGCCGACTTGGTGAGCCACGGAGTGGAGCCAGACGATGTAATCGATCCGGGTCCCGAATGGAAGCCCATCCATCACCACGATGCTCAAGTTGGTCGTGAGTTATCTCGCCGGCCAACATTCAAGCATTGGAAGACGAAGGAATGGAAGCGGCGCAATGTGTTACGCAAGCAGCGTGTAAAAGAAATTGAGCACCTGCGGGATATTGCTTAACGCTCTAGCCAGTTGGCGCCAAGTTCGTCTTTGCGCTCAAGCCATTCTTCATGAGTGAATCCGTAGCGAACGTGGTCTTCCCACACGCCATTGATTTCTAGAAAACGTTCCGCAAGCCCTTCTTCGCGAAAACTAATCTTTTCCATCACTCGCCGACTGTTTGCATTGCGGGGAATGATGCAGATTTCGACGCGATGCAATTTCAGTTGCTCGAATGCAAACTTAGAAATTAGGACGACTGCTTCGGCTGTGTAGCTGTTCCCCGCGCGTGCCTCGTCGATCCAGTAACCGATGGTTGCGCACTGCAGCGCACCGCGCACAACATTGTTGAGGTTTACTTCGCCTGCCAGCGAGCCGTTGACAAACATGCCGAACGTGTAGCTGCTACCTAACTGTCGGTCGCGGTCGCGCACAGTGCATCGGTTTGCAAACGACTCGCGGTTATGAGCTGGGTCGGTGGTGTTGCGGGGCACGAGGGGCTCCCATTTGGTGAGCCAGCTTGCATTGCGAATGCGAACCTCGCTGAAGGCCTCAAAATCTTGCGCGATGAGTGGACGCAACATGACACGTTTTGAGTACAGACGCAGGGGCGACTGGGTAACCGCGCCGGCTGGGTGCACGATGCTTGGTTTAGGGAGAGTCATGGCGCGCTCAATTCTTGCGCAATGACGCCGTCGAGCAAGTTATTGACAGAGACAGTGATTTCGGCAAGGTGCAGGCGGCGCATGATGCCTACGAGCACGCAACAGCCGCCCACAATGACGTCGGCTCGGTCGGCAGGAAGGCCGGGGTTGTGCTTACGGTCTGCAAGTTTTTCGGTGGCCAGCGTGCGGAACACTTCTTCTACGTCGCCTCTGGACATGCTGTGGCCGTGCAATTTGGTTGCATCAAATTGCTGCAGGCCAATTTCGACAGCAGCAATAGTGACGATGCTGCCGGCCACACCAATGACGCGAGTTGCATGTGCAACGTCGGGGTGTTCGCGCAACAAGTCGTCCATGAAGTCGGTGACGAGGCCAATGGCGTTCGTTAGCTCTTCGGGTTTCGGTGGGTCGTGGTGCAGTTCGCTTTCGGTAAGAACAACTGTGCCAACAGGGAAACTCATGGCATGTCGAAACTGCGTGTCGCCGATCATCACTTCGGTGCTGCCGCCGCCGATGTCGATAACCAGCGTGGTGCCATCGTGGGCGGGGAAGTGTGAAATGGCGCCGTCAAACGCCAGGCGCGCTTCGGTTTCGCCCGCAATGATTTCGGGGCGAAGGCCCAGCACTTGTTCGGCTGCGTCGAGGAATACTGCAGAGTTAGTTGCGCGTCGGCATGCTTCGGTGGCCGTTACTCGCACGAAGCCGCACCCGTGTTGAGTGATGAGCGCTTTGTATTGTTGCAGCCGATTTACTGTGCGCTCGATTGCGTCGGGTTGCAACTCGTTGCTGTGCACCACGCCGCGCCCCAACCCAGTTACGTGCACTTCGCGAACCAATTCGGTTCCGTCCGTGTTGGCAATCAATAAGTTGGTGGAGTTGGTTCCGATATCGATTGCTGCAAGCGGAGAAGTGACAACCTTGCGCGGCTTACTCACGATGTAGTCGCTGCGCGACGTGCCCAACTTGGCAGCTACCCAATCGCCAACTGGGTCTTCGCCGCCTGCAAGCCACCAACCCAAGTGGGCATGGAGGCACTTCACACCAATACGAGTGCCGCCCACTCCGCCAGATGGGCGAGGGCCTGTGTGATCGGCGGGAATGCTGGCATCGCGTTCCTCGGCGTATTTAACGTGTGCAGCGGCGAGCGCGGCCGGGTCTACTTCGGCTTCTGCGGTATTCACGCCGCCTTCTGCTTCTAGGCGGCCAGCCTGCACCGTCTCGGTTTCGCCAACCAACCAGTAGCGCGTTGGCATTGGTGTGCCGTCTGCAAGCAATGGGTGGTTGTACAACACCACCGGGTCGCCTGTGCGGGTGCGCACAACAACTTGGAAATTGCCCTGAGGAACACGCCCGAGCAACTCGGTGATGCGAGCAATGTCGGCGGTTGTTGGCGCGTTAGAAAATATAGACAAGCGCGGCAACCACAGCGACAACAGCAATGAGCGCAGGAATTGCGCGTTTCAGAATTGGTGCGCCCGCAGTTCCGAGCAAGTCCAACGGCGCAACTTCTGGGCTGTTGATGATTCGAATTGCAGGTTGCTCACTGGGTGCAGGCGCAGGTGCAGGTGCAGGTGCCGAAGTGGCAGCAGGCGCCGCAGCGGTTGTTGTTGGTGTGCTTGTTGAAGGAGCACCGGTGATGAGTTGGTTGAGATTTTCAGAAAATTGTGCAAGCAGTTTGTCGCTTACGTCGGCAAGTGCGCCACGGCCAAACTGCGCAACCTTGCCCGAGATGGTGAGGTCGGTGTGCACGGTGCAGGTGGTTGATGTTGGCGAAACCGAAGTGAGTTCGGCGGTGATAACAGCGGAGGCGTTGCCCTTTCCTGTTGTGTCGCGGCCTTCGCCTTTCAGCGATGCTTTGTGTGCAACGTCATCGCGCGAGACAAAACTTGCCTGACCTTTGAATTGAGCCAGGATTGGCCCAACTTTGATTTTTACTTGACCGCGATAGGTGTCGCCTTCAACCTCGGTCAGTTGTGCGCCTGGCAGGCACGGCGCAATGCGCTCTAGGTCGGTGAGAATGAGCCACGCCTCGGCGATTGGAACGTTCACGGTGAATTGATGATTGAGGTCCATTGCGGCTCCGATTGGTCTACGTTGCTTGATATTCGGCGAGTAATGCTTCAGCGCGGGCGAGGTCTTCGACCGTGTCAACATCTAGTGCCGAACCAGAACAGGCTACTTCTTGCACCAGTTGATGGTGAACGCGTAATAGGTTTCGCGCGCCTTCGTCGCCGGTGGATGGCAACTGAGCCCACAATTCGGCGTGCACTTTTACAGGGTTGCCACGCTTGCCTGCATACGTTGCAACTGCCAGCGGGGCAGAGGCGCGCGCAACATCTCGCCAAGATTGCGCGGTTACGCATGGTTGATCGGCCAAACCAAAAATAATGTTTTCCATGTGCAGCGACTGGGCGTGAGCAACGGCACACTGCACCGAACTTGCCAACCCCGACAACCAGTGTTGGTTGTGCACATGTGTTGGCGCGCCCCATGTTTCTATAGAAGCGAGAGCGGTCTTGCTTAAGTCGGGAGGCAACTGGATCGGCGTTGCCCCTTCAACAATCAGCACAGGGCCAACAGAGGATTCGAGCAATGCTTGAAGCGCCCAGGCGCACACTTGTCGGCCTCGAGCCATTGCGTGCAGCTTGTGCGTTGGCCCGATAAACCGGGTGCCCGCGCCTGCAGCAAGTAGCACTGCGAGGGTGCCGCGTTCGGGCGATGTTACGGCCATAAGCGTTATGTTTACAGGGTTTGGCAGGATCCCCAAATATTACGATCTGATTACATATACTGTAATCCAGTCGTCACATAGCGATTTTTCGCACCGTGATCTGGCCCGCCCCCCGGCCCAGACAGGTTCCAGTGACAAACCCCTCACCATGACCCTTACTTCCGCATATCCACATCCTCGATTGGCTCGATTGCGTCGCAGCGTCGTCGCGCTGGTGCTTGCCGTTGCCACGGTGGGTGCGCTGGCAGGCCCTGCAGACGCCGCACGCATGGGAGACGAACAAGAAGCGCTGATTGTTGCTGGCGCGAGCAAGGCGCTCGTAGCGATCGACAAATTTGCGGACGAGCGCGACATGGACGCCTACGACCTCTATCTTTCTCTTGCCGACTACTTGGCAGTGCAGGTGGCCAACTTTCTTGGGTTAGATGTGCGCTCCATGCAGCGCGCGTGGCGTGGCGCAGATGTTGCGCATCAACGCGCGTTAATGGCTGGTCTCACACAATTGGGTGTTCCTTACAAAGCGAATGGTGCGCAAGCCGACGTGGCGTTGGATTGTTCGGGGCTCGTGGCGTTTGCATGGTCGAGCGCGGGTGTAGAAATGCCGCGAGGCTCGACTGCACAATTTTCTAGCGCGTCACAAATCAAGGCTCGTCACGCACAGCCGGGCGACGTTATTTGGAGGCCTGGTCACATCTCGATGTATCTCGGTATTGGTACAGCAATTTTGCAAACTCCGTACAGCGGTCGCAGCGTGGAGCTGCACGTGATGGAAGATCGAATTGCGTCGTGGGTTCGGTTTGCAGACCCTATGCCAGAACTAAGGGTGAATAGGGCCGCTACTGTCGCGCAACGATGGGGCATGGCGGCCAGTGCGACGCGCAATAATCTCTGAACAAATAGAGATTGCGGTCTCTTCAGGAGTGCGCGCTCCGATGTCGAGGCCGATTGGCGAAAGTAATCGATCCAAATCTTTTGCTTCGTGCACACCAACTTCGGCTAGCCGCTCGAGCCGTTTGGCGTGTGTCTTGCGGCTGCCCATCACGCCGATGTAACCAACCTGTGTGGCGAGCGAACCTTGAATTGCAGGCACATCAAACTTTGGGTCGTGGGTAAGGATGCATACCGCGTCGCGAGGCCCGAGGTCGCTGCCTCTGCTTGCAAGCAGTGGTGCCGGCCACGACACCAGCACTTCGTCTGCCATTGGAAAGCGCCGACGTGTTGCAAACACTTCGCGCGCATCGCATACCACCACGTAGTAGCCGAGAACTTTGGCAACGCGTGCAAGCGCGGCAGTGAAATCGACTGCGCCAAAAATCCACATCACTGGCGGCGGTGAAAACGCATCGATAAACACGCGCACCGTTGGCGTGTCTAACAAATCCTCGGGAGTTATTTGGCCGTTTGGCCCGTAATGCCGAACGCTGGTGCATCCCGCTTCAATTTCGCCAATCGTGTCGCGAGCAACAACGCGATCTAGTTCGGAATCGCCAAGTGTTCCTTGCGCATCCATGCCGGGTGCGATCAACATCATTGCGCCAATGTTTGGCCCATCGATCACCGTGACAAGGGCAACCGGTTTGTTCTCGCGTGTGCGTTGTGCAAAAAGAGGGTAGAGCGACACGTCAATTACCAGGTGAGTGGTTGCAAGAAGAGATGAATAATGCCGCCACATGTCAAGCCAACGGCAAACGCTTCGTCATCCGAGTAACCAAATGTGACGAGACGCGGTTGATTGTCGCCGTTCAACATGCCAAGTGCCTCGGCAACAACAGCACCCTCGACGCAACCGCCACTGACGGAGCCAACAACTTCGCCGTCTTGGTTAACGGCCATTGCCGCGCCAGGGTCGCGCGGGCCCGAGCCTTCAATATCGACCACGCGTGCAAGGGCAATGCGTTTGCCTTCGCTCTTCCAGCGATCGATGTCGTTCAGTAGGTCGCGCATAGGTACTAGTCAATCGTGGGAAATGACCCGTGTAAGTTGCTCCAGGGCGGCCATGGAGTGGCCCTCGACAAACTCGTCGATGTAAGGCAGCGCAGCTGCCATTCCGCGGGCGAGGGGCGCATAACCCGGCGTCACCTTCAGCGGGTTCACCCACACCACCCGATGCGCAACGCGTTGTAGGCGCTTCATTTGCTCTGCCAGAACCGCTGGTTCGCCTCTGTCCCAGCCGTCGGAAAGAATGACCACAATGGCGCCGCGCGCCATGCCCCTAACGCCCCATGTGTCGTTGAACTTCTTCATACTGTCGCCTAGACGCGTTCCGCCACTCCAGTCCGGCACTTGCGCCGAGGCGCGCTGCAACGCCTTGTCTGGGTTTCTGTTGGCAAGTTCTTTCGTTAGGCGGGTGAGGCGCGTGCCAAATGCAAATGCCTCAACTCGTTGCCGGCCTACAACTGCCGCGTGCATGAAACGCAATAGTGCGCGCGCGTATGGCTCCATGCTGCCCGAGATGTCGAGCAACACCACAAGTCGGCGTTGCTTTTCGCCCGGTTCGCGCCACAACAACTGAATGGGTTCGCCGCCATGAGTGATCGAGGCGCGTACAGTCCTTCGCAAGTCGTGGCGTGAACCGCGACGGCGCGAGTTGCGCAATCGCAGGGAAGTGCGTGGAGGGCCAGCAAGTCGAAGCTGTTGCATCAATCGTTGCGACTCGTGCAATTCGTCATCGCTGTATTCCGCAAAATCTTTTTCTCTTAAGGTTTCTGTTGCCGAAAAACGAAGAGTCAGGGTTGGGTTGTCGTCGACTGCCTCAGGTGCTTTGTCTGCGCCATCATCTTCATCGTCGATGAGCAAGGTGATCTTCTGCGGTGGTTCTTCGTCTGGCACGTGGCCTGCCTGGCGTTGTTCCCAAAACACTGCAAAGGCTCGATCGAACACGCTGTGATCTTCGGGCTTTCGAACCAGCGTTGCACGACCTGCCCAATACACATCTTCGCGATGCTCGAGTGAAACCACTTCTAGCGCCTGCACAAAAGTGAGTACCGAGTCGAGAGGCACAGAAACACCCGCACCGCGAAGCACTCGGGCAAACGAGATGGCAATGTTTTCGGCAGTCATAAAGGTGTGCTGCCGCGAAGAGCGACTAGCTGTTGAGCAAGCCTCGGTCGAATGCTTGTTTCACCAACTGCGCAATGCCTTGCTCGCGCACACGTTCGTGGTCTTCGCGATATTTGAGAACGGTGCCCAACGTTGCTGCCACGGTTGCTTCATCCAATTCGCTCACGCCAAGTTGGCCAAGTGCGGTCGCCCAGTCGATGGTTTCGGCAACCCCTGGTGGCTTGTACAAGTTCAGTGAACGCATCGACTCGACTGCTGCAGCAACTTGCCGTGCCAACGATTCGGTTGCTTGCGGAACGCGCAGGCGAACAATGGAGACTTCTCGCTCGAACGACGGGTGATCGACCCAGTGATAGAGGCAGCGGCGCTTGAGCGCATCGTGCACGTCGCGCGTGCGGTTGGAAGTGAGGATGACGATTGGCGGTGTAGTTGCCCGATATGTGCCCAACTCTGGGATGGTGATCTGAAAATCGGACAACACTTCAAGCAGGTACGCCTCGAATTCATCGTCGGCACGGTCGATTTCGTCGATCAATAACACGGCAGGAGTAGCGCGATTGTCGATAGCGCGAAGCAACGCGCGCTTAATCAAGAAACGCTCGTTGTACAGTTCGCCTTCTAAGGCATCGGCGTTTTTCGTTTTGGCTTCGCCGCTTGCCTCGGCGGCACGCAGGTGCAGCAACTGGCGCGAATAGTCCCAGTCGTACACGGCTTGCGAGGCGTCAATTCCTTCGTAGCACTGCAAACGAATGAGTTCGCCACCAGTCATTGCCGAAATTACTTTTGCAAGTTCGGTTTTACCCACGCCGGCTTCGCCTTCAAGAAGCAGTGGTCGTTGCAATGACAGCGCTAGAAAAACTGCCGTGGCTAAGCCCTCATCGGCCAAATAACTTTGTGCCCCAAGCGCATTGCGCACCTCGCTCACGGAAGTGAGCCCTGCAAATGTCATGCGCTCAGGCTAGGCGCGAAATGGTTAGGAATCGAAGCCCAAACCCATGCGGTCCATCGTGCGCAGCCAGAGGTTTCGGTTGCCTGTGCGGTCTTCGCGGTTGAGCGCCCAGCGCGTGGCCTGAATGCCAATAAATCGAAATGGCTCGGGCGGGAAGGGAAGCGGTTTGCTCTGGACGAATTGCGTTTTGGTTGCTTGCGTCTTTCGCCCGTCCAACAAGTCGAGCATGACTTCGGCACCGAAGCGCGAACTTGCCACGCCAAGGCCGGTGTAACCAATGGCGTAACCCACGCGGTCGCGCATTGCAGTACCCCAGAACACGCTGTACCTGCTGCAGGTATCGATTGCGCCGCCCCATGCATGCGAGAAGCGCACGCCTTCAAGCTGGGGAAACGTTTCGAAGAAGTGTTGCGAAAGTTTTGCCCACGTCTCTGGGCGGGACTCGAGGTCGGTGCTCATTTTGCCGCCAAAGAAATACACGGCGTCGTAGCCTCCCCACAGAATGCGGTTGTCTTCCGTCAGTCGGTAGTAGTGAAACTGATTAGAGATGTCGGACAAACCTTGGCGGTTGTGCCAACCAAGGCTTGCAAGTTGTGCGGGCGTAAGCGGCTCGGTGGTGAGGCAATAGTCGTATACGGGCGCGATGTAATTGCGTAATCGTTTTAGCAACGGCTTGAATGCGTTGGTTGCAAGCGCAACACGCTTCGCCTTGATTTTTGCCAGGGGAGTGTCGACAACTACACCGCTGCCCGAATAGTCGAGCCCTGTTGCTCGCGTGTCTTCATAAATTCGTACACCTAACGATTCTGCGGCGCGCTTCAAACCCCACACCAAACGCGCTGGGTCTACCAAAGCCGCGGTGTCTTTGCACCACATGCCGCCCGTAAAAATTGGTGAGTTCACTTCTTTGCGCACTGCTTGTTCGTCGAGCCATTCCACTTTGTGGCCTAGTTCGACAAGTTGGTCGTAGTCCTCGCGCAGTTCGTCCAAATAGTTGGTGCTGTGGCGCGTGCTGGCGATTTCAATTACTCCGTTGCGCTCGAAGTCGCAATCGATGTTGTAACGCTTGATCGCTGCTTCAATCTGGTTGAGGTTCTCAAGACCCAAGTCCTCGAGGAGGCCAACTTCTTTGGGGAAGCGTTGCTGAGCGTTGGCAATGCCGTGAGTGAGGCTGGAGTCCATGAAGCCGCCGTTGCGGCCGCTTGCTGCAGAGCCCACCTCGTGGGCGTCGATCAGTACAACGTCGCGTTCGGGGTTGCGCTCCTTGGCCAAAATCGCCGTCCAGAGGCCGGTGTATCCACCACCGATGATGCAGAGGTCGCACGTGTCGTCGTGCACCAGCATGGGGTTTGAATCTGGCTCGTCAACGTCGTCCAGCCAATACGCGTAGGGTTCGGCGTCCGCGATTGCGTCCAGAAAACGCTCGTCTTGTTGATACCCACTCATGGGTTTCCCACCACCTAACTCGCACCACGGTAGCACTTGGGCAGTAGCGTTTTCCTGATGGATCTTGGTATTTCGGGCCGCACTGCTGCCGTCGCCGCGGGTTCCGCAGGGCTTGGCTTTGCAAGCGCGCAGGCACTTGCCAACGAGGGTGCGCGCGTTGTTATTTG
>CAMDJX010000025.1 GCA_945900735.1 Acidimicrobium ferrooxidans DSM 10331 | reverse complement strand
TTGGCAAGCGATGGCTTGATGTGATCGAGCACTTCTTGTTTGGTCAGTGTCTCGCCTTCCACCAACACCACACAGGCAAGCGGGCGCTCCGACCACTTGGGGTGTGGCACGCCAATAACGGCTGCCTCTTTAATTTTTGGATGCGACATCAACTCGTTTTCAATCTCAACTGACGAGATCCATTCGCCGCCCGACTTAATGAGATCCTTCGTGCGGTCGACAAGCCGGATGCGACCCTTCGCATCCACCGTTGCCACGTCGCCCGTGCGAAGCCAACCGTCTTCGGTGAAACTTTCGCCGGCACGGGCATCGTTGTAATACGTCGACGCAATCCAGTTGCCACTGCACTGCAGCTCGCCACTTGTTTCGCCGTCCCATGCAACTGGCGTGGTTGTGCCTGGCTCGACAACCCGCGCATCGACACCAAAAGCAATCTGACCAACAGTTGTTCGCAAATCGGCTTGCTCGGATTGTGGCAACAATTGATCTGCCGCCGACAACGTGCATACCGCTGCAATCGGGCTGGTTTCGGTCATGCCCCACGCCTGCAAAATCGGCAGGCCGGTTTGCTCGCGATATCCCTCACTCAACGCTTTGGGAACTGCAGAACCGCCGCAAGGAATTGCACGCAACGCCGAAGTGTCTCGGCCCTTCAACTCGGGCAACACTGCCATCCAAATAGTTGGTACGCCAGCAGCCACCGTTACTTTTTCGTCGACGATCAAGTTGGCAATTGCTTTTCCGGAAAGGTCAGGGCCTGGCATAACCAAACTTGCACCAGAAGCAACTGCCGCATGTGCAAGGCCCCACGCGTTGGCATGAAACATTGGCACGACAGGCAAGATGATGTCGCTCTCACGAGCACCAAGTGAGTCGGCAGTCATTGCGCCAAAGGTATGCAAGTACGTAGAGCGATGGCTGTACACCACGCCCTTCGGGTTGCCCGTTGTGCCACTGGTGTAACACATGCTGGCTGCACGGTGTTCGTCGGTGATACGAAACTCGACGCCAGGTGTTCCCTTCAGCAGCGCCTCGTAGTCGTGCATTTCAAAACCTTTGACGCTTTCGGGCACATCACCTTTACCATCGTCCATAATCACTAGGTGTTTCACCGTGGTGAACGTTGGCAACAATGGCGCAATCAGCGCAAACAACGATCGGTCGATAAAAATGACTTCGTCTTCGGCGTGATTAACGATGTACGTCAACTGCTCGGGGAACAATCGAATGTTGAGCGTGTGTGCAACACGACCCGTGCATGGTGGCGCAAAGTACAGCTCTAGGTGGCGAGCCGAGTTCCAGGCAAACGTGCCAACACGACCGTCTTTGCTTATTCCCAACTTGTCGAGCACACCGCCAAGTTGGCGCGTGCGCGCAGCCCACTCGCCGTACGTGGTTTTCTCTTTGCCCGTTGCCGTTGCAGTAACGATGGTCTTTTCGCTGTGATACTTCTCGGCGCGCTCAAACAAATGCACCAAAGTCAGCGGCGTATCTTGCATTAAACCCTTCACGGAAATCCCCCTCGTCCCTGCGTGCCATAAAGGTAGCAACTGGGCTACGGTTCTCGGATGCGCAAAGCCGTCCTGACGTTCACAACGCTGTTGTTTGTGATCGGAACGGTGGGCAGCAACATCGGGCCTGCCCTTGTGGACGAAAAGCCAAGGCTGATTTTGATGCTTAGTTCGCGCAACCGCAACCTGTTTGGTTCGGTGCCCTACATCGACCTCGCCTCGTATCTCTCGATCGGTTTTGTTCGCATATTGATCGCCGGAGTTGCGTTGTACCTCGTTGGGCGTTGGTACGGCACCAAGGCACTTGGCTGGGTGGAAGGCAACATGGGCGAACTTCCCGCCATCTATAAATGGACCGAAAGAGCCGTAGACCGAGCCGGCCCCGCAATATTGGTGCTGATGCCAGGCAGCAACATTGTCTGCCTGCTTCTCGGGCATCGACGGATGCCGCCAAAGAAGTTTGTGCCCCTCTTGATGATTGGGATTGCCTTCAAACTGGCGATTCTGTGGCAAGGAGGACGGATCTTTGAGGAACAAATCAAATCGTTCCTTGAATGGATCGAGAAGTATCAGTGGTATGTGGTGGTGGGGTTGTTTGCCATCTCGTTCCTGCAGTCGGCCCGCAAGGGTCGCCCCTCAGCCAAATAACTTCCTACCCCTCTTGCTCGGGCGGAGTTAATTTGGCAGACTCAACAGACCATTTTCAATCAAGGAGGCGCCCATGGCAGCAAAGAAGAAGTCGAAAAAAGTAGCCAAGAAGGCAACGAAGAAGTCGGTTAAGAAAAAGACCGTGAAGAAATCAGCAAAGAAGGCTTCAAAAAAGAAGACCGCTAAAAAATCAGTGAAGAAGGCTGCAAAGAAGTCGCCTGCTAAGAAAAAAGCAACCACCGTCACACTTGGCGGAAACCCCGCAAATTTGATTGGTTCACTTCCAGTCAAAGGCGCTTCGCTGCCAAAGTTTGAATTAACGACAGGCAAGCTTCAAGAAATTAATAACAACAGCCTGAAGGGCAAGCGCATCATTTTCAACATTTTCCCAAGCATTGATACGCCAACATGCGCAACCAGCACACGTACGTTCAACGAGCTTGCAGCCAGCCTTGACAACACCGAGGTGTATTGCGTCTCGGCCGACTTGCCATTTGCACAGGGACGCTTCTGCGGATCTGAAGGCTTGGCCAACGTCAAGACCGCATCGACATTTCGCACCAACTTTGGTTCGGCATTCGGAGTAACTCTCACTAGTGGAGTACTCAAGGGCACGCTTGCTCGCGCGGTTGTTGTTGCGGACGAAAAAGGCAAAGTGCTGCACACCGAACTGGTGAGCGAAATTGCTAACGAGCCAAACTACGTAGCGGCGATTAACGCTCTTCGCTAGTTAAATACCCAAGAACGACTCGAGACCAAGGGTTAATCCCTTGTGCTCGGCAATCTTCTTGCAGGCCAAAACCACACCGGGCATGAACGAGGCTCGGTCTATCGTGTCGTGACGAATCGTTAACGTCTGCGACTGCGTACCAAGAATCACTTCTTGATTTGCTACTACTCCGCGCATGCGCACTGCATGAATCGGGATGTTTCCTGGGCCCTTAGCGCCACGCGCGCCAGGGATTGCCTCGTGCGTCGTTGGGTCTTTGGCCCATTGGCTGCTTGCGGCGGCCATGCGTTGCGCGGTTGCAACTGCAGTGCCACTTGGCGAATCGGCTTTAGCGTCGTGATGAATCTCGATGATTTCTGCGGTATCGAAAAATGGCGATGCCATTTCGGCGAAACGCATCATGAGCACTGCCCCAATTGCAAAGTTGGCTGCGATGATGCAGTTGCTATTGGTAAACGATTGCTTAAAAGTGTCTGTATCGGTTTGTGTAAAACCTGTGGTGCCAACAACAGCGTGAATGCTGTGCATTGCCAACCAAGGAAGCGTTACACGTGCGGCATCGGCAACAGTGAAATCGACTGCCACATCCACATGCGCATCAGCAAGTGCACGCAAATCTTTAGCAATGGTGAGCCCGTGAGTGGTTGAACCTGGCGAACCAGGGTCAACCACTGCTACGAGTTCGAGATTTGGGTCGGCTGCTACGGCATTGCAGACCGTTGCACCCATACGCCCTGCTGCGCCGATTACTCCGACTTTGATCATGTTGCGAGATTAGCCGTAAACGAAAACGACAGAGATCCGGGAATTAACCGTTGAACTCGTTGTCGAATTCGTCTTCGAAACTTACGGAGACGGCATTGTCGACAGCTGGCTCGGCAGGCTTTGATCCACGGTTTGGCTCGCGACGAGCGCCACCGTCGTTGCGGCTTGAACCGCCACGATCATTGCCACCGCGACCACCGCGGTCGTTGCCTCCGCGTCCGCCACGATCATTACCGCCACGACCACCGCGGTCGTTGCCTCGGCCACCGTCACGTCCACCGCCACGCTCTGGGCGTGGGCCACGATCTCCGCCTTCGGCTGGGCCGCTTCCGGAACCCTTCATTGGCTCGCCGTCGGGGCCGATGAGCGAAAGGCTCACTTTGCCACGGTCGTCGATGTCGTCTACACGAACCTGCACTTCGTCGCCGATGTTGAGTACGTCTTCCACCCTTGCGATGCGCTGACCATCGCCCAACTTGGAGATGTGCACGAGGCCGTCACGACCAGGAAGGATGTTGACGAATGCACCGAACTGCGCGATGTTGACAACGCGACCCGTGTAGGTTGCGCCCAAGTCGGCTGTTGGTGGATCGACAATGGCAAGAATGCGTGAGCGTGCATCTTCAACTTTGGCGTTGTCTGGTGAACCAATGGTGATGATTCCCGTTGCGCCGTCGTCGGAGACATTGATCTCTGCGCCGGTTTCTTGCTGGATGGTATTGATGACCTTGCCCTTAGGCCCAATCACTTCGCCAACTTTGTCCAATGGAATGGTGAAGGTCACGATCTTCGGTGCGCTGGCTGCAACCGTTGCACGTGGTGCATCAATTGCTGCGTTCATCACGTCGAGGATCTTGAGGCGAGCATCTTTTGCCTGTTGCAATGCAGCAGCCAATACTTCGCTCGGGATTCCTTCAATCTTGGTGTCAAGTTGCAATGCGGTCACTGCGTCTGCGGTGCCGTCAACTTTGAAGTCCATGTCGCCGAATGCGTCTTCAGCGCCCAAGATGTCGGTGAGTGCGGTGTATTTGCCCTGATCGAAGATCAAGCCCATCGCGATACCGGCCACTGGGGCAATGATTGGAACGCCTGCGTCCATCAAGGAAAGGCTTGATGCACAAACCGACGCCATCGAGGTGCTGCCGTTGGACGACAACACTTCCGACACGAGTCGCAATGTGTAAGCAAACTTCTCTTGGTTTGGAACGACTGGGAACAAGGCGCGCTCTGCAAGTGCACCGTGTCCGATTTCGCGGCGCTTCGGGCTGCCTACGCGGCCGGTTTCGCCGTTGGCCCATGGAGCCATGTTGTAGTCGTGCATGTAACGCTTCGATGTTTCAGGTGTGATCGAGTCGATCATCTGATTCATCTTCGGCATTGCCATGGTCAGAACGTTGAGCACCTGCGTCTCACCGCGCTGGAACAAACCCGTTCCGTGTGCGGTTGGGATGAGGCCTACTTCTGCGGAAACTGCGCGCAAATCGGCAGGGCCACGTCCGTCGATACGGATGCCTTCGTCTACAACGCGCTTACGCACCAACTTCTTGGTGAGTGAACGAACTGCTTCTTTGATCTGCTTTTCCTGGCCTGGGAACTCTTCGGCAAGTGCGGTGAGTGTCTCGGCTGTTGCTGCATCAATTGCTGCGTTGCGATCGCTCTTCAGAGCAATGCGAATTGCTGGCTGCAATGTGGTGGTTGCAACACGCTCGACAGCTGCGAACAACTCGTCGGTGTAATCCAACACTGGTGTGTACTTCAGTGGCTCGATTGGGCCACGAGTTGCAATCACGCTGGCAACAAGCTGACGCTGCAACTTGATGGACTCTTTGATGAACACTTTGGATGCATCCAAGCCACTGGCAATAACTTCTTCAGTTACTTTCGGTGCGCCTTCTGCGTAGTAAGTGAAACTCTTTTCGGTTCCGCCTGCTTCCACCATCATCACGGCAACATCGCCGTTGTCTAGTTCGCGGCCGGCAACAACCAATTCGAATGTGGACTCTTCGCCCTCTTCAAATGTTGGGTGTGCAATCCACTGACCGTCTTGGCTGAATGCCAAACGAACGGCGCCAATTGGGCCGTCGAATGGAATGCCGGAAATCATGAATGATGCGGATGCTGCGTTGATCGCCAACACGTCGTGCGGGTTGGTTTGGTCTGCACCGATAACCGTGATGACCACTTGTGTCTCGTTGCGGTAGCCATCTGGGAAGGCTGGGCGCAATGGTCGGTCGGTGAGTCGGCAAGTAAGAATTGCTGCCTGGCTTGGACGACCTTCACGACGGAAGAACGAGCCTGGAATTTTTCCTGCTGCGTAAGCACGCTCTTCAACGTCCACGGTGAGTGGGAAGAAGTCGATGCCGTCACGCACGCCCTTTGCGGCGTTTGCTGTGGCAAGAACGGTGGTCTCACCAATTTTGGCGATAACCGCACCTTGCGACTGCAAGGCAAATTTGCCGGTTTCGAAGGTGAGTGTTTTGTCGGTGCCTGAAACAGGTGCCGATACTAAAATGGCGTCAGCCATGGGTATGTCCTTTCGTCTCTGACATGTCTGTTGACAATCGTTCAGAGTTTGAGGAACAACCGGTCGATTCCCAGTCGGCAATTTCGCAACGTGAGCCCGAATTGGCTCGCTGCGCTATCAGCGACTGACAACCGACTACTGGTTGTTCGTTATGTAGTTATTACTGAGGCGTGCGTTAGCGACGCAGACCGAGATCTTCGAGCAGTTTTCGATACTTCTCGATGTCACGGGCCTTTACATAGTCAAGCATGCGGCGACGACGTCCAACCATCATTAAGAGGCCTCGACGACTGTGGTGATCTTTGTCGTGTGATTTGAGGTGCTCAGTGAGGCTGTTGATTCGCTCGGTGAGGAGTGCGATCTGCACTTCTGGTGAGCCCGTGTCGGTTGCATGTGAACGATGCTTGGCGATTGTTTCGCTTTTTGGGGCAGTTGCCACAGTATTGCCTTTCGTGTGCCCGCCGGATTGCGGGACCTGAGGTCGCTCTTCATCGGATGATGAGAAGCATCTCGCCGGCGCTGAAAGCCCCAACGGACCCCTCCAACCTACCGCTTCAGGGCCGCAATCCCCCCGCCTAACCACGGTCTATATAAGTAGTGTGAATTGCTGTGTTCACAGGGATCGTAGAAGAACTGGGCAAAGTAGCCGAGCGCAATGGCTCTCGCCTGCGCATCGAGGCGAACCTGGTGCTGCAGGGTTCCGGCCTCGGCGCCTCCATTGCTGTCAATGGTTGCTGCCTCACCGTTGTTGCCACCGATGGTTCGTCGTATTGGGATGCCGACGTCAGCGACGAAACATATTCGCGAACCAACTTGGGCGCTTTGCATACGGGCGACCCAGTCAACCTAGAGCGACCAATGGCGCTTGGTGATCGACTCGGCGGACACATGGTGCTTGGACATGTTGATGCAGTTGGTCATGTTGTTGCGCCTGCACCAGATTTAGTAATTCGTATTCCTCGCGAGTACATGCACCTGATCGTCGAAAAAGGTTCTGTCACCGTTGACGGCATTTCGTTAACCGCGTTCAACCTCACCAAAGACACCTTCAGTGTTGCGGTCATTCCTCACACCACCGCCGTCACCACTCTTGGCGTGCGCAAACCTGGCGACGCAGTGAATATCGAAATGGATGTGCTTGCAAAACATGTAGAGAAACTTGTTGCGCCGCATCGTTCGCGCACATCGTGGTGGCGCAGGTAGTCATGCCACGCGATCTTCCTGAACTACGAGAGAAGATCGATCAGATCGATGCCGCCATTGTTGCGCTGCTCGCACAACGTATGGAAGTGTGTCGCGAAGTTGCCGAGGTGAAAGCCGGAACCGCAACTGCAGTTATTCAGCCACAACGCGTACGCGAAGTACTCACAACCCGTCGGCAGTGGGCAATTAACAGCGGCGTCGATGCCGACTTTGCCGAGCAAGTGTTTCGCACTGTGTTGTCGGAGACTCACCGCATCGAAGTTGCTCATGAACGCGGCGAGGCTTCGCCAACAAAAATTGCCGACACATTACTGAGCGCGCTCGACACAGTTGCCGTTCGTATCGACCATGTTGTTGTTGCAGTGGTCGACCTGGCAACTGCTTCGGCATTTCTTACAACGCTTGGTTTCTCTATCGAGCCGACAGAAGACGCCGACATCGTTGCGGCAACGGCGGGTGGCGTGACAGTGGTGTTGGTTGGCCCAGGCAACGACCCAGCAGTTCGAGCACATCTGGACGCGCATGGTTCTGGCGTGCAACACATTGCTATTGAAGTGCTCAATGCAGGTTTTGTGCAGCAGGCGCTTGCGGCAGCGGGCGTGCCGCTACTCACCGACGTGGTCGTTGATGCCGCAGGCCACGAGCAACTGTTTACGGTGGTCGACCCAGCAACGGGCGTGCAGTTGGGTTTCATCAGCCGCACTGGTCATCGTGTGCCAATCAGTGGCCACAATGTGCGCGCGCTGTTTTCGGCACTTGGCAAGATTTAAGTATCGCTTAAATATTGAAACTGACGTTCTGAACCGCTATGGTCTAGGGCGCACGACATCTACAAGGACCTTCGCCTCTCTAACACGGTGAAGCAACTTGGTCGGGCGCTGGCAGTCCAACTTCATACCAACCCTTTGGAGGGTTCAGTTGTCGATACGTCAGCGCGTCCTTGAATCACCCCTCGATCAGCTGTTGACTGAAGCGCGCGCCATCCGCGATGCGCACTTCGGCACCCGGGTTACATACTCGCCGAAGGTGTTCATTCCGCTCACCATGCTGTGCCGCGATAAGTGCGGATACTGCACCTTTGCGCAGCCACCCGCTCGGTTAGAGAACCCATACATGTCGGCAGAGCAAGTGCTGGCGATTGCCAAGCAAGGCGCGCGCGCCGGCTGCCACGAAGCGCTGTTCACATTGGGCGAACGACCAGAGCTGCGATACGACGTTGCAAAGAAATGGCTTGCCGACAACGGCTACGACTCGACAGTGCATTACGTGCACGACATGGCTCAGTTGGTGCTGCACGAAACGGGTTTGTTGCCGCACGCAAACGCTGGTGCGTTGTATCGCGACGAGTTGCAGATGCTTCGTTCTGTTTCGCCTTCGCAGGGAATGATGATCGAAACGTTGCGCGACGATTTGGAATGCCATCGTGGCGCGCCCGACAAAGTGCCGCAGCGTCGCCTCGACACGTTGGAGTGGGCTGGCGAGTTGCAGATTCCGTTCACCACCGGAATCTTGGTGGGCATTGGCGAAACACGCGAAGACCGCATCGATGCGCTGCTGGCAATTGCCGAGTCGCATGCGCGACACGGACATGTGCAAGAAGTAATCGTGCAGAACTTCTTGCCCAAGCCACGCACTGGCATGCAACACGAAGCACCGTGCCCACACGACGAGTACATGTGGTCGATCGCTGCTGCTCGCGTATTGCTTCCTCCAAGCATTCACTTGCAAGCACCGCCAAACTTGAGCGACGATTTCGGTGTATTGCTCGACGCAGGCATCGACGACTGGGGCGGTGTCTCCCCCGTTACTGCCGACCATGTGAACCCAGAGCGTCCTTGGCCAGCACTCGACAAGTTGCGCGTAGCCAGCGAGGCACGCGGCAAAGTGCTTGCGCCTCGCCTCACGATTTACCCAGAGTTTGCAACACAGCCCACTAGGTGGCTTGCACCCGAGTTGCACTTTCCCGTGCTCGACCGTAGCGACGCCGAAGGCCTAGGCCGCGACGACCCGGGCCAAGTATGGCCAGAGAAAGTAACTGCCGCCGACGTGGTTCACGACGGAGCGGAAGTTGTTTTGGTTGGGCACCGCTCCACGCAGTGGTACTCCGGCGCCAACAACCCAACGCCAACACTTGTTACCAACGAACACACCGACACCGTTACCGGGCGCATTGCCGAAATCTTGCGCGGTGTCGAACTAGGCCATCGCATCAACGAACAAGAAATTGTGGATCTGTTTGCTGCTCGCGGCCCAGAGGTTCGAGCGATTGCTCGCGTAGCCGACAAACTGCGCTTTGATGCCGTGGGTGATGTTGTTACTTGGGTGCACAACCGCAATATCAATTACACCAATGTGTGCACGTTCAAATGCAAATTCTGTGGTTTCTCGAAAGGCCCGCTCTCGCTCAATTTGCGCGGCACGCCATACCTGCTCACGCTGGAAGACATTGCACAGCGCGCTAAAGAAGCGTGGGACATGGGCGCCACCGAAGTGACGCTGCAGGGCGGCATTCACCCCGATTTCGATGGTGACTATTACATCCATGTTGCTCAAGCAGTGAAAGACGCAGTGCCCGACATGCATGTGCACGGCTTCACCGCACTGGAAGTTACCGAGGGCGCCAAGCGCCTGAATGAACCGCTGTACGAATACATCACACGCTTAAAGGAAGCGGGGCTTGCTTCACTGCCGGGCACCGCTGCCGAAATTTTGGACGACGATGTCCGTGCCATTTTGTGCCCAGACAAAATCAATACCGAGGAATGGCTGGAGTGCCACCAAGTTGCTCACGAGGCGGGCCTGCGCTCCAACATCACCATCATGTTTGGTTCGGTCGAGCAACCACATAGTTGGGCAAAACACATTGTGCGCACACGAGCATTGCAAGAAATCACTGGCGGCTTCACCGAGTTTGTTGGTTTGCCATTCGTGCACATGGCCTCGCCTATCTACCTGCAACGCAAATCGCGCCGCGGGCCAACATTCCGAGAGACACTGCTGATGCATGCGATCGCACGCATTGCATACCGCGGTTTAATCGACAACATCCAGGTGTCGTGGACAAAGATCGGACGCGATGGCGCAACACAGTTGCTGCAAGCCGGCTGCAACGACTTGGGTGGAACGTTGATGGACGAAAACATCTCGCGTGCTGCTGGTGCAAGCCATGGAACGAAGATGACAGAGGCTTCGTTCCGTGAAATCTCTGCGCCTCTTGGACGCACGCTTCGTCAGCGCAACACAACATACGGTCGCCCCGACCGCGAACCCGCAACTATTTTGTCGTAGTGCCGGCAGCGCGAGCAGCGGCAACGTCAAGTTGCAGCTGAGTCTTTATCGATTCTAGGCCTTCAAACTTGCGCTCGCTGCGCAAGAAGTGCTCGAACGTGACCGACACTCGCTCGCCATACAGATCGCCGTCGAAATCAAGCAGGTGTGCTTCCAGCAATGAATGATCTGCGTGTTCAAAAAATGTTGGCCGTCGACCAAGGTTGATTGCGCATACGAATGTAGAACCGTCGGCGCGTTGAACGATGCCCGAGTACACACCGTCGGCCGGCAAACACATGGCATTGGGTACTTCAATGTTGGCCGTAGGGAAACCAATGGTGCGCCCGCGCTTGTCGCCGTGCACCACTACGCCGCTCACGCTGAACGGACGACCCAGCAGGTTTGCAGCAACTTCGACTTGGCCGCCCGCGAGCGCACGACGAATGGAAGTTGAACTTACGGGCTCGGCAACGCCATCTGGCCTTGCAATGAGTTGCACTGGAACAACTTCGAAGTCGTGCTCTTTGCCCAACTCACGTAACAGCGCAACATTTCCGCCGCGCTTGTAACCGAAGTGAAAATCTTCCCCGACCACAATCAGTTGTGCTCGCAAGGTGTCTACCAATACTCGGCGCACGAATTGGGCTGGGTCTTCTTGCGCGGCATCGGCGTCGAACCGAACGACAAACGTTGCGTCAACGCCGGTTGCTGCGAGTGCCGTCATTTTTTGGTCGACATCAGTCAGTAATTTGGGCGCAGATTCGGGGCGCACCACCGATGCGGGATGGCGGTCGAACGTGACCACGACACTGCGGCAGCCCAAACGCGCCGCCTCATTTCGCACTTGGGCAATGACCGCTTGATGCCCGCGATGGACGCCGTCGTATGCGCCAATGGTGATCACCGAGCGTTGGCCGTCGGCGGGCGCCGAATCGGTTTCATGAATGATGAGCACGAGGTTTTACGCTATCGCTTCGGCCAAAACGACTGATGGTTTAGCAACTTCTCCATCTGCTTCGTACACGGCAAGTAGCGCGCCTTGTTCATTAACTACTGCCCAAGGCGAACTTCCTGGCCATGCGGGCAGTGATCTGCCATTGCGAATGGCAGTTGCGGTTGCTTCGTCGGCAATCACTTTGGTCATTGAACGAAGCGCAGTGATTGGTTCCAGCAGCTTCACCTGTTCTGGCGCAAGTGCATCGTGTTCTGTGAAATCACCGATGGATGTGCGGCGAAGATTGCGCAAGTGTGCGCCGCCGCCAAGCAGAGTGCCCAAGTCGGCCGCAAGTGTGCGCACGTACGTACCCGACGAACAACGAACCTCGATGCGAACAACAAGCGGGTCTTGTGTTGGCTCTACGTCATACGAATACACAGTGACTGGCCGAGCCTTGCGCTCGACAACAACACCTTCGCGCGCCAGTTCGTGCAAACGCCTGCCGTCTACGCGCAGCGCCGAGACCATGGGCGGCACTTGCATAATCTCGCCCGTCAATTTGGCTGCTGCCTGGCGAATCTTTTCGATACTCAAGTTAGGCATGTCGTGAGTTGCTGTCACTACACCCGCGCTGTCAAGCGTGTTGGTTTCGGTACCAAAAACAACTTCGGCCGTATATGTCTTGTCCATGCCACTCAAAAATTGCATCAGGCGCGTTACGTATCCCACACCAACGAGCAAGACTCCTGTTGCGTCGGGGTCGAGTGTTCCGGCATGACCAATGCGACGTTCGCCAAGAATCTTTCGCAGTTGATTTACTACGTCGTGGCTGGTGACACCCGCGGGCTTGTCGATGATTGCCAAACCGTGCACGGTTGGAGGACGGCGCTTGGCCATTGTTATTCGGCGGTGGTGTCGTCGGTGAGGTTGCGCGTATGCATTGGGTCGTTACGCAACACCTCTTCGATGCGTGCGGCAGCACGAATGGCCTCATCGGGACGGAATTCGAGAATTGGTGTGCGCCGTGCGTGAATCTGATTAGCGATGGACGACTGCAACCGCTTGCGGTGCTCGCCGAGTGCTTCAAGAATTCGGTAGTCACCTTCCACACCTTGCAGCGAGTCGTAATAGACAATGCCGCGGTTCATTTCGGAGTCGACATCAATTGAGGTGATCGTGACAAAGGCGAGTCGGTCGTCGTCGATCCGCACTAACTCTTCTGCCACTACCTCGCGCACGGTTTCGCTAATGCGGGCAGCGCGGGGGTAACTGTGCTTGCGACTGTTGGCCGAACGGCCACGGGAGCGACGCTGTGGTTTACCCATGGTGTGTACCCGCGCTTCCTCTCCGTTGATTCGCCTTCTGGCTCATCTACGATACGGAGGCAATGTCCGCAAAGCGCACGCCCCCAACGATCACGGGTAACGACCCCGAATCCAAGATTCCGGCGTTTCGCTACACCTCCAACCTCGCCAATCAGGTGGAGTCCAAATGGCAAGACCATTGGGATGACGAGGGCACGTTCGAAGCCCCCAACCCAGCCGGGCCGCTTGCCCAGCCAGAGCGAGTTGCAGGGCGCGAAAAACTCTTCGTTCTCGACATGTTTCCGTACCCATCGGGCGCCGGCCTGCACGTAGGTCACCCACTGGGCTACATCGCAACCGACGTTTTTGCCCGCTACAAGCGCATGACAGGACTGAACGTGTTGCACGCACTTGGCTACGACAGTTTTGGTTTGCCAGCCGAGCAGCACGCCATCGTCACGGGCATTCATCCAAGAATCAACACCGAGTCGAACATCGCAAACATGCGCCGTCAGCTTCGACGACTTGGCCTCGGCCATGACGCGCGTCGCAGTGTGAGCACCACCGATGAATCGTTTTATAAATGGACTCAGTGGATCTTCTTGCAGATCTTCAACTCGTGGTACGACGACAAATTGCAACGCGCACGACCTATCACCGAACTTGTTGACGAATTTGTGTCGGGCAAACGCGACACCGGCCGCGGCCCATGGGGTGCGTTAAGCAAAGTTGAGCAACAAGACATCATTAGCGAACATCGCTTGGTCTATCTCGCAAACGCGCCTGTCAACTGGTGTCCTGGCCTTGGAACAATTCTTGCCAACGAAGAAGTAACGGCAGAAGGCCGCAGCGATATCGGCAACTACCCCGTGTTCAAGCGCAACATGCGTCAGTGGATGATGCGCATAACGAAATATGCCGACCGCCTGAACGACGACCTTGACCGCCTGGACTGGACCGACGCGCTGAAATTGATGCAGCGCAATTGGATTGGCAGGTCTACCGGTGCGCGCGTGAAGTTTGCATCGACTGCTGGCCCAATCGAAGTGTTTACTACTCGCCCCGACACATTGTTCGGCGCAACCTTTATGGTGCTCTCGCCAGAGCATCCGCTTGTTGACACGTTGACTACCAAAGAGCAACGCGACGCAGTGCAGGCTTACCGCAAAACAGCCGCAGCATTGCAAGACATCGACCGACAAGACGACTCGCGCAAGAAAACTGGCGTGTTCACCGGAGCATTTGCAACCAACCCCGTAACTGGCGGCGAAATACCGGTGTGGATTGCCGACTACGTCTTGATGGGCTACGGAACCGGCGCAATCATGGCCGTGCCAAGCGGCGATCAGCGCGACTTCGACTTTGCTCGCGAATATCAATTGCCAATTGTTGCCATTCAGATGCCAACTGCCGAATGGTTTGCGAAACATCAATTAGTGCCAACCGACCAATGCACCATTTGGCCCGAAGCATTCGTTGGTGAAGGCATGTACATCAACTCGTCAAACGATGCGATTGCAGTAAACGGCGAGCGCACAATGGCCGAAGCAATTTCGATGATGAATGCCTGGCTCACCGCCAATGGCCACGGTGAAAGCGCTGTCACGTACAAGTTGCGCGACTGGCTGTTCTCGCGCCAGCGCTATTGGGGCGAACCGTTCCCGATTGTTTACGACGAAGATGACCAACCAGTTGCCGTTCCACCAAGCGCGCTACCCGTGTTGCTGCCCGAATTGGCCGACTTCAAACCCCAGTTGCTCGACCCGAACGACGAGACCACCGACCCCATCCCGCCGCTCGCCCGCGTGCAGGACTGGGTGAACGTGACACTCGATCTTGGCGATGGCCCGCGCAAATATCGGCGCGAAGTAAACGTGATGCCGCAATGGGCTGGTTCGTGCTGGTACGAACTTCGCTACCTCGACCCAACTAACGACAGCGTGTTTATCGATAAGGACGTTGAGAACTATTGGATGGGCCCGAAACACCCCGGGCACACCGGCGGCGTTGATTTGTATGTGGGCGGCGTGGAACATGCCGTGTTGCACTTGTTGTACAGCCGCTTCTGGCACAAAGTGATGTTCGATCTCGGCCATGTTTCGAGCGAAGAACCATTCCATCGTTTGTTTAACCAGGGCTACGTGCAGGCATACGCCTACCGCGACGAACGCGGACAAACCGTGCCCGCGAATGAAGTTGAAGAAGCGAACGGCGTATACACCTGGCAGGGCGAAACCGTTGCTCGCGAATACGGCAAGATGGGCAAGAGCCTGAAGAACATTGTTACGCCAGACGAGATGTACGACGAGTTTGGTGCCGACACGTTCCGCCTATACGAGATGAGCACCGGCCCATTGGATGCATCGCGCCCTTGGAATACGCGCGATGTTGTTGGAATGCAGCGCTTCTTGCAACGAGTGTGGCGCAACTTGGTCGACGAAGATTCTGGCCAACTTCATGTGAGCGACGAGGCTGCACCGCTTGCATTGCAACGCGACATGCACAAGGCAATCCACGGCGTTGCCAACGACATGAGCAGCCTGCGATTCAACACATCGATATCAAAACTCATCGAGTTGAATAACGCGCTTACTCACCACGTGAACGAGCACGGCTCTACACCGCGCGAGGTTGCAACCGCAATGGTGCAGATGTTGTCGCCACTGTGCCCGCACATGGCAGAAGAATTGTGGCAGCGACTGGGCCGCACCGAGTCGCTTACCTACATGCCATTCCCCACTGCCGACCCAGCAATGCTCGTCAGCGACACCATCGAGATTCCCATTCAGGTGAATGGCAAGATGCGTTCCAAGCTCACCGCGTCGGCAAACGTGACGGATGATGAATTGCGCGCCATGGCAATGGCCGACGAAAAAGTGCAATCGGCACTGGGCGGCGCGCAGCCAAGCAAAATAATTGTTGTTCCAAAACGACTCGTTAACGTCGTTTTGTAATCAGCCGATCGGCGCTGAAAGCCTGCCAAGGTCGGGCACACCGCGCATCAGCAAAATCACCCGATTAACACCCTCGCTCGCCCATTGCTTGCGGGTGCCATTCGAACTATCGAGCAACGACTCGTCAAATGTCTCCCACACCGTGGCTTCAAACGGCTTTCCATTTGCTGCACCTATTGCCGCACTCAAAATCTCGGCGCGCTGCGGGTGGCTTGCCCTCACGTTGACGCCATCGCATTTCATGCCCGCAATGCCTGCAAGTGCAACAGAGTTGACGCCCAGCCAACGCGGCACAGGGGCAACTGGGCGCGGGAAGGTTTCGTACTTGTTGTGGCGGGCCGGCGACCAAATTTCATCAATTACGTCCATCACATGTTCAAGTTGGGCATGACGTTCAGTCATCGACTGAAGCACATCCACACCGGCAGCGTGCAACTCGGACGCAAACGTGCTTGCGGGAGATGCACCAGCACCCAGGCCCAAGATGAATCGGCAACCAGAAATGTTTTGCACTGTGGCTGCCGAGTTGGCAACGAGCGCGGCATTTCGCAACCCAGCATTAACCACCAACGACCCAAGCCCAATTCGGCTTGTTGTTGCGGCAAGCGCACCAAGCGTGGTGAAACACTCCGGCATGGTTGGTGCGTTCATCACGCCGCCAGAGAGATGGTCAACAACCCAAAACGCTGAGTAGCCCGCGCTTTCGGCGGCTAGCGCAGCTTCAGATGTTTGTTGCCAAGAACACTGCCCGACATTTAACTGAATATCTATCTGCACAACGACTTACGCTCGCATCGTTTCAATGTTCCCGTCAACTGGCAACACTTGACCAGAGATATAACGAGCAGCAGGCGAACTGAGAAACACGCACGAAGCCGCAATGTCTGACGCCTCAACAAACGTTTGCAACGACACTTGCTTTTCGTAACCCGTTCGAATCTCGTCTGGCGTCTTGCCAACCGCTTTCGCCTCGCGCTCGATGACGCCGTCCATTCTCGGCCCGCTGACCGAGCCCGGGCAGATTGCATTAACACGAACACCAAATTCGCCCAGCTCCATTGCCCACGATTTGGTGAGGCCAATGACCCCCCACTTTGCGGCAACATATGGAGATCGAAGTGGGTATCCAAAAATGCCGGCGCTTGTGGAGATGTTGATTATCGAACCTTTCGACTTCAGCAACATGGGCACTGCAAAGTGCGTCACCCGAAATGTGCCGCCAAGGTTGATGCGCACGCACTCGTCGTAAGCATCTGGGTCCATTTGGTCTACGCGCGCAGTTGGCCCAGGCACTCCAACGTTATTCACCAAGATGTCGAGGCCGCCCAAGTCGTGCTCGATGCCCTTGAACATTGCTTCAACGTCTTGCGTTTTCGAAACATCGCAGATGTAGTTGGGCTGAGTCGAATTGTTTACGTCGCAGACAACAACCGTTGCGCCAGCCTCGCGCATTGCATCGGCAATTGCTTTACCAATGCCCGATCCTCCACCAGTTACCAATGCACGCAAACCATCTAGCCGAAAACTCTGTATAGCCATAGATAAAATCTACTCCAATAACATTCTTATTGAATCCTTACGGGCTATAGACCGCCAGTATTGAAGCAATTATTGAGAATGGTAAAATCTATAAATGGCATCTGTCGATATTGCGATGTTGACAACGATGGATGCGCACACGCATACTGCCGCGCAGATCTTTGAAGCCTTCCAACGAGACGGTGCCGTGATTGTTCACAACATGCTTTCCGACGATGTGCGTTCGCAACTGCGAAACGAGTTGGCCGAATCCATGCGCGACACGCGGCCCGGCACCAAGTC
>CAMDJX010000024.1 GCA_945900735.1 Acidimicrobium ferrooxidans DSM 10331 | reverse complement strand
TAGAAGCTGCTGCTGTTCTACTCAGCTTTGAGAAGAGCCTCATTCCGCCAACTGCTGGAACGACAGTGATTGACCCAGAGATGAACATTGATGTTGTCCTTGGCGAGCCACGCAGCTGGACGCCCGGTCCAACTATTTCAAACAACTTCGGTTTTGGCGGGCACAACGGATCGGTAATTATCGCTCCGTATAAACAGTAGGACTACGCGTCGACTACGACGAATAACAATTCGCATTCGCAAGCCAATTCGCCGTTAACCAGGGCTCGTCCCATTCCTTTTCCTGCCCTGGCAGACATTCTCCCAATCGATGCTTCAAGCTGAAGCGTGTCTCCTGGTACAACCTGCCGGCGAAAACGCGCAGCATCTAAACCGCCGAATAACGGCAACTTGCCCGCAAACTGTGGATCACTCACGATTGCCAAGGCTCCCGTTTGTGCAATTGCTTCGCACATCAACACGCCCGGCAATGTAGGACGACCTGGAAAATGACCAGCGAAAAACCATTCCTCCCCTGTCAAACGCCAGATTGCACTTGCCGACTTACCGGGAGTGAGCTCTGTAATTTCGTCTACAAAAAGAAATGGTGCACGGTGTGCAATCAACGAGGAGGGATCGGGGAATGCGCTCACTTACCTAACGCCTCCAGCAAACGCAATGGCGTATCTTTCGGGGAAATCTTGTACCACGCATGCGTAATCACACCCTTATCAATGAGAAACGCAGATCGTTCAATGCCCATGTACTCGCGCCCATACATCGATTTTTTCTTCCAAACCTTGAACGACTTAGCGACGACGTGTTCGATATCGGACAGCAAGGTGAAACCGAGTTCGAACTTCTCATCAAACTTCAACAATTTGGATGGCTTGTCGGGGCTGATCCCAACGATTGCCGTCTTGCCGATGCTTGATGCAATGTCGCGCAAACCACACGACTGCTGCGTGCAACCAGGAGTATCGGCCTTGGGATAGAAATACACCAGAACTTTTCGCTTCTCATATTTCTTTAGTGAGAACTTTTTTTCAAACTGGTCAAACAGCTCGATCGCTGGCGACTGAACACCCGGCTTCAACATGCAACAAACTTAGCCTTTAGCAACTGGCACACGATCGATTGCTGCGCGAACCTCGGCCACATATTCGCCGACCGCATCTGGCCCATCCTCCAGCAAACGCCTCATAACCGAAGCACCCTGCACAACCCCATCTGCCACCGTGACAGCTTCTGCGGCTTGTTCAGCATTAGAGACACCAACGCCAATCAGAATAGGTATCGATGTGAGTTGCTTAAGGCGTCGTGCAAGTAGCAACGCGGTTGAAGCAAGTTCGTCGCGTTCGCCCGTGACGCCAAGTAAGCCAACTGCATACACAAAGCCCCTTACGCGATCAAGGATTCGGGGCAACCGTTCGTCTGGCGCAGTAGGGGCAGCCAGCATCACCGTTTCAATTCCTGCGGCGTCGGCCGCCTTGCACCAAGGACCCGACTCCTCCAGTGGTAAATCGGGAACGATTGCTGCACACACACCTGCCTCGGCCAAGGCATTAGCGAATCGTTCGTGACCTGCATTGTGAATGGTGTTGTAATAACACATCACTGCTAACGGGATACTTACATCAACTCGGCGAAGATCGTTCAAAATTGACATCGGTGTTGCGCCTGCATCAAGTGCTTTTTGTGAAGCTAATTGGATGATCGGCCCATCCATAACAGGATCGGAAAAGGGAATACCGATTTCGATCGCATCGGCGCCATTGGCGGCCGCGGCCCTAATCGCCTCCAGCCAACCTTCTAGCCCGCCAGTGATGTAAGGGACCAGCAGCTTCTTACCTGCATCGCGTTTTGCGCGAAGCTCGGCTTCTAGAGAACCCAAGTTGGCCACTGATGTGCCTAGCCCAGTATTTCCATCATCTGAGCAACGTCTTTATCGCCACGACCCGACAAATTCATGAGAACTGTCTGGCCCTGCATATTCTTTGCTTCTCTTGAAATCCAAGCAACGACGTGCGCACACTCGAGAGCAGGAATGATTCCCTCGGTCTTGGCAAGCAATTGGAAACCCTCGATGACTTCTGCATCTGTAACGCTCGGATACTCGGCGCGGCCAATCGATGCAAGGTATGAATGCTCTGGCCCAACACCTGGATAGTCGAGGCCCGCGCTGATGGAGTGCGCTTCTTGCACCTGACCATGCTCATCTTGCATTAGATAGGAACGCATACCGTGCACAACACCCGGAACACCTCTACCTACGGCTGCTCCGCCTGCTGGTTCGACACCGACAAGCCTTGCCTTGGTGTCGACAAAACCCGAGAAAATACCAATCGCATTTGAGCCACCACCGACACACGCCGTTACGACATCGGGATCCTTACCATCGAGAACATCCCGGCACTGTGCGAAAGCTTCATCGCCGATGACGCTTTGAAACGTTCGAACCATAAAGGGGTAAGGATGCGGCCCCATGACCGATCCAAGCGCGTAATACGTTGTCTCGACAGTTGCAACCCAGTCGCGCATGGCTTCATTGACAGCATCCTTGAGCGTGCGACTACCCGACATGGCAGGAACAACTTCAGCGCCCAACAGCTTCATGCGGAAGACATTCAGAGCCTGACGTTGCACGTCTACTTCGCCCATGTACACCTTGCATTGCAGACCTAACAACGCCGCGGCCGTAGCAGCAGCAACTCCGTGCTGCCCCGCACCCGTCTCTGCGACGATTCGCTTCTTGCCCATTCGCTTGGCAAGCAGAACCTGGCCGAGCACGCTGTTTATCTTGTGTGAGCCAGTGTGATTGAGATCTTCGCGCTTCAATAGGAGCCGGATGCCGAGCTGCTTGCCAAGGTTGTGGCATTCGGTGATGATGCTCGGTCTGCCCGCGTACTCCCGCAACAAGTTGTCGAGTTCAGATCGGAAAGATGGATCTGCCCAGGCATCACGGAAGGCAACTTCCAACTCTTGGCAGGCAGGAACCAGGGTTTCTGGAACGAAGCGACCACCAAATTCGCCAAAACGGCCACTGACACCTGGGTCTTGCAACATGGATCACAATGTACTGCCGCCACCCGCTGCACGACCAAGCGTGGCGGGACAAATACAACTACAGCAAGTCGTCGTCGCCCAACAGGGATGCGGCAGAGCGCGCATTTGCGATGAAATGTCTCATCCTTACGGCGTCCTTAACGCCGGGAGATTTTTCCACTCCGCTACTTACGTCCACACCCCAAGGCCGAGCCATCATGATCGCTTGTGAAACCGTTTCTGGCGTCAGACCCCCAGCCAAAATTACTCGCATCGAGGGAGGAATCTCATTGAGAAGTTCCCAGTCGTAAGCCTCGCCCGAACCAGGGTTGGGCCCGTCCACCAACAATGCATCCACACCGTACGTATCCCCTACGCGTGCGCTATGCGAACCGGCAACAACCGCTTTCACCGAAAATCGAACACCGTTAGCTACTTCAAAAGCAGTCTCGGTTGATTCATGCCCGTGAAGTTGCGCACCATGCAAATGCGCTGCGTGGACTACTTCAAGTACTCGCTGCGATGTCTCGTCGCGAAACACGCCCAGCGTGACGATTTCGGGCGGAAGCCTTTTGACAATATCCGCAGCCGCCAGGGGTGCAATCTGACGTGGAGAAGGGGCGAAAACGAAACCAATAGCGTCCGCTCCAAGCGCAACTGCCAACAACGCATCCGCCTCTGAAGTGATGCCACAAATTTTTACGAACACATTGGTAACGGTAGTGGCGAATACTGCCGGGATTGGGGACTCAGCCCCCGCTTACACGCAAAGCGCCGAGGGCAGACGCGGGGTCTACTGCTGTTACGAGCGATTCGCCCACCAACACTGCGTGATAGCCAGCATCACGCAATCGCTGTGCATCCTGCGCGTCTCGTACACCAGATTCGGCCACACGAATCACATTTGGCGGCATCATCTCCGCCATCCTCACTGCTCGGTCGTGATCCACAGCAAATGTTGTCAAGTCGCGTTGGTTAACACCTACAAGCGTCGCTCCAATTGTTAAAGCCATCTCCAGTTCTGCTTCGCTGTGAGTTTCGACAAGCACATCGAGCATCAATTCATCCGCAAGCTGGTGGAAGCTAACAAGCTCGGCCCTGTCGAGCGCGGCGACAATCAGCAGAACACAGTCGGCCCCCATGATCTTCGCGTCACAAATGTCTTTCTCGCTCACTGTGAAGTCCTTGCGTAACACCGGCAACTGCACAGCAGAACGGGCTACTTGCAGGTCTGAGACCGAACCACCGAAGTGGGCCTCGTCCGTAAGCACAGACAAGCAACTGGCACCACCGACTTCATATGATTGCGCAAGCTCGGCAGGGTCGATATCGCTATTGAGTACACCTTTTGAAGGTGATTTTCGTTTGATCTCGGCAATAACTGCCAAACGGTCTACCGAATCGGTTCGAATGCGCTCCGCGAACTCGCGTCCAAATCCACATTGTGTGGCCTTGCCGATAAGCGCGTCCAGATTGCGAGTGTCGACTTCGATTCGAGCTCGATGTTCGTGAAGAATCTTGTCGAGATACAAGCTTTACGCGCCTTTGCCACCAATTGGCGTGAGGAAATGAAACTCGGGAGCGCCGTCCACAAACGGGGCGAGGGAAGCCGAGAAGGCTTTAAACGCGTCTGTACTCATGTGCGCATTGCAAGCATCTTGGTTCACATAAGTCTCGAAGATCCATACAACATTCGCATCAGCAGCATCGTGATGGAAAATGTAAGTGAGTGTTCCCTCTTCAGCTTTTGCTGTCTCTAGCCCTGGTTTAAACGCTTCGGTTACCGCATCGCGCTGGCCTTCTTTGATTTTTAACTTGACCACTAACGAAACTTTGCTCATTGGTTGTGCCTTTCGATGATTGTTTCTAGAAACCTAGTTTGCTTTGCAACACCGATTCCAATTGCGCGATGGGGACGCGTTCCTGAGTCGTGGTGTCACGTTCACGGATGGTTACCGCCTGATCCTCAAGTGAATCAAAGTCGACAGTCACGCAGAATGGTGTGCCGATTTCGTCTTGCCTTCGATAGCGCCGACCAATTGCCTGCGTCTCGTCAAAATCAACCATGTAAAGCTTAGATAACTGGCCAAAGATCTGCTTCGAAAGTGGCATCAGCGTGTCCTTCTTGGACAGTGGCAACACTGCGACTTTGTACGGAGCCAAACGAGGATGTAGGCGCAGAACCGTGCGTGGTTCGTCATTCACCACGTCCTCGTCATAAGCAGCCAAAAGGAAAGCGGCCATTGTTCTGTTAGCTCCAGCGGCCGGCTCTACTACATACGGAACGTAACGCTCGTTGGTGGCCTGGTCGAAATAATCAAGCTTTTGATGCGAGAACTCGGAATGTCGATTGAGATCGAAATTGGTTCGCTGCGCAATTCCTTCCAGTTCCCCCCAACCCCATGGAAACTTAAACTCGATATCACTCGTGCCGGCCGAATAATGAGAGAGCTCAACTGCGTCGTGTGCACGTATCCGGAGCAACTCGGCAGGAATTCCTAATTCGATATACCAGTTGAGCCGCTCGTTGCACCAGTATTCGTACCACTTCGAACTTTCTGCCGGAGGAACGAAAAACTCCATTTCCATTTGTTCAAATTCTCTGGTGCGGAAAATAAAGTTTCCAGGAGTGATTTCGTTGCGGAATGACTTACCAACCTGGGCAATACCGAACGGAGGCTTCTTGCGTGAGGTTTGCAACACGTTGGCAAAGTTGACGAACATACCCTGTGCAGTTTCAGGACGCATGTAGACAGTTGCACCCTCGCCTTCAACAGGGCCAGCATGAGTTTGAAACATCAAGTTGAATGCTCGGGCTTCGGTGAAAGTGCAGCCCTTCATTTTGTTTGGGCAATCCCGTGCATCTAATTGATCTTCCCTAAATCGCTTATTGCAAACCGTGCAGTCGACAAGCGGGTCGGAAAAGTTTGCAAGGTGGCCACTGGCTTCGAAAACGGCTGGTGGGCCAAGAATCGCAGCATCGATCAACACCACATCGTCGCGCTCCTGCACCATGGTGCGCACCCAAGCGTCTTTAACGTTGCGGAGCATCAGCGAACCAAGCGGGCCATAGTCGTAAGACGAGCGAAAGCCACCATAGATTTCCGCGCTTGGGTAGACGAACCCGCGCCGCTTGCACAAGTTGACAATTTGCTCAAGTTCGGTTGCTGGCATTGTTACAGGTTATAAGAAAGATGGTGCATGGGAGCGCTCTCTTAACGACGATCGAAGAGTGAAGTCGATCTCAGACGCCGCTCAATGAAATGCTCCATTGCCTGTGTCGCCAGATGTGTAAGTTCGCCGGAAGCAGCCGAGGCCTCTTGCGCGAGCGCCTGATTCAATTGGCCACCAAGTACCTGTTGCAGTAATTGAAGTGCCGGCTGCGAGATTGACACCCCTGTACGACAAGCGCGGCACTGTGCCCCACCCTGCGATATGTCGAAAGCTACGAGCTCCACAGTCTGCTCACACCCAACACACTTCTGCACCTGAGGGCTCACCCCTTCGGCAGCAAGCAACTTCCAATAGAAAGCTGCGACAACCACTGGCGAAGCCTGATCTGCAAGCGACTGCAGCGCCCCCACCAACATGGTGTACAGATGCGGAGCAGGCTCCCTGTCTGAAGCAATGTGATCAACGGCCTCGAGCATTGAGATGCCCTGAGTAAGTCGGTCAAGATCGTGGTGCAACTTCGCTGACGAGGAAATCAGTTCAACCTGATTAACCACGTCCAGCTCTCTGCCCTTATACAGAAGTATCTCAACATGACTCATCGGTTCAAGGCGAGCACCGATCTTCGACTTCGTCTTGCGTATACCCTTTGCAACTGCACGCACTTTTCCGTGGCTCTGAGTCATGAGCACCACAATGCGATCTGCCTCACCCAATTTGTAGGTGCGAAGCACAACCGCGCGCTCCAAGTACTGCGTCATACGTCAATTCCACCAAACCTTCGTTCCCGAGTAGTGAAATCAGAAATAGCCTGCTGAACGTCGGATGACTTGAGTTTTCGCCAAGGTGTTTCTACAAAAACCAATTCGCTATATCCCAACTCCCACATCAGTGATTGCGGAACTTTGTTTGTTGGACCATGGACAACAACCAAATCAGGATCGTAGACCGCAGGCTCATGCATGGCAGACGACAGTGCCTCCTCTGTGATCAGCGACTCCGGCAACGCATTAGCAATGTCGACAAACCTTTGCTGCCCATCTGCGCAGACATTAAAGGAAATGGTGAATCCATCGCTGTCGAGGTGGGTGACGGTTGAGTTTTCAACAGTTCCGCCTGTTGCCGATGCAATTCGTTTGCACACCAACTCTCGATCAACTTCGGTAAACGATCCTCCGTATGGGCAGACTGTGATCCATCGCATGCCTACGCCGCGCGCAGAATTTGAAAGCTCCGACGCTATTCGGCCCCATTCCTGCGTCGTCGTATCAAGCCATTGCACCGCAGAACCACCGCAAACCAAAACGTGAACTAGACCGTGTACCGATTTGACCCTCTTACGTTTGAACAATGTGGCGACCGACAACATCTCACCATTGTCGCACGAGCCATCACTAGTGTGAGTGCTCACATGCCAAGCCAATCAGACGCCGAGAAGTCCAAGAACGGGGCCCATGTGGCATGCATCATGGACGGCAATGGTCGCTGGGCAAAAAAACGAGGCCTCCCCCGCACCGCAGGCCACACTGCAGGCGAAGAGAACCTTGCCGAGGTCGTTCGCCAGGCAGCTAAACGAAATGTCGGATGGTTGACCGTGTTTGGCTTCTCAACCGAAAATTGGGTCCGACCCAAAGCCGAAGTGCGCCACATCCTGGCTCTGCACAAGCAACTTTTCGGTCGTATCGAAGAACTCAATGCAAACAACGTGCGAGTCCAATGGATTGGTCGACCATTTGATGAACCCGGCTCAAAGACGCCGCTGTATGTGCAGAAAGCCATCAGACAAGCAATTGCCGACACTGCCTCAAATACTGGAATGACGCTCACCGTTGCCTTTGATTACGGGAGCCGTGCCGAACTCGCCCGCGCAGTGCGTAAATCGAAGATCGAGCTGTTTACCGTTACAAAACAGTCGATAGAAGAACGTTTGTACCTTGCACAGATGCCACCAGTAGACGTTCTCGTGCGCACATCGGGTGAATCTCGGATCTCAAATTTTTTGTTGTGGCAAATTAATCATGCCGCGGTCTACTTCACGCAACGGCCATGGCCGGATTTTGATGCAGACGACCTAGACGCTGCATTGGCACTTCTTGATGCGTGAACGTGAAATTGTCGAGTTGCTGCGAAAAGTAACCGACACGCTTCCGAACACAGAGGAGCGACAGGGTCAGAACGATATGGCGATGGCCGTGTCGAGCGCAGTCAATACCAATCGCCATCTCATCGTGCAGGCTGGCACGGGAACCGGTAAAACACTTGGCTATTTGGTGCCGCTGATCGCTTCCGGAAAAAGAATTGTTGTTTCTACCTATACCAAAGCACTGCAAGATCAACTTGCGGCGCACGATCTTCCCCAACTCATCCCCATCCTTGAACGAGAACTAGATCGAACCATTACGTGGTCTGTTTTAAAGGGCCGCAACAACTACCTCTGTCGCCAGCGCCTTGACGAAATGGAATCTCCCAAGCAGGCGAAGCTGGACCTCGACGATACGAGCGCTGCCGTAAAGGCCGAGGTGCGAAAACTGATCGAATGGGCCGACGAAACCGACATAGGCGACCAGGGTGATTTGACGTGGAGCCCCAGCGACAAAGCCTGGCGATTAGTCAGCGTCGGTAGCGATGAGTGCCCTGGCGCTCAACGTTGTCCGGCCGCCGACAGATGCTTCTCGGAACAAGCAAGGGCATCGGCGACGCTCTCTGACGTTGTAATTGTCAACACGTTTATATATGGCTTGCACATTGCAATGAACGGCGAGCTATTGCCTGAGCACGATGTGGTCGTGTTTGATGAGGCGCATCAACTTGAAGACGTCATCAGTAATACCGTCAGTACATCTGTGGGTTCTGGTCGGATCAACGGCGTGATTACTGCATTACGCGCAATCATTCGCGAAGACTCGCTTACAAATGCGCTGCAACTTCTTGCACACGATTTCAACGCGTGTCTTGTGCCTTACGTAGGCAAGCGGGTAGAACTGCCATTCCCTCCTGCAATCGGTGCCGCTTTGGTGGATGTTCGACTAAAAATCGATCAGGCTGTACAAGCACTACGCGCGATCGACAGCAAGGATGAAAAAGCAAAACAGAAGATCTTGCGTGCTCAAATGCTTTCCAACCGAGTCATCGATGCCGTCGACATGTGCCTCACAGCAGGTAAGTCACAAGTTGCTTTTGTGTCAGGAACTGTCGACCGCTGCTCTTTGGAAATCGCGCCTCTGAATGTCGGGCCGTCGATGGATGCTGGCGTATGGAGTAAACGGCTTGCGATATTGGCAAGTGCAACGATTCCCTTGGCAATGCCGAGCAGGATCGGCCTCGATCCAGAGTCTGTCGACATCATCGATGTGGGAAGCCCGTTTGATTACGAGAACACCGCAATGTTGTATTGCGCCAAGCATTTACCAGAACCCAACGATCCAAGACGCGACAATACGGTTCATGACGAAATCGAGCGACTAATCAAATTCGCTGGGGGACGAACGCTTGCCCTCTTTACTACCTACAGGGCGATGCATCTTGCAGCAGACGAGATGGAGAAGCGACTCCCCTTCAACATCATGCGCCAAGATCAATTGCCGAAAATGGCACTCATTAATGCCTTTAGCGATGACGAACAGTCGTGTCTCTTTGCTACGGCAGGGTTTTTTCAAGGGGTCGACGTTCCCGGACGCGCATTAAGCCTCGTCATCATTGACAAGATCCCATTCCCTCGACCAGACGACCCACTGCTCAGTGCGCGACGCGACGTAGTTGGAAAAAACTGGTTTAACGAAATCGACATTCCGCTTGCCGCCACAGCCTTGGCTCAAGCAGCTGGCCGCCTCATCAGGTCGCAGAGCGACTCTGGAGTCGTCGCAATTCTTGACCCTAGATTGGCAACGAAGGGATACGGCAAACGGCTTGGTTCAGTTCTTCCTCCGATGAAACGAACCATAGAGATTCAAGACGTTCAATCATTTCTGCGACAAATACTCAACGCGGAATAAGCCGATACCCCATACCCCTCGCGGTGCAGATGATTTTCGGGTCATCAGCTTGCTGCTCGATCTTGACTCTCAACCGGCGGATGTGAGCATCCACAAGTCGACTATCACCTAAATATTCATAACCCCAGACACGTTCGAGCAATTGATCTCTAGATAGAACCATATTTGGGTGGTCTGCAAATTCGACAAGCAGGTTGTATTCAGTCTTCGTTAAAGAAACCTCGACACCAGCTTTTCTAACCACGCTTAACTCTCTCGACAATTCAATGTCACCAAATTGAGAAACTGCGTTGATAGCCCCTGAAGGATTTGAGTCGGTCAGCGTTGTACGTCGGAGTGCCGCGCGGATCCTTGCAGCGAGCTCTTTCGCTACTACCGGCTTCGTCACATAGTCGTCTGCCCCTGCTTCAAGACCAGCTACCAAATCGTGCGTGTCGGTTTGGGCTGTAACCATAATGATCGGAACGATGCTGGTCTGTCGTAGCTGCCTGCACACTTCAAAACCAGAGATATCCGGCAAGCGTAAATCGAGCAAAACCAAGTCAATCGATTGCTCGGCGAACAAACGCAAGCCTGTATTTCCATCTTGAGCTTCCACCACCGCGTAACCCTCATCTTCAAGTGCCAGACGTAAGGCAACTCGGATTGCTGGGTCGTCCTCAACAAACAACAAGGTATGCACAGGTATGCATTCTGCCCGATGGTCGCAAATTGTTACCCAAAAAGCACACAAATCGGCTGTAAAAGTCAATCGTGGCGTGGAGAATTAGGCATCGAACCGGCGGGAACCCATGCTCCCCCTTGGGCCCCGCCGGTTCCGACCAAACGCAATAGCGAAAGTCCGCCCATTTGCGCCATGCTGAACCAATGAACACCCGTTCCGTCCGCATGCTCTTCACGGGCCTACGGGGTCGCATGGTGCTCTATTTCAGTCTTTCGGCATTCGCAGCTGGCCTTCTCCTCAGTGTGGTCACGTATGCAAGCACGCGCTCATATTTGCTTGGACAACGCAGCGAGGTTGCTCAACGCCAAGCCTTTAACAACGCGCAATTAGTGCGCACCGTTGTTTCGACCGATCGAGACAACATCGCCGACATGATCACCAACATCAGAAGCGAACGAGGTGGCTATGCGGTGTTTCACTTGGACGCTACTGATTCGCAGTCTTCCGCGTTTTATGCACAAGAGCCTCTCCGCTTTACTCAAACTGATCTACCTAACGAACTCCTTCGGCGCACGCTTGCTGGGGCAACCGGCCGACAGCGTTTCACCTTCGACAGCCGGCCATACGAAGGGGTTGGCGTAGCGATTCCTTCACTTGGTGTGCAGTATTTTGAAGCATTTCCTCTGACTGACGTGCAGACGACGCTCCGAACGATCCAAACCACTTTGGTCATTGGCGTTCTCATCATCACTTTTTCCGCAGGATTTTTGGGCTTCTCGACGAGTCGCAATGTTCTTCGCCCTCTGCGCCGGGTTGCGAACGCGGCGAACAACATTGCCACGGGTGGGCTTGACACAAGACTTGAAAACGAAACCGATACCGACCTAGACCAGTTGGTTAGTTCGTTCAACAACATGGCCGACGCAGTGCAGTTGCGCATCGAACGCGAACAGCGATTTGCCAGTGACGTGAGCCATGAATTGCGCTCGCCCGTCACTGCGCTGTCTGCGGCAGTTGATGTACTGGTATCCCGTCGAAGTGAGTTTTCTGATCGCAATCAACAGGCCATCGACATCACGGCGTCACAAGTGCGAAGGTTCGATCGAACGGTTTTAGACCTTCTCGAACTATCGCGAATGGACGCAGGAGCAAGCGAATCGAGCCTTGAATACCTCCGGTTGTCAGACCTAATCGAACGAATTATGTCGCGTTACGGCTTTTCCACCATTCTTTTCGAATCGTCTGTTCGAAGCGTTGGGCTAAACGGCATCGGCGACGATGAGACGCTGGTTGATCGACGAAGAATTGAACGAATTTTGCTCAATCTTTTAGAGAATGCTCGCGATCACGGAGGAGGAGCAAACCGAGTCGGCCTGGATCGAGCCGGTGAATACTTCGTGATTACCGTCGACGACTCGGGTAATGGTGTCGCCCCTAGCGAACGAGAGCGCATCTTTGATCGTTTTGCCCGCAGCACTGCAACTCGAAACAGCACAGGCAGCGGCTTGGGTTTGGCAATAGTGCGTGAACACGCGCGGGCACTCGGCGGAGATGCAGTTGCCGAGAATTCGCCCACGGGCGGTGCACGATTCTGTGTCACCGTATTACGAATCAAACAAAGGCCAGACGTCGACGAAACTGGTGACGAACTTGCGTAAGCACATAACGTTCGGTCTTTGTTGTCTGCTCTTTTTGCCAGCATGTTCTGTACCAAAGAGTGGCGCATTCGAAACCATTTCCACCGACGAGATTCCCTTTGGACTGAGTGCGGCACAAACAACCATCCCTCAATCGGCCACTACGACGTCGCCGCAATTTTCGGATCCTCCAGGTACCGACTATGAACAGGTTGATTTGTACTTCATACGAAATGCGGCAGTCACCAAGGTTCAACGACTGGTGAAGAGCCCTGTCGATGCAAATGGAACTCTTACCGCGCTGACCGAGGGCTTGATCGATGACGCGAATAATGACGGACTCAGAAGCGCAATCCCATCGACTCTTCAAGCAAGCGTCAACGTCGATCGAGGTGTAGCCACAGTCAATGCAACCCGTGCATTTCTTAATTCGTTATCCGCGGTAGATCAACGACTTGCTATCGCACAGATCGTTTTGACGTTGACAAGCCGACCAGGAATCGGTCAGGTCGTCTTTTACGTAGACGGAAGAGCGATTGTCGTACCACGAGGACGAGGAGATCTCAGCAGTGCTGGTGAGCCCGTAACTTTTGATGATTACACCAACATCATTGTTGGTAGCTAGTAGCCAAGTCGTTCAACTCGTTCGGATCGCTGCTGCCAATTCTTATCGACAACTACCGCTAGTTCGAGGAGCATGCCTTTAGGCAGCTGTTTACGTACGTTCGTACCAACAACGTTCAACATGGCGCCACCTTTGCCAATGACCATTCCCTTTTGGCTTTCACGTTCCACGACAATCTCAACTCGCACGCGAGGCGGCTCCCATTCGGTAACTCGAGTCGCAATCGAATACGGCAATTCTTGATTGGTATAAATCAATAACTGTTCGCGCACAAGTTCGGCAATCCAAGTGGACTCTGGCGTCTCCGAAACCATGTCGGTCGGATACAGAAACTCACCCTCAGGCATCTTGCTTTGCAAATAGCGCATCAAACCCTCGATGCCTTCACCTGTGGCGGCAGAAACGGGAAAGTATTCGGCGGCGTTCAATTGGCTGAGTGCAGTCAATTGCTTCAGCACTTTCGTCGAACCAGCTTTGTCAACCTTATTCAGCACCACGATTGCCTTTGACATATCGATATGGCTGCTAACCCACTTGTCTCCTGCGCCGAACGGTGCGGTTGCATCGATTACGAGGCACACAACATCTACATCTTTGGTGGACTCAAGCGCGGTCGCATTTACCCGCTCCCCCAGCGCACTTACCGCTTTGTGAAGCCCCGGGGTATCAACAAATACCACTTGCGTATCGTCTGCAGTGACGACACCGCGCACCCGTGTGCGAGTTGTCTGTGGCTTGTCTGAAACAATGCTCACCTTCTTCTTGCAAATTGCATTCAGCAGTGTTGACTTGCCGACATTTGGTCTGCCAACAAATGACACAAAGCCCGTACGCATATCCACAGGCTATGTCTGCAATAATGAACCCGTGCAGCAAATCAATTTCAAACGCTGGTTCGATCGAATGCAGCCCCAGACTCTGCAGATAGCCACTTGGCTCCTCTATTTTGATGGGTTCTTCGCTTTGGTTGATCTTCTCGACGGTTACAGCTATTTGCGATATATCCGCGAAACATATCGCTTTGGCTTTGCGATCGGTCTCATCAACGTTGCGCTGTACGCCGCTGGCGGCTTACTTATGGCAAACGAACGAAAAATTGGATACAAGATTGCAATTGCGGCATCAATATCTCCATTCGTTGTTCGAATCGTTGCTGTTCAAAATCCCCTTTCAGATTCGCTCATTTCGTTGGCGTTCGACGTGGCCCTCGTTGCCCTTCTTCTTCATACCCAAAGCCGCGAGCACCAGCGCATTTGGTACCGCTAGTCTGTTCCAATGACCACCGTTATCAAAGACCACGAAGACCTCAAAGCCCATGTAGGTAAGCATCTTGGCTATAGCGATTACCTCACTGTGACCCAAGAGCAAGTCCAGTTATTCGCCGATGCCACGGGAGACCACCAATGGATTCACCTCGACGTCGAGAAGGCTAAATCCGGCCCGTTCGGACAGACCATTGCACATGGTTACCTCACGCTCTCGCTCGCACCAGTGCTGATGGCAGGCATTTGGCGCAACGAAGGTGTGAAGATGGGCGTCAATTATGGCGCGAACAAGATTCGTTTCATGTCGCCAGTACCTGTTGGTTCAAAAATTCGAGCAGGTGCAAAACTCGTTTCCGTGGACGACATCGCCGGCGGAGCGCAGGTATGCGTAGAGACCACGTTCGAAGTTGAAGGCGCTGCTAAGCCATCTTGCGTAGCCGAACTGATTTTTCGTTACTACTACTAGTTAATTACTAGCGGTAGTTACGCATTATCTTCGCGAAAGCGTCGAGTGTGTGCGTATCTGGATAGTCGACACACCATGGGATGAAACCCGTGCAACCGATATCGATAAATTCCTGGATTCGAATCGCGACTTGTTCTGGTGTACCCACAAAGTTTGATGCTTGCCAGGCTTCGAAATTGTCGCCCCGGCCACTAGCGATCTGAAACTCGCGCAGTTCTTTTTCTGTGTCGCGAATCAAGATTTCGCCCGAAGTCGTCTTTCCTATCTCGTCCGGGTCTCTGCCTACTGCCGCGCAGTGCCCCTTCAAGATTTCAATTTTCCGAGCAAACTCATCCGCGCTTCCACCGAAATTGGAATGGTCTGCGTGCTGCGCGACAACGCGCAAAGTCAATTGTTCGCCTCCGCCACCGATCCAAATTGGTGGACGGGGAGACTGCAACGGCTTAGGGTCGCAATTGGCCCGTACTAACTGGTAGTACTTGCCGTCATACGTCGTCTCTTCTTGGGACCACATCGACTTTACGATTTCTACCGATTCGCGCAGCATGGCAATGCGCTCCTTCGGAACTGGGAACGGATATCCGTAGCCACGACATTCGTTTTCGTACCAACCTGCGCCAATACCCCAATCCACGCGACCACCAGAAATGACATCGAGAGTCGATGTGATTTTTGCCAACAATGCAGGTGGTCGGTACAAGTTGCAACCGACCATCTGACCCAAGCGGATCTTGCTCGTGAGCTGACTGATTGCAGCCATCACCGTCCAACACTCGAATACCGCCTCATGTGCAGGGCGAGGCACGTTATGGAAGTGGTCGTAAACCCAGATCGAGTCGTAACCCAGCTCTTCTGCTCGCTGCGCAATTCGAACCGCAGCATTCCACTTTTCGGATGCGGTAGGAATGTTGACGAGCTCCATCTTCCATCCCTGTGGCATAAACACGCCGAAGGTCAGTTTGTGTTTGTTCATAGGGGTAAGTCTCCAGTTGCCTTCTTTGTCGATCCATGGTCTTTGTACGCCGCAATGGTGCGCTGGGCAATTCTCATCTGATGAATTTCATCAGCACCATCTGCGAAACGGCTCCAACGGGCTTGTTGCAACATTCCTGCTAGAGGCGTGTCCGTGCTGTATCCAAGCGCGCCATGCACCTGTATAGCTCTGTCGACTATTCGCCACAAACTGTTGGCAACGAAGTGCTTAGCCATCGAAACTTCAGATGTGAAATCCATTCCGTGTTCAATTTTGTATGCGGCATGGAGCACCATCAGTTTGCCTTGGTACAACTCCATCGCCGAATCTGCTATCAGCCATTGGATGCCTTGCTTCTCGGCAAGAACTGAGCCGTGTGAATAACGCTCGAGAGAACGATCCACCATCATGTCGAGTGCTGTTTCGGCCTGGCCGATCCATCTCATGCAATGCGCAAGCCTTGCGGGCCCAAGTCGGTACTGGCCGAGCAAATGGCCCTGACCCCTTCCGCCAAGCATGTTCTCGGCTGGCACGCGCAAGTCATTGATTTGAATTTCACAATGGTTGTGGCCACCGGACATAGTTTCGACATCGCGAACAATGTTCCAGCCCTCACTTGGTATATCAACGATGAAACACGAGTTTGCGGCTTGCGGCATGTCGGGATCTTCTTCGGTGCGTGCAACCAAGAGCGCGAACTGTGCACCTCGTGCCCCAGAAATAAACCATTTGTGTCCGTTGATCACCCATTCGTCGCCATCTTTGTAAGCAAAAGTCTTGATCAGCGTCGGATCGCTTCCTGCAACCTCTGGCTCCGTCATTGCGAAACACGAGCGGGCAGTGCCCTCGCACAGGGGCTTCAAATACTTTTCTTTTTGCATTGGTGATGCCCAATGCAACAACGTGTGCTGATTCCCTTCATCAGGCGCTTGTGCGTTCAACACGAATGGCCCGATGCTCACCTTGGCCGCTTCGGCGGATACCGCCGCCATTGCGGTTGGACCGAGGCCCATGCCTCCCCATTCAGCTGGCATATGCGGCAACCACAAATTCCATTCCTTGGCTTTCTTGCGCAAAGCCACGATCGTCTTGACAAGTTGCTCTCTGTTGCCCTGATCGATGGCATCCCATTCGGGCCGAACCACTTCATCCATAAATGAGCGCACTTTCATGCGCACGGCCTCAACTTCTGGCGAAAATGAGAAATCAATCACAATGCCCCCTCGACTCCTCCATTGTGGCGTGTTTGTCGGCGCTTCATGCGGTCGTAGCCTCTAATCGTGAGCAATTCGTCGGCCGATCCCAACAGAACATCGTGGGATACAGCCGATCTTCCAGTTGGCGAGGCGAAGGTTGCTGCGGTTCGAGACATGTTCGATGCAATAGCGCCCAGGTACGACATGGTCAATCGAATCATGACATTTCGCCTTGACGTGCGTTGGCGTAAACGCGCAATCCGTTCTTTGCAATTGCCAACAGGGAGCCTGGTTCTCGACTTGGCAAGCGGTACGGGCGATATGTGTATCGACTTACGCAAAGCGGGGCTTACGCCTTTCTCCATCGATTTGTCATTCGGCATGCTCGCCGCAGATCACAGCAACGCACCACGTGCACAAGCCGACATACTTCGGCTGCCCTTTCCAGACTCCAGCGTCGATGGTGTCACGTGCGGTTTTGCACTGCGCAATCTTCTTGACCTTCCAACATTCTTTGCCGAAATCGCTCGCGTTACTCGGAAAGGCGGCCGCATCGCATTACTAGATGTGGGTGTGCCAACCAATCCCTTTATTCGTTTTGGAAATGGAATTTACTTCGGAAAGATCGTTCCACGGATTGGTGGCCTTCTCTCCAACCGCGCCGCATATAACTACCTACCAAAAAGTGTCGCGTACTTGCCCTCGCCAAGCGAATTGATTCACCAACTGCGCCTAGCAGGATTCGATGATGCAACGCATGAACAGTTGTCTGGCGGGTTAACACAGCTGATGCTTGCCACGAAGTCGTAATTCTTCGACATGAGAATCGTTACCCGCCCTCTCAGCGACTTCACGTCGAACGCGGTTGATCTCAACGGCTTCGCTGGGGGCAATGGATCTCTTTTTGTACGCGACGGCGTTGGCATTGCAGGCTCGGCAACCGCAACACGAGTCGCCGCCTCCGAAGCACGCGATTTTCTTGACTCTTTACAAATCGATGACCGCATTCAGTCGCCAGGAAGCGGGCCGGTGCTACTCGGTGCGATTCCTTTCGATAGCAAAGAGGCACACGAGTTCATTCTTCCCCATGTGAGCCTGGTCAAATCCGTCGATGGGCGTGCATGGGTGACAACGGTGGACGATGCCGA
>CAMDJX010000023.1 GCA_945900735.1 Acidimicrobium ferrooxidans DSM 10331 | reverse complement strand
GTTGTTGGCATGGGTCTTGCAACGCTGATGGCCACCCGTCGTTGGCTGGAGAAGGCAACATGGCCATATTTGGTTGCGTTGCAATCGGCCCCAATTCTTGCAATGACACCGCTCATTCGAGCACTCATCGACGGCGTGCAGGTTCAGCGCATTTTGGTGGTTGTGCTGATCGCATTTTTCCCAATTGTCAACAACACATTGTTCGGATTGCTGTCTATTGACAAGAGCCAGCACGAACTGTTCTCGCTGCATGGAGTAGGAACATTTTCACGATTGCGCAAACTGCAGTTTCCCGCAGCGCTGCCCAATATCTTCGTGGGTCTCCGCATTTCTGCCGGCTTGTCGGTCATCGGGGCAGTGGTTGGCGACTTTTACTTTCGCCAGGGCGGCGTCGTAGGCATCGGCGCACAAATCGATATTTATCGAGGACGATTGTGGGGGCCAGAACTAATTGCTTCTATAGTGCTAGCGAGTCTTTTCGGACTCGCCGTGTTCACATCCTTTGGTCTGCTTCGTAAAGCAGTCATCGGCAAGTGGCACGTCATCACAAGGGAGTAACCTATGAAATCAACCCTTAGAACTACTGCGGCTTCGTTCGCGTTAATGATGCTGGCCGCTTGCGGCAGCAGTACATCCACGACAACCGACACTGTTGCCAGTGCGGCCGGAGTGCTGTCGGGAATTTGTCCCGAAACAGTCACATTCCAAACCGACTGGAATCCAGAGTCCGAACACGGCTTCTTGTATCAGCTGGTTGGCGCTGGCTACGAAGTTGATGCTTCGGGGCTTCGCGTCACTGGCCCATTGATGGCAAGCGGCGTTGACACCGGTGTCAAGGTGCAGGTTCGTGCAGGTGGCCCAGCAGTGGGCTTTTCTTCACCTACATCGTTGATGTATTCCGACCCAGATATTTTCCTCGCGTTCGCTGCAACATATAGTCAAATTCAAAACTCGGGCGAGTTTCCAACACAGTCGGTGATAGCGCCTTTCAACATCAACCCGCAGATCATTATGTGGGACCCAGCCACTTACCCAGACGTGAAAACCATCGCCGACTTGAAGGCAACTGGAGCCAAAGTGCGCTACTTCGGTGGCACCGCATACATGGACTACTTCACGTCCACTGGCATTCTCGACCCGGCACAAGTTGACGGCAGTTACGACGGAACGCCAGCCAACTTTGTTGCTGATGGCGGCAAATCGGCACAGCAAGGTTTCGCAACGTCCGAGCCATACTTCTACGAAAATGTGCTCACCGATTGGGGTAAGCCAGTTGCTTACCAAACCATCCACGACGCGGGCTGGACTTCGTACGCGCAGACACTTGCTGGCAAGCCAGAAACCATTGTTTCTGCCGCCGATTGTCTGAAACTACTGGTGCCAATCATCCAGCAAGCTCAGGTTGACTACGTTGCCGATCCGTCCACAACCAACGCGCTGATTCTCGACCTTGTCGCCCAGTACAACAACGGTTGGATGTACGACGCTGGCCAGGCCGATGCAGCAGTGGCACTTGCGCTGGAAAACGGGCTCATTGCAAACAGTCCCGACGGCACGTTGGGCAGTTTTGACTCGCAGCGCATGGACGAATTCCTTGCCTTGGCCATTCCGATCTTCGAGGGTCTTGGCGAAAAGTTGAAGCCCGGCCTCACTTCGGCCGACCTGGCAACTAACCAGTTCATCGACCCGACTATCGCCCTCCCATAGACCACTTCTTGCCCGCGGGGCTCTTGGGAAGTGTTATTCTCGGGGCGCGCCAACTGGCGTGCAAAACCAACGGGCATATGCATTTTGCATAAGGGGAGAGATACATGAAAATGAAACACATCAAGGGCTTCGCTCTTGCTGCTGTTGCTGCGATGACACTCGCGGCATGTGGCGGCAGCGACGACGCAGCATCAGACACCACGGCGGCTGCAGAAGCAGGCGCCGATTACAGCAGCCTTAAAGTTGCAGTTGTTTACATCGGTGTTCCAGACGACAAGGGCTGGACATACCAGCACGAGCAAGGCATTTTGTCGCTCGAGTCAGAACTCGGTATCGAAGTTAAGCGCGTAGAGAACGTTCCAGAAGGCGACGAAGCTGAAGCCGTTATGGAAGAACTCGCAGCTGGCGGATACAACCTCATTTTCGCAACCTCGTTTGGTTACGGAACACCAATGGCACGCGTTGCTACGAAGCACCCAGAGGGTTGCTTCCAGTGGGCAACTGGTGCGAAGTTCCTCCTCACCGCAGAAATGGGTGGCGAGTACGCAACATTTGGTGACATCCCAGCAAACCTCGGCACGTACTTCGGTGCGGCTGAAGAAGCTCGTTACCTCTCGGGTATCGCAGCAGGCAAGGCAAGCCCAACCGGCAAGCTTGGCTACGTTGCAGCTTTCCCAATCCCAGAAGTGATCCGCGGAATTAACGCATTCACCTTGGGTGCCCAGTCAGTTAACCCAGATGCAACAGTGCAAGTTTCATGGACCAAGACATGGTTCGATCCAACCATCGAGAAGGAAGCCTCTGAGTCGTTGCTCGACGCAGGTGTTGACGTTCTCGGAATGCACCAGGACACAACAGCAGCAGGCGTTGCCGCCGAAGCCCGTGGTGCCAAGTGGGTTGGTTATAACAGCGATGTGAAGGAAGCAGCACCAGCTGCATGGCTCACCGCTCCAACATGGAACTGGGGTCCTTTCTACGTACAAACCGCAAAGGCTGTTGCCGGTGGCACCTGCCCAAGCGATGAGTACTACGGCTCGATGGCCGACGGAATGGTCACACTTGCTTCGTTCGGCGATTCGGTAGATGCCGACACGCAAGCACTGATCGCGGAAAAAGCAGCAGCCATCATTGATGGTTCGTTCGCTCCATTCACAGGTCCAGTAACAGACCAAGACGGCAATGAAGTTGTTGCTGCAGATGTACGCCCAGAACTTCTGGACTTGCTCGGCATGAGCTACTTCGTTAAGGGAGTAATCGGTTCTCCAAAGGGCTGATCTCAAACATGAATGACACCTCTCACGAGGTAGCGCAGGGGTCACATCACTTAGGTGGTGTGGCCCCTACTGCGCTTTCCGCTCATAACATCGTCAAGCGTTTCCCTGGAGTGCTTGCTAACGACAACGTCGACTTCGACGTGCGTGCGGGCGAAGTGCACACCCTGCTTGGCGAAAATGGTGCAGGGAAAAGCACATTGGCCGCAATCTTGTGTGGCCTGTATCAACCCGACTCTGGCTATCTTCTGCGCAATGGCAAGCCGATGCATCTGTCGTCGCCTCGCGCAGGTTTGCAACATGGCATTGCCATGGTGCACCAACACTTTCGTCTTGTAGATCGATTTACCGTTTCAGAAAATGTGATTCTTGGAAGTCGCGATCTCGGTTTCCGATTGAATCGCAAAGAAATTAATGAACAAGTTGCTGCTGTCGCTGAATCGTTTGGCCTACCTATCGACCCGAATGCTGTAGTCGGCGAGCTGTCGGTGGGGCAGCGTCAACGTGTCGAAATTGTGAAGGCCCTGTATCAAGGCGCCGAAATTCTCTTGCTCGACGAACCAACCGCGGTTCTTGTTCCCGCAGAAGTCGAAAAATTGTTTGACAACGTGCACTCAATGACCAAAGCCGGAAAATCAATTGTCTTTATCAGCCACAAACTTGGCGAGGTCGTCGAAATTTCCGACCGCGTCACGGTGCTGCGCAATGGTCGCGTAACCGGCCACGTTTCCGGCAAAGGAACAACCGACACGCGCGAATTGGCACGGCTCATGGTTGGCCGCGACATCGAACTCAACGCACAGCGCGCCACTCACCCCATTGGCCATGAAGTGCTGCAAATTCGCAACCTGTCGCTCAGCATCAACGAAGTTGAAGTGCTCTCCGACGTCTCATTCAATATCCACGCTGGCGAAATGGTTGGCATCGCGGGCGTTGCCGGCAACGGACAGCGCGAATTGGCCGACACCATTGCCGGCCTGATATCGCCAGCAAGTGGCTCCATCACTATCTCTGGCGCAATGACTACCGACCGCGGCCCAATCCAAGCTCGCGAAGTTGGCCTTGCCTATGTGCCCGAAGATCGCCTCGGAATGGGTCTTGTGCCCTCCATGTCCATCCTCGACAACTTGTTGCTCACTCGCGATCGCAAAGTCATTGTCGACCGAACATCCATCAGGCCGGAAGCATCTCGGTTGATCGATCAGTTTGAGATCAAGGCCAACGGGCCAGATCATCTTGCGCGAAAACTATCCGGCGGTAACGCACAGAAGGTGTTGCTTGCTCGCGAACTCTCGGGTGGTCGCAGCGCAACAAAGTTGCTCGTGGTTTGTTCGCCAACACGTGGTCTCGACGTTGGCGCAATCGAAACCGTTCGAAGCCTGCTCAACGATGCACGTAGCGCGGGACAGGCCATCCTTCTCATTTCCGAAGACCTCGACGAAGTGATGTCGCTGGCCGATCGCATTTTGGTGTTGTATCGCGGGGCGGTAGTGCACGAAACGCCCGGCGCCACCGCAAGTTTGTCTACTGTGGGCGCTGCTATGGCCGGCCTCCTTGAAAATGGGGGCGTGTAATGCGGCTTCCAATACGAGTGGTGTTTGATCAGCGCGGCGAGGCTCCAAAGCGCTTGACGGCACTCGTCCCAATTGTTTCAGTTCTTGCGGCTTTGTTTTTCGGCGCAATATTTTTGCTTGCAACCGGATACTCGCCAATTGATACCTACACAAACATGTTCAGCGACGGCTTTGCTTCCTCGCGCGGAGTCACCGACACGCTCGCGCTCTCCACGGTGCTCATTTGCACCGGTATTGCCGCGGCGTTTGCATTCCAAATGAACATCTACAACATTGGTGGCGAAGGCCAGTTGTATCTGGGAATGATTGGCGGCGCTTGGGCCGGCATAACCCTGGGCGATCATTTGCCATCGCTGATCATGGTTCCACTTGTCCTCATCTTTGGTGCATTAGCTGGTGCGCTATGGATTTTCGTCCCGGCGTTTGTTCGCTCTCGTCTTGGAACCAGCGAAATCGTTTCGACACTGTTGCTGACGTATGTTGCATCAAGCCTCATCGACTACGTCATCTACACGCCGGACAGCTTCTTTCGAAACCCAAACACATCGTTCCCGCAAGGCCGCCTCGTTTCGGCATCGGCAAAGTTGCAATCGTTCGGCGACACGCGCCTGTATCCAACAATCTTTGTTGCGATCATCCTTGCTGTTGTTCTGTATTGGGTAGTCAAGCGAACCGAGTTTGGCTATCGAATCAATGTCATCGCCGACTCGCCTAAGGCAGCGCACTATGCAGGTATTAATGCCAAGCGCACCACCATGTCAGTCATGCTTATCTCGGGTGCGCTCGCAGGTTTGGGTGGCGCAATGCTCATTGTCGGGCCATACGGAAAGATCGAGCCGAGCATCGTCAATCTCGGTTACGGCTACGCCGGCATCGTCATCGCAGCTCTCGCCCGAAACAACTTGGCCGCCATCGTTGTCAGCGGCATTTTGTTCGCCGGCTTGCGAGTAGGAGGCGAGAAGCTGCAAATCTCCACCGACACTCCCATCCATATCGGCGTCATGTTGCAGGGAGCAATCCTGCTCTTCGCTCTCGGGGGCGAAGCATTCCGTCGCTACAAGATCCGCGTCGTACTAGTGAGGGCGGTCACCACATGAACGACAACATCTGGATCCTCACGTCGGCCGACTCGATCGCCATCGCGACAACGTTGATACTTGCCGCTCTTGGCGCATTGTTCACCGAGCGCTCTGGCGTTCTCAACCTTGGCATCGAAGGCGTCATGCTTACGTCGGCGATTAGCGCTTTCCTAGCCGCCGATGCATCAGGAAGCATTTGGCTAGGCCTCATCATCGGCTCGATCGTCGGCGCCATCATGGCTGCAATTCACGCGGTGCTTTCCGTGGTATTCCGCGCAAATCAAATCGTTGCCGGGCTCGCATTAGTTATTTTCGGTACAGGGCTAGCAAACTTCTTGGGTAAACCCGCTGAAGGAAAGACTGTCACCACCGTCATTTTGCCTTTGTCATTTGGCCCTCTCAGCGACATACCGGTCATCGGCCCCATCGTCTTCGGGCAAGACATTGTCACGTACTTCGCATTGTTCATCGCCATTGTCTCATCTCTGTTTCTTTTCCGCACGCGCCCAGGCCTCGAACTTCGCGCCACGGGTGACGATCCGGCAACAGTCGACGCTCAGGGTCTCTCCGTCGCATACATTCGCATTCGCTACACGTTCATTGGTGGCCTGCTCGTTGGGTTGGGCGGCAGTTGGCTCATGCTGGCGCAAAGTGCGGCTTGGCATCAGGCCTCAACCACCAACGGCCTTGGCTGGATTGCTCTCGCACTTGTGGTGTTCGCCGGTTGGCGGCCAAACAGGATTATTTTTGGCGCAGTGCTCTTCGGCTTCACGTTGCAGTTGCCATTCACTTTGCAGGCCGAACAGATCACCATCATCCCGTCTGCATTCATGCAGATGCTTCCGTATCTCGCAACCCTCATCGCACTGATTGCATTAAGCCGGCCAGGCGGTCGCAACTTGTTGGGTGCACCAAAGGCGCTCGGCACTCCTTTCGTGCGTGACGAGCGTTAGGCATTCATGCGTTTAACCCGGCACAGCACTAATGCCGACATTCTGCAGCTGTTGAATGACACTGCCGATGCAGTGAGCAAGGTGTTGGAAGCAAACACCGATTGGAGCCTGTCGGGCATACGACACACGCAGTACTCGGTCGACGTTCGCGCAGACAATGCTGCGCTCGCTGTTTTGCACGATGCGGGTTGTGCTGTCTTATCCGAGGAAAGCCAAATCACTGGTCAGTGGGGCGACGACGACATTCTTGTGGTGATGGACCCACTTGATGGTTCGACGAATGCAAGCAGAGGAGTGCCTTGGTTCGCAACGGCGCTCTGCGCTCTCGACAAAAACGGCATGCGGGCATCGCTCGTGGTTAATCAAGCAAGCGGCAAAGACCGCTACTGGGCTACGCAGGGTGGCGGCGCATTCCACAACGGAAATCAAATGCACCCTTCTTCCTGCTCAACGTTGAAAGAGGCCGTCGTCGGCGTGTCGGGCCTTGCTTCATTCCGGCCACAGTGGGCACAATTTCGCGCGCTTGGCGCCGCTGCTCTCGATATTTGTTTGGTCGCACAAGGCGTGCTCGACGGCTGGGTCGACTTCCACAGCCACGGCGTGTGGGACTACCTCGCAAGTATTCTCATCTGCCAAGAGGCAGGCGTGGCAACATCCGAGCATCTAGATCGTGAACTTTTGGTAACGCAATACGACCAGAAGCGAACACCGATCGTTGCCGCAACTCCTGCTCTGCTTGCACAGTTGCGTGAAGTACGCTCACAGCATGCTCGTTGATGAAGCAACGTATCTACACGGCAAACGCGTAGAAGACAATCCAACAACTGATTCGGCAGCCTTCGCGTGGGTGGGCCTATACGAATCCACCGTTAACGAACTGCATCGTTACCAAGCTCGATTCAATTTCAACGACCTTGCGGTTGAAGATGCGCTGTCAGGCAAGCAGCGCCCCAAGCTGGACATCTACAAAGAGCACACGCTCGTTGTTTTGAAAACTGTTGCTTACGACACAACAACCGAGCGCATCATTGTCGGCGACCTCACGTTGTTTATTGAGCCCCGAGTTATCCTCACTGTTCGCCACGGGGAAGCACTTCCTTTGCGATCTATTCGTGCCGACTTAGAGAACCACCCAGAGCGCATGGAGGGTGGGCCAACGGCTGTACTGCACGAAATCATCGACCGCCTCGTCGACCAGTATGTCGATGTCGTAAGCAAGTTGGCGGAGGATGTCGAGCAGATTGAAGACGATGTTTTCGACGACGAAAAACCGGCTCCCGCATCTCGCATGTATTTCGTCAAGCGCGAGTTGATTGAGTTTCGTCGTGCCGTACACCCTTTGGTTCAGCCGCTCGACAAGCTTGCCGCAGGATCTGTTCCTTACATCAATCCGGAGTCCGCATATCTGTTCTCCGACGTTCGTGACCACTTGTTGAAAGTTATCGATGAAGTCGACGCCCTCGATGCATTAATGGACGCTGCTCTATATGCAAATCTGGCATTAATTCAGGTGCAACAGAATGCGGACATGCGTAAAATTTCCGCTTGGGTTGGCATCGGTGCAGTCCCCACCATGATCGCTGGAATTTACGGCATGAATTTTGACAACATGCCCGAACTGCAATGGAAATACGGCTACTTCATCGTTGTCGGGTTCCTGGGCGTGGTGAGCTTGGTGCTGTTTCGCCTTTTCCGTCGCAATCGTTGGCTCTAGTCCAAAATCCACAAGTTCGCTATATGATTACGCTTCCGTTTAGCGGGCGCTTAGCTCAGTTGGTTAGAGCATCTCCCTTACAAGGAGAGGGTCGGGGGTTCGAATCCCTCAGCGCCCACCATTAGGTTCTAAATGGTCACAGGTGTTGACGTGTCTTTGTTTCGTACCTCGAATGCCGAGAACAGCAACAATCCGCCAACGGTGAGGCTTGCACCAACAATGCGGTTATCCGTCATTACTTCGCCCAAGAAAATGACACCCATAATGATGTGCCACACAGGTTCAAGCGTGGTGATCACCGAGTACATGCCGGTCGGGATTCGGTGCAAAGCAGCAAGCGAGCAAAGGAAGGGCAGCGTCGTGCCAACTACTGCAGCGGCAATGATAAGCAGCCAGACTTTTGGCGTCGTTGGAAACACGGGGGCAAATGCGCTGGTGGAAAACACTCCAACCACTGTGTAGCCGGTAGCAGTGCCCATATTCAGAATTGATGCTCCGGTAAGTAGTCCCATCTTCTGTGTCACCTTGGAGAGCACAGTGATATACACCGCAAAGATCATTGAGGAACTCACGACCAACACAATTGCGGTCGTATTACCACCTTTTACTTGCCCTGCTGAAATAGCAATGCCGGTGAGTGTCAAAATGAGTGGAACCACGATGGTGGCCGATGGTCGCTTCTTCTCGAAGACCCACGCAATGAGCAACACGAGAACGGGGTAGGCATACCACAGCACAATTGCGAGACTGGAATCAATCTGCCCGATTGCAATGAAGTAGAGGAGCGACACAGCTGTAACGCCAATTGCCCCGATGAAGAACATCGCAATCATCAACTTGGCATCAGGCCAGCCTTCCTTTTTGCCGAATAGTAAACGGATGGCCGTAATGAGTATGGCTGCAATTGCAAATCGTGGGGTCATGACGCCAAGGGCGTTGGCCCCCTCGTCGTAGGCAGTTCTTGTAATGGTTGGCACGACGGCGAAGCCCATACTGGATGCCATGACGAACAACGTTCCCGACAGTTTTTGGTTCGTAGCCATGACCTACAAACACTAACGAAAGTGCGTCATCCGTGGTGTGACCACCAGTGCTTTAGCATGTTCGAATGGCTGCAATTGAAGTTGAAACCTTCACCCTCGTAGGTGGAGTCTCTGTGGAAAAGTTTCACCTACTCGATGAACAGATGCAGGAGTGGTGTTATCTCAATCGTCAAGGGCTAGCGCGCCGCACTGTTGCTGTTGATGCGAATGGAAAATTTATTGTGGTCACGTTGTTCGGTGAAGCAAGTCAGGCAGATGCTGGTTACCGGAACTATGCGGGAATAAGTAAGGAATGGTTGGCTTGCATTGCCGAAGGCTCAACAACCCACGAAGTGTTTTCGCTGTTTTAGAAACTATTGCTGAACAAGTGTGATCGCGTTGCCTTCAGGGTCGGCGATACCTGCAATAAGTGCTCCACCAGGAATCTGATACGGGTCCATGGTCTTTGTTCCACCTAGTTGTAGAGCCTGCGCTAGAGATCTCTCAACATTCTTCACTTGTATGTAGAGCGCAATTCCGCCGCGTTTGCCTTTGCGGATGTGTCCACCAATTCCATTTTCAGGGCCACCAATTCCCGTAGGAATGCGATGGATTGGACCGCCACCAATTTCCCAGTTGAACATCTCCTTATAGAAGGGAATCAAGATGTTTTCGTCTAAAGCTTCAATTTCGAAATAGACAACTGGGCGAGCCCATTCAGTTGGTGGCATGTGTTCCATGACCAAACCTTACGCGGTGCTGGCCATGCCTCGTGCTTTGCAAAAACCTAACGGTTGATGACGAGTGGGAGAACGACCCAGTCAGTTAATTGCTACGCGCACGAAATTGTTAGGGCTGCGGCTTCATTTGTTCGAGCATGTTGGCCATCTGTTGGTGCACCAAATTGATTGCCTGCAGTGGTCGAATCATGACTCGGAACTCGACAATCTTTCCCGCATCATTGCACGTAATGATGTCTACGCCATTGACGTATTTTCCGTCAACTGTGGTTTCAAACTCGAGAACCGCTGTATTTCCATCAAGAACTTGTTTGGTGTAGCGAAATCGCTTGCTGGGGTCGGAGGTTGCGCCTTCCTTCTTCTCTCCGGGAAGTGTTTGCCCTGCAGCCTGCAGGTACAGCGTGGTGATGGCCTTGCCTGCTTGAGGTGTGTAGACAATGGGCGAATAGAAAACGACGTCGTCATCCAGTAGGAGATCTAGGCCGTTAGCCAGTTCGCCCCGCATGTGGGCGTGCCATTGTTCAATAACTTTGTGAATCACAGGATCTCCTTGCGTGCGATCAACACACTATGTGAAACGCCTAACCGGGGCTGAACTTGAGTAGTTTGCATCAATGGCTTTGCAGAGATTTAGTGAGCACACTCCGATGCCTTGGGCCAATGGTGGCGGAACGAGCTACGAGATCGCGAGCGACAGAGATGCGCAAGGCGAGTGGACGTGGCGAATTGCCCTTGCGCCAGTGCTAGAAGATGGCGAATTTTCTCGAATGCCCTGTGTAGACAGGAAGTTGCTGCTGGTGGAAGGCGAGGGGCTGCAGTTAACCATTGATGGCAAAGTCTCACCGTGCAGGCCAGGAGTTGTTGTGGCCTTTAGAGGCGAGGCGCACACCTCGGCAACCCTTGCCCGTGGGCCTGTAGTTGATCTCGGCCTGATGTTCCATCGCAAGAAGGCCAAAGGCAACTTATGGTTTGAAGCGCAGCCTGGCGCGGTACTTGACGCCGACGTGGTGGTGGGAATAGGCGGCGATGCGCAGATAGAGGTGGACGGCGAACTTGTGGTGATCGAGCACAAGGATGCGGCTGTGCAATTGGCTGGGAAAGTTGTTGTGTTGCGGCGCGGCGTTGTTGCTGCAATTGCAGTGGCCGTTTTGCCTACTTCACCGACTGCAGCACCCTGACCATTGCATTGACTGTTTCGTAGCGCCATTGCGCAACTAGTTGTGCTCCAACATCTGGTTGCTTGGCAGATTTCTTCAGATCAATGGCGATTTTGCTAAATGCTTCACGTTGCCTGCGCGCAAGAGTCGTATTGCTGAGGCCCTGACGAGAACGCAAAACAAACTTGCAGAGCAATTCGATGCGTGCGTCGCGAGGGTGTGTAACTACCTCATTTAACCATTGTTGGTTAGTGCGCTTTCCGAATGCGGTAGCGGTGTAGACGGTTCGCGCAGAGCCCTGGTCGCCCGGCTCGACTTTGCTTGGGCGGATGAACTTGGCTTCTAAGAGTGAGTTGATAGCGCGATAGACGAGAGGCCGACGCACTCGCATTACAGAGGAAAGCGATTCGTCCGAATCAAGCTCTTTGTGTAGCGCAAACCCGTGACGGGGCTGCTCGATGATGAGGGCGAGAACTGTTTGATCCAGCGAGGAAGGCTCGTATAGTCTCATTGTTACTAATCATACCTAAGGGGTGGCGATGAAGCGGATAATCGGAGTGCTGATGGTGGGCATTTGCGCCATGGGCACTATTGCGCCTGCCGCCGCCGCTTCGCCGCTGAAAGGCGAAATAACAGTCTCTGCAGCGGCATCGCTTACCGACTCGTTCACGGCATTGGCTAAAGCGTTTCGTGCCGCGAACCCCAAGGTGAAAGTGCGGCTTAACTTCGCTTCGTCGTCAACATTGGTGGCCCAGATTCAATCGGGCGCCCCAAGTGACGTTATTGCCGCTGCAGACATGTCGAGTGTGGAGAAGCTGGTTACAAGTGGGAACGTAGTTGCTGCTCCACGCGTGTTTGCACGGAACAGTTTGTCTGTTGCGGTTAAGCCTGGCAACCCCGAAAAGGTGAAGTCGATCAATGACCTTGCAAGATTACGAACCATTGCGTTATGCGGAAAGACAGTCCCTTGCGGTGTGTACGCATCAACCGTGCTTGCTCGCTCAGGTGTGGCAATTAATGAGAGCAACATAACGAGAGGCGCCGATGTGAAGGCGACACTTGGCGCGGTAGTAACGGGCGACGCTGATGCCGCGATTGTGTATAAGACGGACGTCGTTGCGGCGGGCAAGACGATTCATGTCGTCGACATTGCCGCATCAAGCAATGTGAAGGCAATGTACGGAATTGCTTCAATCCGAGGCTCTAAGAATGCTTCGCTTGCCAAAGCCTTTGTCGACTTCGTGTTGTCGGAGCAGGGCTGGAAAATCTTGAAAGGTTTTGGTTTTCAAAAACCATGAGTAAAGCAAAAGATCGTGACGTTGCAAGCAGTACGCCAGGCTTTGTCTTGGTTGGGGCAGCGCTCGGGCTTGCGTTTCTTTTGCTCCCACTCGTTGGGCTTGTACGTCGCGTTGCGTGGCGAGGGTTATTGGGCAACCTTGTGGAAGGGCCTGCGTCGGAAGCGCTGCGGTTATCGCTCGTCACGTCAGTGATTGCCACTTGTTTCGTGGTGTTGCTTGGGCTTCCACTTGCTTGGGTTCTTGCACGCATCGCGTTTAAGGGGCGGTCTCTCGTACGCGCATTGGTGATGCTTCCCATGGTGCTGCCGCCGGTGGTGGGCGGTGTTGCGTTGCTTGGTGCGTACGGTAAATCGAACGGGCTACTTGGCTCTTCGTTGTACAGCCTGTTTGGTTTGCAATTCACTTTCTCGCCGCTTGGCGTGATTGTCGCCGAAGCGTTTGTTGCGTTGCCATTCTTTGTGATGGCCGTGGAAAGCGGGCTTCGCAGCATCGAGCCCAAGTTTGAAGAGTCGGCCGCGGTGATGGGGTTGTCCTCAACAAAGAGGTTTACACGTGTGACATTGCGGTTGCTTGCGCCTGCGCTGCTTGCAGGAACTGCGGTTGCCTGGGCGCGTGCGCTGGGCGAATTCGGCGCAACGATTACATTCGCCGGCAACATCGAAGGGCGCACACAGACAACGCCACTTGCGGTGTACTTGTTGCTGGAGAGCGACCCAGAGGCCGCATATGCGCTCAGTTTTGTACTGCTCCTGGTGTGCGTTGGCGTGTTGGTGACTATGCGCGACCGCTGGATGGGCAGGCGCTCATGACGCTGTTACTTGATGGCCGAATAACACGGGGTGAATTTGCTCTTGATGTTGCCCTTTCTATTGGCAACGAGGTGCTGGGTGTTACGGGGCCAAACGGTGTTGGTAAGACGTCGATACTTCGGGTTGTAGCAGGGCTCACAAGTCTGTCGGCAGGGTCGCTCGAGTTGTCTGGGACAGTGATGGATTCACCGACTCAAAATATTTATGTGAAGCCCGAGCATCGAAATGTTGGGATGATGTTTCAAGATCATTCGCTGCTTCCATTCCTAACAGCCGAGGAAAACATTGTCTTCGCACTTCGGGCACGCGGTATTCGTGTTCGTGATGCACGAGCAATAGCCGGCAACCAGTTGGAGGCCGCGGGCATCGGGCAGTATCGCAGATTGTTGCCGCACCAACTTTCGGGTGGTCAGTCGCAACGTGTGTGTTTAGCGCGGGCACTTGTTGGCAGCCCCAGCGTGGTGTTGCTGGATGAACCGCTGTCGGCACTGGACGAATTGGCGCGGCCATTGGTGCGCACCAACTTGCGCGCGGCGTTGCAGCAATTGGATGGCCCCAAGATCATTGTTAGCCACGACTCGGCCGACATAGACGCACTGTGCGATCGGGTGATTGCGCTGTAGTCGTTTACAGTGAGGAATATGGTCACTAGTCGATTTCCCGCCGCGCAATGGGAGATGGGCCCACTGGGCGGAGACGTTGATGCAGAAACGGTGCAGGCGCAGATAGCCGACACCATTGGCGAGCACGAAGCAACCGACATTACGCAAGCCGTATTGGTGGTTCATCGCGGCAAGGTTGTTGCCGAGGCATATGGGCCCGACACCGATGCTGAAACGCCACTGATCTCGTGGTCGATGGCCAAAAGCATTACTCATGCACTTGTTGGCATTGCACAAATGGATGGGCTGCTTGATGTGAGCAAGCCGGCTGCAGTTGATGCGTGGAAGAACGACGCTCGCAGCCAGATCACGTTGCAGCACCTGCTCGACATGCGTTCGGGGCTTTCCTGGAATGAAGATTATGTAGACGGTGATTCATCCGACGTCATCGAGATGCTGTTTGGATCGGGGAAAGATGATGTTGCTGCCTATGCGGTATCGCTGCCTTTGGCAGACGAGCCCGACAGCAAATGGTTGTATTCGTCGGGCACCACAAACATCGTGACCCGAATTTTGGGCGACGCATATGGTGATACCCACGGCTCGAGCAGCGGTATCGAACGTGTGCTGCAACAACGTCTCTTTGCACCAATTGGCATGCAGGCAACTGCGCGGTTTGATGCAGCAGGCACGTTTATCGGTTCGTCTTATGTTTTTGCGACAGCACGCGACTATGCGCGATTCGGTTACCTATATTTACAGGACGGAAATTGGAATGGCACGCAAGTGCTTCCAGCCGGTTGGGTAGATCACGCCCAGGTGCAGACAGTTGTGGATGACGAAACAAGTTTGGGTTATGGCGCACACTGGTGGACGTTGCCGGGGGAGGAAGACAGCCTCGTGGCGTCCGGTTACGAAGGCCAACAAATTTATGTGTTGCCGAAACGCGACTTGGTTATTGTTCGACTTGGTAAGACGGTGGCAGAGAAACGGGGCGCTGTACGTGCATCGTTGCTTGCCATTGCGCAGGCATTTCCGCTTTCGTAGTTGCTAGTTAAGCCCTAAACGCACAAGGTGGTCTGTGGGCGCTTCCACTTGCACAAGTGCGTGGCGCAGCAGCTCGACAGCATCGCTCTCATAACTGCCGTCAATGCGGTTTGTCGATTCCTGCGGGTCTTCTTGTCGGTCGTACAAGATGTGCTCAAACTGAGCTGCCATTGCCCAGAACGGCAAGAGATCACCGTCGGCGAACGGTTGTCGGATAACTGGGACAGTGGTTCCGGGCATGTGGTCAAGCTTGGCGCGCTCGTCGGGGTTGGGCATTTTGTAATTGGGATACTTTGCGATGGGCATCGTGCTCCAGCGGTTAGACCACAAGGACAGCGGCGCGTTTGCACCTGTTGGCCCGCGCGAATATCGCCATTCTCCGGTTACAAGTTGTACCTCGCGCCCCCAAACGCCTGTGAGCAACCAATCGCGAATGCGTTCCGAACTTGCATCGATCAGGGGTTGCAACGATGTTCCGTGGGTTCGATGCTTCACCTCGGCTCCGAACACTTCGGCAATTGTGGCGTGAATGTCGGTAGAGGTGGTGAGGGCGTTACAAACGCGAGGCGTTACGCCAGGCCAATAGATCATCATCGGGATGTTTCCCAGTTCTTTGTAAACGGGGACCGACGGCTTGCCCCACAAGTCGCGGCCATGTACATCGGTGTCGCCCAGGTAGTGGCCATGATCGGTGCATAAGACAACAGCAGTGTCGTCCCACGCATTCGTTTCATCGAGAGCGTCGAGTACCTGTCCCAGAAAGTGATCAATCATTGAAAGCTTCGAGCCATACTGCGAGTGGATCTGATGGGCCTCTCGTTTGTTGATAATGCCCTGAGCAATTGCATCAACTGCATAAGGTGGCCACACCAAGTGTGGGCCCTCCCACGTGTCGTCGTATTTCATTGCCCATTCTTCGGGCGTATCAAACGGCTCGTGCGGGTCGAACTCATCGATGAAGAGCATGAACCGTTCGTCCTTCGCGCGGTGCTGAGGCGATGCATCGCGAATCCACTTGGCTGCTGCTCGCATGGTCCGCGGCCCGGGAAAATCCTCGGCACCTTCGAAATATCCGCGGGAATTGTCGTAGTGGGTATGGCCACGTCCAAATGACGGAGCACCAATCCAGCTTGGGTCTGGCCTGGTTTTCCACGGGTCACTCTCGTGGCCACGCTCGTATTCCCATGCGGTGAAATCCGTATGGAAGTTTTCGCCGCCAACTTCAAATAGGTGGGGGTGATCGGTGATCAGTTGTGTTACAACACCTTTGCGCCGCAGTGCAGCCGTTATCGATTCTTCCCACAGTTCTATTGAGCCCCACGGCTTCCACAAGAAATCCCACGCACCAACCAAAATGTCGTGTCGGGCGGGGATGCATGGCAGAGATCCGGTGTGATGGTTTGTAAATTTGACGCTTCGTTTGGCGAACCGATCGATGTTGGGCGTATCAAACTGTTTACCGTCAAACGCTGCAAGATCATGTTTGTTGAGGCTGTCCAACAAAATGACAACGACATTCTTGGGCTGGTTCGACATGACTACTGGTGTGCGGCCGGCGCTTCTGTTCGGCTCTTGGTAATTCCGAGCGCAATCAATGCTCCAACTACGAATGCCGCGCCAATCGCGCGATTGATAGTCATGGATTCGCCCAACACTGCGATGCCAATAGCGATAGAGAAAATGGGTTCAACGGTGGTGATGATGGACACCATACTTGGCCCAACCCTTTTGATTCCCTCGAACGAGCACGTAATGGGGAAGATGGTGCCAAAGAGCGCGAGCGCAACGATGAACCACCAACCCCGGGCGTCGTCGGGGAAAGCCACACTCAGTGAGGCGGGTGCAACAAGTGCAAACAGCCAGTAGCCAAGGGCTGCACCCGAGTTCAGCAACATGGATGCAGTGACGAGGTCGATCTTTGCAAGTGTTCTGGACATCAACAAGAGATAGACGGTGAACGTAAGCGACGACGCCACGACGAGCAGAAAGGCTTTCGTGTCGGAGCGACCGATTTGACCAACGGATATAAACACACCGAAAAGCGTTGCGCAGAGCGCGATCACGGTGGAGCGGGAAGGCTTGCGCTTATATATGGCCCACGTGGCAATCAAAACAAACACGGGGTTCAGATAGAAGATGACGATGGCGAGGCCCGTATCGATGGTGTCGATGGCAATGAAGTACGACAACGAAGTGAAGGTGATCAGGAACCCGCCCAGAAAAAACATCTCGATGAACGAGCGCAGAGTGGGCCAAGGATGGTGGCGGGCAAGCAAGTAGCGCAATATTGCTAGGCCGATTGAAGCCATGGTGAAGCGGACGCACATGACGCCGAGCGGATTTGCGTCGGATTCGTATGCCTTGATCGCCAGGGCCGGCGCAAGTGCGAAACCTGCACTGGACATCATGACGAATGTTGCACCAATGATTAATTTATTTTTTGGCACAACAAAAATCTAGTGCCCGTAATGCCGACGGGTACCATTGGTTCATGTCGAGTCGCATCCTTCGTTCGCTCTGTTTCGTATCGTTGTTTGCGTTGTCCGGATGCGGCGGCGGTGAAAGCGTAAATTCTCTTGCTGGCCTAGATGGTTCGGCGCTTGATGCAATGGCCAAGCGCGCCGAAACAGATGGAGCAAATTGCTTGGTAGTTCTCAAAGGCGGCGAGTTGGTGCGCGAATGGAACTTCGGTGGGTCGAGCCCCACTGCACTGCAAGAGGGTTTCTCTACTACCAAGTCGGTTGCCTCGTTACTGATTGGAATTGCGCAAGATCAGGGTTTGCTCAGTATTGATCAGGCAGCTTCCGACTTCATTGCCGAATGGAAAGGCACCAAGAGCGAGCCAGTAACCATTCGACAATTATTGTCAATGACTAGTGGTCGCTATTACGACTTTGAGACCGACTATGCACAAATGGCATTCTTTTCACAAGACAAGTCGGGTTTTTCGATTGGTCTGGAACAGCAGCACGAACCCGGCACTGTTTGGGAGTACAACAATTCGGCAACACAGACGTTGGAAGTAGTGCTAAAGCGTGCAAGCAATATGGCGGTCAACGACTTCGCAGCCCAGTTTTTGTTCAGCCCGCTTGGTCTTAGCTCGAGGCTGATCACTGATGCCGCTGGCAATGCAGGCCTGTACGCCGGCATGCAGACGTCGTGTCGAGATTTGGCCACATTGACACAACTAGTGCTCGATGAAGGTTCATATCAGGGGAAGCAAATCATTTCTCAGGCATTCGTCGCCGAGGCGATTAAACAATCGAGCACATT
>CAMDJX010000022.1 GCA_945900735.1 Acidimicrobium ferrooxidans DSM 10331 | reverse complement strand
TTGCGGTGCCCATTACAGAGCCCGTCTCGGTGAGGCCGTCTTCAATGGCCGAACCCATGGCGCGGGCAATGCCGAAGTCGGCAACCTTCACTTGGCCATTGAGGCCAATCAAAATGTTGCCCGGCTTAATGTCGCGGTGCACCACACCGCTGTCGTGAGCTACTGCAAGCGCTGCGGCAACCTCAACAGCAACGTCGCAGGCCTGATTGACCGTCAGTTTGCCCTTGTCGTTCAACAGGCTGGCAAGCGTTCTTCCCTGTACAAATTCCATTGCAATGAAATAGGTGTTGTTTACTTTGCCCCAGTCGTACACCGCAACGATGTTGGGGTGCGACAGGTTGGCTGCCGATTGTGCCTCGCGTCGAAACCGCTCGACAAATGTGGAGTCGTTTGCAAACTCGGGAAACAACACCTTCAGTGCAACGGGGCGATCAAGCAAAATGTCGCGCGCCAGAAACACTTCGGCCATGCCTCCGCGGCCAACGCTGCGCTCCACCCGGTAGCGCTCATTGACAAGAGGCATTTTTTCGTCAGCCATTACTGCCCGCAACTTCCGCTAGCTGCACGATGTAACTCTTTGCATCCTTGAGCGAATCAAACTGCGGCTTCCGATCAATCTCGCGCTCGAGGGCCGACAGAACATCGCCCCGAGAAACATCGGAAACAAATGCAACGGTTGGGCCGAACCACAAGAACCCATTTGCAGAACCTTGATAGACCGTTACGTCTGCCGAGCTTGTTGTTCCGTCGAAATCTACGAAGTAGCCGTTGCGCGCATTTCGTGCACCAATGATAAACATCAAGAAGAGTGCCACTATCACCAACACAACAGCGCCAACCAGCACTGCGCTGCGCGAACGATTTGGTCGGGCAGCAGACATCGACGCATCGTTGTTTGTTGTTTCGCTTGGTACTGCAGCAGGCGAAAGCGCATCAATCACAATCACCGTGATGTTGTCTCTGCCACCATGCTTCTTCGCTGCGGCAACTAGCGCGTTGGCCGCATCCACAGAGCTGGCTTGGGTCAAACACAACGACTCAATTTCACTTGGCGGCACTTCGTCCACCAGGCCATCGCTGCACAGCATGAAGCGGTCTCCGGCAATGATCGGAATGACCGACGAGTCGACTGAAACGGCAAAATCAATGCCCAACGCGCGCGTAACGATATTGCGACGCGGGTGGGTGCGGGCTTCGTCTGCAGTAAGTAGACCTTCGGTTACCAATTCTTGAACGTAAGAGTGATCAACACTTAATTGACGCAACTGTCCGCTTCGCAGCAAATATGCGCGCGAGTCACCAACGTTTGCGAGCACCATATGTGGCGGCTCGGCGCCGTCGTCGTTGGCAACCACGGCAAGCGCGGTAAGGGTAGTGCCCATTCCACGCTGTTCGGTGGTTGTTGTTGCGGCCTGATAAATGGATTGATTGATCTGCTGCACTACTTCAACGAATGCTTCGGGTGTCGAGACTGCGCCCTGCGGCAACGCACCCAAGAGTTGGGTTGTTAGTGCGCTAGCCACTTCTCCAGCATTGTGGCCGCCCATTCCGTCGGCAACGGCGAACAATGTGTTACTCGCAAAAAATGCATCTTCGTTTTGCGCACGAACATTTCCCGTATCGGTGGCCACGCCGTGGCGAATGGTCAGCATGTTGCTAACGGCTACACCTTTTCAAAACGTACGATCAGCGCACCAAACGCAATCTCTTCACCGCCAAGTAACGACACTGGTGAGGTGAGTGTTTCTTTGTTCACGCGGGTGCCGTTGGTAGAACCGCGGTCCTCAATTGTCCATGTGCCATCAACAAGGCGAAGCTGCGCGTGCACGCGACTGACGTTGGTGTCGGCAATAACAACGGTGCAGGTGCTGGAGCGGCCGATAGTGATGTCGTCTTGCGTCAATTGCTGGCGGGTGCCGTCTGCCAAAACCAGGAAATACGTATTGCCTGCAACCGCAACGGGTGCATGATGCGGTGCCGGCTCGGGGCTTGTAGCAACAACGTTGCACATTCCGCGAGCAATGGCCTCATCGCTAACTATTGCAGCAACCGTCTCGGCGCCCAGCTGGTACTGCTCGTATGTTGCGTGGTTGGTGATGGCTTGGCGAAGTTCGCTCAACAGCGGCTTTAGCGCAGGCGCCAAGAGTTCGTAATCGGTGGGGTTTACATGCACGGTGTATGCGTGTGGCAAGGGCGACTGGCCATCGGCCGAGAGGGTATCCATCTCGGCCAACACGCGCCGGCCAATGGTGATGGGCCTAATGCCGCCAAGGCGCGTGCGAGAAAACACGTAGTTATTCTACGCGGATTGGCGCGTGTAGTCCTCTTTACCAAACATGCGCTTCCAACGCCTTTCAAGCATCTGCATCTCGTGTGGTTGCACCGTTGGGTCTCGCGTGAGCGACTCGAAGTGGTACAGGCGAACGAGCGGAGTCCACACAATATGTCGGCCCGACTCGGTGAGTTTGTAGCAAAAATCTAAATCGTTGAAGCAGGCTGGGAAGTCGATGGAAAACCCACCAAGCTCTTCGTAGATGCTGCGGGGGATTGCGGCACATGCTGCTGTCACTCCGCTCACACGTCGTGTAAGTGCAAACATGCCAAATGACCCTGGATTGTTTGAGGACAAACCAGTGCCAAGGTTGTGTGGTGTTGGAATATTTGTGTGTCCCGCGCTTTGAATTCGTCCATCTTCAAGCAACAACATTGGCCCGACCATGCCAACACCTGGGTATTCCAGCATTGCTACAAATACATCCAACCAATCACCATTAATGATTTGAATGTCGTCATTTAACAAAACAATGACGTCACCAGTTGAGTGTTTTACTCCAACATTGCATTTGTCCGAGAAGTTAAAAGGGGCTTGGTAGGGGACAACTGTGATTCTGGAGTCGTCTCCAAGTTGTATTGGGAAAACAGGTTGCCCGTCTTTGTAGTCGTGAACAACAACTACTTCAAAGTTGCTATATGTCGTGTGGCGAATAATTCCCGCAACAGCATTCTCAACCAGACACGTGTATGTTCCCCAAACACGTTTGGTATCCCCACGTGTAGGAATAACGATGCTCACCTTCGGCTGAGTTGACGCTTTTGGTTTAACGGCGACATAACCATTGGGGAGTTGTGCAACTTCGGATGCAGAACCCGTTCGTTCTAGGTGTGCTCTCACCGCGCGAAGCGCGGCGTCGAGTGCGTATGGTTTCGCATCCAGTTGCGTTGCCGCAGACCCTGGAATTGCTCTCCAGTGATACAGCACTCGTGGAATATGCGCAACTGTGCGCGCCTTTTCGGTAGCACGCAAGATGAGGTCGTAATCCTGCGAGCCTTCAAAACCAGCGCGAAAACCACCGATATGGTCGAGAAGCGTTGAACGAAAAACCGATAAGTGACAGCAATAGTTCTGTCCGGCCAACCTCAATGGATCAAATGAGGGCTTCTTAAACACGTCATAGTGATTGCCGTTGTTGTCAATTTTGTCTTCATCGGTATAGAGATAGTCAATTGTTGGGTCGGTCTTTAATCGTTGATCAACAGCCAACAACGCCTCGGAATGCAACAGATCATCATGATCAAGCAACACAACAAACTCACCTAATGCCATATCAACCGCATCTTGGGATGCCGCAACAATGCCACCATTTTGTGATCGGTGGGAAATACGGATTCGTTTGTCGCGCCGCGCCGCCTTAGACAGCATTCGGTATACGTGTGGTTCGGTGGATGCGTCGTCCACAATGCACCATTCCCAATCTTGAAATTGCTGCTTGAGTACCGACGATATACACGACTTCAGCGCGGCAGCCGGAGTGTTGAAGGTTGGTGTGACGATGCTAAAACGGGGCATAAGTGTTTATTAGCGCCCTCGCGAAAGCCTGCGAAGGACTCTGACCGGCAACAGCATCATCCGACCAATCCGCCAAGTTGAAGATTTGTAGACACGATTTAATTCGTTCTTTAATCGCTTATTTCGCAAAGCCTCTTGATCGAGAAGCGCACGATGCTCGCCCACTTCTGCCGCAGCACCAATGGCAAAGTCGCGCGAGTGCAGCAAATGGGTTTCTGTGTCGCGCAACTGTTGCTGCGTCAAGCGCAAAGTTTCGTCAAGTTCGGCAACGCGACGATGGTGTGCTTCGTCTCGAAGAAAACGAATCTCCATGAGCAGTCGCTCTCGAGGAGCATCCAGCAGTTCACGAGGAAGATCGTCTTCGCCGGTCATCAAAAACATGTTACCCGAGGCAATCAATTGACGCCGTTGGTGTGGAGAGCATTCATTGCTAGCGTCATATCGTTACTCGGGCGAGTGGCGAAATGGCAGACGCGCTGGCTTCAGGTGCCAGTGTTCGTAAGGACGTGGGGGTTCAAGTCCCCCCTCGCCCACAACTGATGTTGGTAAGGTTTTCTTTCATCGTGCAACAACTCACCGAACTTCGCCGATCGCAGAACCTGCTGTGGAATCTCACCCTGCGCGAGCTGCGTTCAAAGTACCGTCGTTCGTTCCTGGGCTGGGCCTGGTCGATGCTCAACCCATTGTCAAACATGGTCATTTATTGGTTTGTGTTCGGCGTGGTCTTTGGCGCAACCGCACCAACAGGCAACCCGTCTGGTATCCAGGTGTACGCCTTATATTTATTGAGTGGCATTTTGCCGTGGGGATTCTTCGCGCTCGTCACCAACCTGGGGCTTGGCTCGTTACTCGGCAACTCTGGCTTAGTAAAAAAAGTGTATTTCGCTTGGGAAACATTGGTCTTTGCCCAAGTGATTTTCTCCTTCGTTCAGTTCTGCATTGAAATGACGTTGCTATGCGTTGCGCTGTTAATTGTCGGCAGCCCAATTGCGCCATGGATACCCGTTGCGTTCTTGTTGATGCTGCTACTTGCGGTGTATGCGGCAGGGTTTGCGTTGGCACTTTCAACATTGGCCGTGTATTTCCGAGACTTGCGGTACCTCTGGACGATCATCATTCAAGTGATGTTTTTCGCCACACCAATCATCTACACCCCAGACAAGATTGCGGGAAAGGTGCCCCCGATCCTGGAGTTCATCTTGCATTGGAACCCAATGGCAGTATTCATCTTGTCGTTCAGACATCTTTTGTATTCGGGCCGCGCACCAGAGTGGGGCCATATCGCATATTTGTTGGTGGCCTCAGTCGTGGCGTTTGTTGGTGGCTGGACAATTTTTGTCAAGCAATCCCGTCGCTTGGCCGAGGAACTCTAAAACCTATTTAGGTTGACGGTCGATGTGCCACGTTGATGGCACAGCAACGAGGCCTTCTTCAAACACATCATCTTGATGTACGTCGAAACGAACCCAGTTTTGACAGTGGTCGTATTCGGTGGTTCCCGTTGCATCTGTGCATGCCACAGAGAGGAAATAGGTTCCTTCAAGTAGCGGCAGCTGGGGAATGTCGATTGTTGCAGTAACCGACTCTTGCATGTTGCCAACTTTGCCATCGGCGCGATGTGAGGTTGAAGACCAAACGACCAAGCCATCCAGCTTGCTGATGTACACCTTTATCACGGGAGCCCGCAGTGTGGTTTGTGCGGTGATGTTGGTGCGGATCTGCATCGCTGAGTTGGTGTCAATTCGAGTTGCTATTTGCCCGGTTGCATCGCGCAACTCAATGGTGTTTATTCGGGCTTCTTCCGTGCCCCAACGTTCGCGAAGATCTGCATCTTTGGCCGCGTGCTGGCTGTAACTGTCTCCGGTGTAGGCAGCAATCACCTCTGCGGCGGGGCCGCGCATTTTTAGTTTGCCTTTTTCCAACCAGACAATTTCTTTACACAGTTGCTGAAGCGCGCCGAGGCTGTGGCTGACAACAACAATGGTGCGGCCTTCTCGACGAAACTCCTCGATCTTTTCGCTGCTCTTGCGTTGAAATTGTTGGTCGCCTACTGACAACACTTCGTCAATCAACAGGATTTCGGGCTCGACGTGTGCAGCAATCGAGAAGCCCAAACGTACGGTCATTCCGGACGAATAGTTCTTCACCGCTGTATCAATGAAGCGCTCCAACCCTGCAAACTCGACAATGCTGTCGAACTGTCGGTCCGCGTCTTTTTTGGACATACCCAGGATGGCGGCGTTGAGGTAGATGTTTTCCCGGCCCGACAACTCGGGGTGGAAACCAGCACCCAGCTCCAGAAGCGCAGCCACGTTGCCATTGATTGAAACTTTGCCCTTGTCTGGGCGGTAGATGCCTGTGAGGCATTTGAGCATGGTGCTCTTACCCGAACCGTTAGATCCGATGATGCCGACAGTGGCGCCATGATCAACAGTGAAGGAAACATCGTCGAGCGCCCAAAACTCCTCGTATCGAGCGCGCCGACCGCGCAAAATAGCAGCCTTCAAATAGCGATTACGTTCGTGATACAAACGAAAATTTTTTGAAACCGATTCAACGGTTATTGCAAAATCAGACATCCTGCACCAAGGTTAGTGTCACTGAGAGGTTGACGACTGACCGCGCAATTGTTGAAGATGTGCTCGAAGCGAAGCAGGGAGTGTGATGTGGTCCCAGTTGATGATCAACGGGTCGGCATTCTTGATGTAAAAATCCAGTTCCGCGTTGGTAGCAGCTGAGTTTTCGTACCACGGCATGTGTCTGGCGCTGTACGGCGCCATGGAGCGAAGCGAGTTGCCGTTCTGGTGCCCGCCCCCCGGGCGATACACCGCAAATGTTGTGTCAACGTCGGCCTTATAGAAGCCCTCAACGTAAGTCGTTGTCCAGAACTGCTGCTCCCAGGTAATCACATCATTTTTGTGCCGATAATGATCGGGTAAATCATCAATCTTTAATGACAATCCAATTTTGTCAATCTCGGGATGTTGGTCGAGAGTAACTGCGAACTTTTCAAACAGATCGCTGGGGCAATTATCAGTAGGAACAACATCTGGGTCGGTGACAACAAAATGAGTGTTGTAGCCATGCTCGGCAACTAAACCAGAAAGCCACGGCGCACGATGACCAAGGTTAAAACCGAGGCGAACAACGTGATGTTTGGTTGTCGATAGAAAGTCCACCATGGGCGGGTATGTGCTGGCATTGTCACAGAGCCAAATATTGGTTTGCCCACACTTCTCTAACCACTCCAGCAGCAATAACAACGGGCTCAGCCGGTCTCGAGTATTGATAATGATGGGCAGTGTTGGCGACATGGATTATTTCGTTGGGTTTGAACGCTTAAAAAATTGAAAAAATCGACCGATTCGCTGGGCGCGAAGATAGTCAGGCGAAGCTTCTATTTCGGCGATTCGGTTACGAAGCCTGTCACGTTGTTCTATCGATGCCGCATTTGCGGTCAGCAGGTTTTCAACTTCGCGTTCAAGATTTTCCACCCGAGCCGACAGCTCGTTGCGCTGCTTGCTAGTGGTTTCAAGACCGCTTCGCATTTGCTCCATTTCGCGTCGAGCAACAACAAGCTCGCCAATCTTGCCTTCGGCGTATTGGCTCAGTCGCTCATTTTTGATTCGTAAGGCGTAGGCCTCGTTGAGCAGCGAAGAAATGAGTTCGCTATCTGGCGGCATCTCGGGCGAATCCACTGGGGTAATCATACTGAGATATCAGCAATCAGAGTCAGCCGTTAGGCTGATCCAGTAACAAATTTGTGGAGATGCCAACAGAAAGTTCGTCATGGCGAAAAGTTTTGATCAGCGAGTACAACAACACGATTTGACTGTGGCGGTCATTGGGCTCGGCTATGTGGGCCTACCACTGGCGGTGTCGTTTGCTGAAGCCGGCTACGTAGCCCTTGGTTTTGATGTGCACTCTGGGGTGGTTGCCAATCTCAACAAATCGGTGAGTCATATTGCCGATGTGCCAAGCGAGCGCATCGCACAAGTCGCACAAGCAAAGCGTTTCTCCGCCACCACAAACCCAAAGGATCTCGCCGCGGCAGACGTCATCTTTATTTGCGTTCCTACGCCGTTCGACAAAACCCAAACACCCGACTTGTCGTATATTCAGAGCGCAACAGAGACGGTCACGTCGGTTCTTCGTAGTGAGATGTTGATTGTTCTGCAATCCACTACATACCCAGGAACGACAACCGAGTTTGTCAAACCAATTCTTGAGAAGAATGGCTTGCAAGCAGGAAAAGATTTCTATCTTGCATTTTCACCAGAGCGTGTCGACCCGGGCAACGAGACATGGCATGTGCGCAACACACCAAAAGTTGTTGGAGGGTTTACATCCGAATGCGTACGCCGCAGCGCGTTGCTGCTTGCCTCGTTGATGGAGGATCCAAACCTGGTGCATTCGGTTGGCTCTCCAGCTGTTGCAGAGATGGCAAAACTTTTGGAGAACACCTATCGAGCAGTCAACATCGCATTAGTGAACGAACTTGCACAGATGTGTCACAAAATGGATATAGACGTGTGGGAAGTAATTGATGCAGCAGCTACCAAGCCGTTTGGGTTTCAACCGTTCTACCCGGGCATTGGCCCAGGCGGTCACTGCATTCCGGTCGATCCCCACTACTTGGCGTGGAAGGCTCGCGAGTACGAATTTCAACTTCGCTTCGTCGAGCTTGCGGCCGATGTCAATACTCAAATGGCCGAATATGCCGTTGGCCGCTTGCAGGATTTGTTGAACAAAGAAGGCAAGTCGCTTCAGGGCTCCACCATTTTGTGCTTTGGTGCTGCCTTTAAACCCGGAGTCAGCGACGTCCGAAACTCTCGCGCCATTCGGATTATGGAAATGCTTGCCGAACGAGGTGCTTCGGTTGCATATAGCGATCCGCTAGTGGACGAATTAACCATCTCAAAAACGGTTCTTCGTTCCGTATCAGTCGAACAAATCAACCAAACAAACTGGGATGCAGCAATGGTTTTGGTAAACGCAAAAGACCTTCCATTGCAGCAACTTTCTGCGAAGGGCATTCCTATCTTCGATGCCGTAAACGGAGGCGGCCCGCCGTCTGGCTCGCGAACGAGGCTTTAATTCACTAGTTGTTGGTAGAGGTCGGCGTGAGCCTGCAACGACCGATCTGGCGAAAATGCAGAAAGAGCATGGACGCGTGCGGATTCCCCAAACAGTTTCCGCTGTGCAGCATCGCCAAGAAGCCGACTTACTGCAGCGTGGAGCGCAACGGCATCGCCCGGAGGAACCAGTACTCCGGAAACGCTGTCCGCAATAATTTCCTTTACCGAACCAACATTGGTGGCAACAATCGCCTTTGCGCAAAGCGATGCTTCTATAAGCGACAACGGCATTCCCTCATTGTCGCTACAAAGCACAACAACATCGGCAACGGCATAGACAACACCCAAGTCCTTTTGCCACCCGGCTAGGCAAAGGTTTTCAGCATCCTTCGCAACATCTCGGAGCTGTTCACCAAGAGGACCATCTCCAACAAAAACGCACAGCGCACCTTGGTTGCTTGAAGCCAACCTTTTCGCCAAATCCACAAACAAGTCTGGTCGTTTGATGCTCGTCAATCGTCCAACAAAGAGCACTATGGGTCGGTTGTGTGGAAGACCCAATTGATTGAGTGCCTTTTCTTTTTCCCACAACTGAAAGTCCGACACACCAGGAGCGATAGAACAAGAAGCGGAAACCGAAACGATCTTTGCCTTAATCAAGTCTTGTCGCACTTGTTCACCCACCACCACTGCATATGTTGTCAACACTCGAAGAATTCGCTCCGCAATAACGACTACAAAAGTTTTGCCTTTACCAAAATAGCCATGCAGCAAATGACCGTGATAGGTATGAATGCGAACAGGGACACGAGCAATTACTGCAGCAATCCTGCCAAGCGCACCCGCTTTTGCCATATGCGTATGAACGATGTCGGGCCGAATCTCTCTTAGTTTTTTAACGAGGGCAAAGAGGGCACGCACATCATCAAAAATCGCAACTCTTCGCCCGAGGGCACGAATGTCGTGCACCTGCATTTTGCTGTGATGCACGGCGAGGTAATCACCTTCGTCGTTGCCGATTTCACCCCGCAGCAATGCCTGTTGAAACATTCGGCTGTCTAGGCCGTCCATCAACGAAGAGACAATTACTGAAGGCCCGCCAACATTCGTCCGCGTGAGTATGTGAACAACTCGGATCACGAGAGGTTAGACGTCCACCAGGCAATCGTTTTGTTCAATCCTGTTGCAAAATCCGTGAGGGGTTCGTAGCCGAGAACAGTCTTTGCTCGATTCATGTCGGGCACGCGACGCTTAGTGTCCTCAAAGCCGGCGCCGTAACGTTCGTCATGAGAAATATGTTGGATGGTGGAGGATGAGTTGGTTGCAGCAATGATCATTTTCGCCAAATCGTTAATGGTCATCTCAACATTGTTCCCAATGTTAAAAACACCACTTTTTGCTGCTGGGGTGGAAGCGGCCAGAATCGTTCCCCGTACAGAATCTTCTACGTAGGTAAAGCAACGCGTCTGCTCTCCAGAGCCGTGAACGGTGAGTGGCTCATTGGCAAGCGCTTGTCGCAAGAAGTTGGCCACAACGGAGCCATAGCCCTTTTCGTCAATACGCGGGCCGTAGGAGTTGAAATAGCGAATGATCGACATTGCCAAACCCTGTTCGGCGTAAGCAAATGCCAAATGCTCATCCAGCGCCTTTGCAGTTGAATAAGACCAGCGATTTATTCGTGTCGAACCGAGCACCCGGTCGTCGTCTTCGCACATTGGCAATTTCGCAGATTTGCCATAAATTTCGGACGTCGATGCGACAACAACTTGTGCTTCAGACTTAAAGCATGCGTCCAAGACATTTTCAGTACCGCGCGAATTGGTGATGATGGATTGAAGCGGCTGGGCCACAATATTGCCCACCCCTACTGCGGCAGCCAGATGGTAAACAAGCTCGACACGGCCCACTTCACGGCGAACGACCTCTTCATCAAGGATTGAACCCTCAATGAAGTCAATGTTATTAATAGATTTTGAGAGATTGGACCGCTTGCCGGTTGAGAGGTCATCAAGAACACTTACCGTGTGTCCGCTACCGACAAGTTGATCAACAAGATTGGAGCCGATATAGCCCGCACCGCCGGTCACCAGAATGTTCATTGTTTAATACCCATTTCCCCTTTGAGGTTACTTGCCATTCCCGCACAGAGAATCCTTTACTCAGTCCTGACTACTATTTGTAGGCATGGGCTCGCATTGGATCTACACGGGTAGCTTCATTGGGGCGTTAGCAATTTCGCTTATTTTGGTGCCCCTCGTGAGAAGGATCGCGATTTCGCGAACCATTATGGATGCGCCAGGCGGGCATAAGTCGCACACGCTGCCGGTTCCATACCTTGGTGGTCTGGCAATGGTCGTTGCATTTTCGGTTGCAGTCATTGCAGGTGCGTTGGTTCGTCAAGATTTGTCGTTTGTTGATGGCGCAATTTCGTTTAATCCCGGCGGCATCTTTGAGCCAGGCGCAAGCACTCTCGGCGAATTGTTGCTGGTACTTGCGCTTGCACTTGCGCTCAGTGTGATGGGCCTTGTCGATGATTTACGCGGGCTGCACCCGTACGTTCGGCTAGCGGTAGAACTCGGGGTGGCAGTTGCACTCATCGCGTATGGGATTCAGCTCAAATCGCCTCTTCCCGACAGCATCGACACCGTCATCACCGTCATTTGGATTATTGGAATTACCAATGCAATGAATTTGCTCGACAATGTTGACGGCCTGGCAGCAGGTGTAACGGGTGTTGCTGGTGCAACATTTTTTGTGCTCGCCTACGCCAATAATCAACCGTTTACAGCGTTACTTGCAATTGGTCTCGCTGGATGCACGCTTGGTTTCCTACGCAGCAACTTTCACCCAGCAAAGATCTATATGGGTGATGCCGGCAGTTTGTATCTTGGTTTCCTTCTTTCATATATCGGTCTCAAAATCAAGGTAGACAGCCGCGAGATATCTCAGTTTTTTGTGCCCGCAGTAGTGCTCGGCGTTGCATTGCTCGACACAACACTGGTGGTCATTTCCCGAATCAAGCGTGGTGTCAGCCCGTTTGAGGGGGGTAAGGACCACGTAAGTCATCGATTGATGCGCCTTGGGGTAAGCGTGCGGCGTGGGGTCACCATTATTTTGTTGGCCGCGTGCATGCTCGGCTGCATTGGCATTGCTCTTTCTAAAGCAAAATCCGATGTGGGTTACTGGATGCTGGCTTCACTAGCAAGCATGGCTTTAGTGACGACCGTGCTGCTTACCACCAAGCGCGCGGTATTGACCGTGGTTACAGACGCCGTAGACGGCTCTAAGTCTGTTGCATAGCCTGCAATAAGACGCCGAATATCAACACGATAGATTTGTTGCCAGTGCAACCCGTTCAAATTTTTAGCAAGTCTGCCTTGCGGTGGGTTGAATACGTCTACGCGGCTGCGTTGCTCTTTTTACTGACGCAAGGCCCCGTGTTGCGATTGTGGCGAACCGCCGAGTTGTACACAAGCGTGCCAATTGCACCCACCGTGCAGGCCACGTTTATCGCGGTACAGATACCAGGATTGATGATTTTGTCGCGGCGAGGTTTGTCCCGCGAAATGTTTCGCGGCCCTATAACCATGTTGCTTGCATTAACGATGTGGATGTTGTCCTCTACCGCTTGGACAAACCTCAGCAGGTACACGATCGTTGAGGCAATTTCATTTGCCGTCACTGCGGCAACAGGGTTGTATTTGTCTCAGAGTTTCTCCGTTCGTCAACAAATTTTACTTATCTTCTCGGCAATGCACCTTGGTGTGATGTATTCGTATTTTGCCGTCAAGCTTTCTTGGCCAGAAACAATTGACGGCGAAGGAAACTGGGCAGGCATATATTTCAATCGAAACTCACTTGCGCCGGTAGCGATGCTCGGCCTCTTAAGTGCAGCGACCGTGCTGTACTTAGTCGTTAAAGAAGTAAGGGGAAACGTGAGATTGCCACTCCTGGCTATCTGTTCCGTTCTTGTTGCCATCGATGCCGCCGTTTATCTGCGCTCGGGTTCATCAACTTCGTTTGGTGCTGCGGTGGTATTTGTCTTTGTTGGGGCCGTATGGACACTGGTGAGATGGTTTAAACACACTCGCCAAATACCTACTTATGAAATCCAACGCGTGTTTTACTCCGCATTTGTAGCAATCATGCTGCTCGCTGCGTGGATTGGTTTTCGCTACCAACAATTAATCATTGGTTGGTTCGGCAAGGCCGACTTCTTTAATGGCCGATCGGCATTGTGGCATTTCAGCTGGACGGGTGTGCTCGAGCGCCCAGTTCTTGGTTGGGGCTGGCGCGCTGCTTGGTCGACCCCCGAGTTCCTGAAGCGGGATTTGTGGTGGACAACGAGCGGTGCCCAGTTTTCACATAACGGTTTTCTGGAAGTGCTGCTTGGCGGTGGCTTCATCGCAGGGTTGATGTTTTTGGTTTTCGTAGTTTGGTCTGGCTGGGTCAGAGTTGGTTCGGTGTGCAAGGAAGAGCTCGGACAATGGTCGTTTGCTCTTGCCGCATTTATTTTGGTTGCCAACTCACAAGAGGTGTTCATTACAGGCAATCATTTTTTGTGGGTGCTACTAGTGGCTTCACTGAGCAGGGTGAAACCTGCGCCCGTTCAATCAGCGGAGACGAGCAGTACCCCAAGCACCTGATTGCCTGCCAGCTGCGCAGCCTCTACGGCCTGCTGTAGCGAGTCGATACGGCTAACACCTTTGACTGCAACGAGGAGCATCGCGCTATTGGCCGGTGCAAGTAGCGCCTCAGCGGTCAGCGTTGAAAATAGCGGCAATGGTGCGACCTGAAGTGAGTGCTTGGCAACTTCGTTGTTAAATGAGGACAGCGTGCTGCTTTCGCCACCCAAGCCAACTACACGAACCAGGTTGATGGAATGCGCACGGGCTGATGCAACTACGGCAGCGATGCCTTCCTGCAATCCAGATCCAGTAGCGACATCACCAAGTACCGGAAGGCTGGGCCGTCCGCGATTGATCTGGCGCTTACTGCGAATCTTTTTGTCAGTAATCCCAAGTTGGGAAACGATGAGCAGCCCAACGATAAGACCGAAAATCAGACCATACAAATATGATGACTTTTTCACGAAGGAAGCCGCAGCACCATCTTCGATGATTGCTTCACTTGCAAACTCCAGCGTGCCCGCAATTTCGTCCGCAGTGAATTCCAATGCATCAGATTTGGTTTTCAGATCGACAAGTTTGTTTTCGAGTGCTGCAATTGATGTTGCAGGTGCGCCAGTTGACCGCAAATCATTGAGGTCGGCTTCTCCAGCCATCAGCAATTCGGAAATGAGTTTCTGACCCACTTCCAAGCCACCAATCGTCCCTTCCTTACGAAGTTCAGATGTTTTCAATACGTAAGCATCAATAATTTTGTTGCAATCTTCAACGTTCGCAGCGCGACACATGTAGGTGTATGACGTGGTTCCCCGACTGAGGAATGTCACGCGGTTGTTGGCTTCATCCAGTGTGTCAACCATGGTGAACTTTGGTTCGGAGCGGGTTACTGCGACTACTGCATCAACGCCCGCACGGGCGAGAAGCTCGGTAGCGGTGTCTCCGCTTTGCAGGACACCAAGCTGGCTTTCAAAACTTGGGAAGGGAACAACAGCGCTTGGGTCTACTTGCGCGATTTGCAGCGCAGAAGTTTCAATTTTCGCCTCATAGGTTTTATACACCGTTACGAGGTAGCCGTCGGTTGGGGCTTTCGAATTAGTTTCTTGAATAAAGACTGCGAAAACGGCAACGATGATTGACAAAAGAACGATCCACCAACGCAAGCGCAAAGTATCTAGAACACCACGAAGATCAAATGTTGATTGAGTTTGCTCAGTCATTATCCACCCAAATCTATCAGCGCAGAATCTGTCAGTAAGCCCACGTTGGTGGCGATTGACCCCAAATACGCGCACCGCCATGCCACGATGGATGCGATGTCTTTTTCCCCTCACGAACCCCTCGACGACCTCGTTCGCGTACTGGGTTATGTCGACGCCATCGACCAACGCAACGACATGCACGAGGTGGCAAACGAAATGTTTGCCATGTCGTGTTGGACACCACAGTTTTGCCAAGCACTCATCCGCGCGGCCGAAGCAGCGGGTGGTTTTGCTGCCGAACCTGGCGACCCAGTTCCAGGCCACGAGATTTCGCTGGCAATGATCAGCCCCCGTTTATTCGAAGCCGTGCAAAACGACATGGGCGAACGAATCTGGCCGCAGTTGCAGCAACATTGGCCACTCATTGACTATCACGGCATCAATGACGCATTCATTATCAAATATCAGCAAGGCGGCCAAGAAGAACTTCGCCCGCACCACGACGTTGCACAAGTATCGGCAAGCATCAAGTTGAATGACGCCTACGAGGGCGCAACTCTCGAGTTTCCCCGCCAAGGCGTCAACAACGCCGAACTACCCGTTGGGTCATTATTTGCTTGGCCAAGCTTGGTGACACACCCACATCACAGCACCCGCATCACTAAAGGCACCAAGTACAGCCTTACCATTTGGTTCGAACTTCCGCTCTCATTGTCATGACACGCCATCACCACAAATTGCTGTTGCTTGGATTTGCTGTGGTGCTACCAGCGTGTGGCCAATGGTCGAACGCACAAAGTGTGCCAACAACGGTTGCCCCAACCACCACTACAACAATTGTAGAACGAGGCATCAGTGCATCGGGCCAACGAAGCGGCCCAAGCACCATGGCTTCACAAAAGAAACTGCTACAACTTGGGTTCTGGCTACACAGCCCAGACGGCACGTTCGATGACACCACGCGCCAGGCAGTCATGGCGTTTCAAAAGTATTTCCTATTACGCGCAACGGGCAGCATTAACACCGCCACAGCATTTCTGTTGGAGCGAATGGAGTTACCCGCAACTGCGATTGAAAACCGAAAGACCCTTGCCGAGGTAGACAAAACACGACAACTATTGTTCCTCGTTCAAGACGGCGCCACCACCCATGTGCTCAATGCTTCAACAGGTGACGATCGCGAATACACCGAGCCCGACTCCAACACCCCTGGTGTCATGATCACCGACACAGCTGTTACCCCAGTCGGCACCTTCCGTATCAACCGCGAACGCCCCGACGGTTGGTGGGTGGGCGACTTGGGCCAGATCTATCGCCCTAAATATTTCATTGGTGGCGTTGCCATCCACGGTTCGCTCAGCGTACCTGCCTACCCGGCTTCACACGGTTGCGTTCGGGTCAGTGTTGCCGCAATGGACATGATTTGGGAGCAAGAGATATTGCCCCGCGGCACCACTGTCGTGGTGTACGGCGAAATTAGCTAGTTCGTTTTCTTATTCGCAGCGGCTTGTTCTCGGCATTTTTACATTTGCCGTCGAGTACACCAAACTTCCAACCGTGCAGCGTGCACACCACATAGTCGCCCTCGATCACACCAAACTCCGACAAGTCGGCTTGGCGGTGCGGGCACTTACGTTGCATCACGTAATCACCTAATTCGATCTCGTCCGATACATCGGTATCTGGCGCGTTCTTTCGCACCACCTCCTGCTCGGCCCGGCGCATGCGCTCCACCGACAAGCTCTTAAAGAAGTTGTACAGGTATTCGTTGTATTCACCCTCGCGCCACGCGCTAAAGCGGCACGACAGAAACAACGAATTGGACCAATCCACGGCCTTGTTAGCCACCACCGCCTCAAGCAGCGGGCGAGCAACAGTGAAGCGATATTTGTGCGGCTGCCCCTCAAACGGCACCACCACACCGGCTGCAAAGTCAATATATATAGACAGACCATCGGTGTTCATCACGCACCCACCACCAACCGCCGCCCTCAACGTGGGCGCCATCGCAAGTAGTGGTCCCCACCACGCCTGCAATGTTGCAATCAAGTCGGTGCGCTCGGTTGGCCATGTGGCCTTGTAATCAGTAAGCCATTGCGCCCAGTCGGCTTGGTATTGCTGCAAGTAAGCAGCCTTGTTCTCGAATGGCTCGCGCACCTTGGCATCAGCAACGGGGTACGTTACACGCACTTCGGTTGGCGAAATTTCAATAGTGGTGCCCGGAATGTTCATCACTGCAGCGCCGTTACCCATAACTTCCATTCGATTAATGAATTCGGTTTGATCGGGGAAGATTGACAACTCGCCACCCGTAATCATGTTGTTGCCAAACAAGTCGTTGTCCAAAAAGCACGGCGGCCCAGCCGACGGCACAACAGCACGCGCCCCGATCACTTCTACGTATTTCAACGCTCGAGCAAATTGGCTTTCTACCTTTGCTCGAGCAAGCCGCAGCAACTCTTCACGCGGTGCTTCGTACACCATTGGGTACCAAATGGCGCCACTAAATTGCAACCAGTGCATGTCCACGGGCCCGTGCGCAAGCAGTGCATGCAAGTCGCTGGTGCGGCAATCATTTTGGTTCACCAACCTGCAGGTTCCGTCGCTTATCACCAGCGCCGAGTCGCCACCAGGGCCGTCGGCAATTGCGCTCTCCACATGAATTGCAATCTTCAACCCGTCACGCAGCTCTATCTCTTCACCGTTGGTTGTGCGAATGAAGTTGGTAAACCCAAGCAGGCTCAAACGCCTTTCCAACTCCCTCGTGGCAAACGCGGGCAGCAACACCGGCGTACTTTTGTCAATGTGCTTTGCCAGCCACGCTTCATCCAGGTGATCACCGTGTTGGTGCGATATGTATAAGTAGTCGGGGTGTTCAATCTTCGCCATTAACTCTGACGACAACTGATCGTTGCGAGGAAACACAAACCATGAGGCAAAAAATGCCGGTACAAACCACGGGTCGCACACAATGGTGGCCTGTTGTGTTTCAACAACAATGCCTGCGTGGCCAATCGAGGTTGCCCTCATCAGAAACTATGCAACCGGTGCGTCGGTAAATTGCTGGCCACCACGGGCCACGTGCTCTGTCCACTCTTTGCCATCCCAATAGCGCAACTCGTAGCGCTTCGATGGGTCGGCGTACCACGCCGCAGGAGCGGCAGTACCGGCGGTGGTGGCTTCAACCATTGCGGTTGGTGAGGCTACTGCCGCACCCGAGGTTTGCCTGCGCAGAAACGCGCAATACCTGCCGTCAAAGGTGGTCACAATGTTCACCACTTCCCAGCCCTCGGTTGATTTTTTTGTCAGTTCGGCGGCCAGTGCCTCTGGGTTCGAGTTGTAGGGGTTGAAAGCAACGTATTCGTACATAATTTCAGGCTAGTGGAGACCCATTGCTAAATATCAGCCGTCCTCCATACCCACTTACGCCTAGCCTGTTTATGTGACATCTGCATCTCGGCGCATCGGCTACTTCGGCCCTGCAGGCACCTTCACCGAGCAGGCCCTGCTCACGCAAGCCGACTTGGCCGCATGCGAACTTATTCCATTTCGCACCGTTCCCGACGTGCTTGACGCAGTCGATAGAAACGAAGTTGATCTTGGTTTTGTTCCCATCGAAAACTCAATTGAGGGCACTGTCAACTTCACACAGGATGCATTGGTGTTTGATCACGACCTGCTCATCCAACGCGAGGTAGTACTCGACATCGAGCATTGCATCGTGGCGAAGAAGGGCGTCAAACTCAATAACATCACAACGTTGTTATCCATTCCGGTGGCAACTGCGCAATGTCACGCCTACATTCGACAAAACTTGGGCAAGGCCGAAGTGCGCGCAGCCAACTCCACGGCCGAAGCCGCACGCCTCGTGGGCGAAGACTTAAGCAACACCATGGCTGCGGTTGCCCCGCGCAATGCCGCAGACATTTATGGCCTTGAGGTCATTGCTAGCAACATCGCCGACCACGAAGGCAACCAAACACGATTTGTGCTTGTTGGAAAGAACACCATTCCAGCCTCAACGGGCCACGACCGCACTGCACTAGTCGTGTTCCAGCGAGCAGACGAGCC
>CAMDJX010000021.1 GCA_945900735.1 Acidimicrobium ferrooxidans DSM 10331 | reverse complement strand
GCGACATTTCAACACCCAGTTGCAATAGTGGCTTTGGTGGTGCTTCAGCGTGTCGGCGGGGCACGATGGCGTCTTTGCCAGGTAATTGGCGAACCCGAATACTGAATACCAATTGCCCCCGATGTGGTGCAACAGTGATTGTTGTAGAGCGAAGCGCCCCTGTTTGTTTAAACGTTTCAGAAATTTCGACACGAAAGACTTCATCTTCTGGTGAGTGACGAACTCTCACGCGCACATTTGCTGGCATTCGATCGGTAGCAAAATGTCGTTGTAGCCAAGCCTGGATTAGTTCAACACTGGACTTACGGGTGTCCTCGGTCCACTTTTTGGTGGGCAAGCTCATTGCGTAGGTCGTGATCATGACCCCATCAACGCTAACGACAGCATCTATGGTTGCGAAGTGAGTTTCCGCGACATTTTCGGCCTCTGGTGCATCAGTCTTTCCTTTATGTTCACCATTCCACAGGCCTTTCGCGTGGTTCGGCGCAACACGGTGGAAGGCATTTCTGTCTCGTCGCAACTACAAAACCTCAGCGGTTCAATCTTGTGGGTGGTCTACGGTTTCGCGGCCGAAACCTATTTAATAGTGCTTGCAAATGTCATGACCATCTGTGGTTTCGGTGTCGTCGTGGTCAAGCAAATCCGATTACGTGCAGTCACATTTCATAAGGCCATTGTGGTTGAGGCAGGCGTGATTGCATTAGCGATTTTGGCTCTCGTTGTCTCGCAAGATGTCCTTGGTGTACTTGCGGTAGTCGTTGGTGGAACAGGAATCGTCCCTCAAGTAGTGCGGGCTGCGCGAACGAGTCATCTTGTTGGTGTCTCGGTAGTTACCTTTGCAATGGTTGCAACCATGTCGGTCTCGTGGGGAATCTACGGGCTAATGATTGACGACTTGTTTGTTGCGCTGCCCAACGTTGTGATTGTGCCAAGTTCGCTCTTTATCATGTTCAGGGCAATTCAGTCACACCATCGTTACGGCAACACTACTGTTGCAGCCGAGGTGCCAGCGCGTTGATGTAGGTTGCACAGATAAGTCGTAGCGCAATGGTTACGCTGTGGCATAGGAGGTCACCCCATGCCCCATATTCCAGTGTTTATGCACTCAACTGGAAAATGGCGCCCTCGCTGGCGCGGTCGGGTTCACGCTCTTGCTGTAGCCGTCACCATCCCTGCCGGCATCATTCTTACCCTCGTTACTCCAGCCGGTATAGCTCGATTTGCGGTTGGTGTTTACGCACTGTCACTGCTTGCGTTGTACTCAACATCTGCCTCGTATCACTTGTTTACACGTTCGAAGCGAAGTCAGCGCACGATGCAACAAGTGGATCACGCGATGGTCTATGTGCTTATTGCTGGTTCGTATACGCCAGTGTGTCTAGTGGCTTTGCCACGCGGCGTTGGCGTTCCCTTCTTGCTTGCAATTTGGGCGGCAGCAGCAGTGGGCATGGGGCTCAAGATTTCTTGGAAGGCAAAGCGTGTTGGACATGCGTTGTACTTGATTATTGGTTGGGCTGCATTGATCATCTTGCCGTGGGCGTATCACCGCGCCGGGTTTACAAGCCTGCTTTTGTATGCGCTTGGCGGCATCGTTTACACCGTTGGCGCCGTGTTGTTCTACTTACAAAAACCAAAGCTCATTCCGCATATCTTCGGATTTCATGAGGTCTGGCATGTGTTCACTGTTGTTGCTGGCATCTTGCAGTTTGCGGGAGTTGGCGTGTTGATTGCGCGCGTTGCCTAGCTTGATTTAGTTTTTGGCTTTGGATCCCGACGGTTGACGCCAAGCGAAACAATAGTGGCCGGAATAAAGAATGCTCGACCATGAAATTTGACATCGTCCCAATGCTTCGTCGTTACTGGCGCATGCCATGCACGGATTCGATAGATGAGAAAGAACAAGATCAGCGCGTGTAGCGAGATGATCGACCACGCAAACCCTTGCGTGCCGATGATGTCAAGAAATGGTGCCGCAACGAGCGGGCCGATCATTGCACCGAGGCCGTACAGCGTGACAAGCTGCGATGCCGCGGCCCCCATTTGTTCTTGTGATACCCAATCGTTTGTGTAAGCACCACCAACGGCGTATAAAGGAAAACTAAAACCACCGATAGCAAAGAGCAGTGCGGTCGTGATCCAACTGCTTGGCGTTTGGGTGAGCATGAGCAGGCCCATAACAATGACGGCAAGCGAACTGAGCACGCCAATGATGCGTCGATCGATGTCGTCGGATGCCGAGGAGATGGGCCAGGTGAGTGCCATGCCACCAAGTTGGATCGCAGCAATCAAGATGCCGACACGACCGACCCCAAGGCCTTCACGTGTTGCATAGATGACAGCCATACCAAGCAGGCCGCCGTGTGCGAGGCCAACAAGCAAGATGGTTCCGGCACCTGTTGGAACAATCTTTGCTAGTTCACGCAAGGTGATGTGGGTGTTGTTTTCAACCGCTGGTGTTGCTGCTTGCTCCGACATCACGACTGGAATAACTGCAAGCGATGAGATGACGGCAGCAAATGCGAAACCAGTGAGCGTGCGTGCGTCGAAATTGAATACGAGCAACTGACCGGCGCCGTACGCACCAATAGTCACCACGTTGTACACGGCAAGAAGGCGGCCGCGAAATGTATTGGTTGCGAGGCCGTTGAGCCACGACTCGGCAACAACGTAGAGTCCTGCGAAACAAAAACCAGTGCTAGAGCGCATGATGATCCACACCAATGGCGAGTCGTACACACCAGTAATGAGAACCGAGGCGCTGAGCAGCGAGGCGAGTGCGGCATAGACACGAATATGACCGACTTGTTTGAGTGCTCGAAGTGTGTACCAAGAACCGAGCAAGAAGCCCGCGTAATAGGCGGTGGTGATACCACCGCTGACGATGGTTGGAAGGTTTTTTAGTTCTGCACGGATGCCGACAAGGGTGCTGTAGACGCCGGCAGTGATTAACAGCAGGGCGAGGCCGGTGAAAAGCCCCCAAGTAGAGAGCAAAATCGTTCGTCGATTGGCGTTGAGTTTGGGGAGTAAACGCACCGCATCAGTCAAGCACGGTGGATAGATCTGATTGAGTTTCTCCCCTTGTGAGCAACTAGCCTGAGTGCAATTCGGGTCGCTAGCTCAGTTGGTAGAGCAACGGACTTTTAATCCGCAGGTCCAGGGTTCGAGCCCCTGGCGACCCACTGCTGCCAGCGATGATAGAAGGTATCTATTTTGGAGATACCTACCGATGGGTAATCTCTTTGACTGATACCGGTGCGATACTGGAGATATGATCATTTCACTGTTAATCGTTGTTGCTGTTGCCCTCGTAGGACACGTCGTTGTTTCAACAGCCGTGGATTCCTATAACGGTTACGGCGATAACGGCCCAGACTTTCGCCTCTAGAACACTCCCGCACCGATAAGGGTGCCTGAGCGCTGCTCTATAGGGCGAGACTGTAGGTAATGAGCGCAGTCAATGCAGATACGAACCAAGTTGATTTGTCAATCACTGGGATGTCCTGCAACGCATGTGCAATGTCGATCGAGAAGGGTCTGCTCGCACTCGATTCGGTAGAAGCCACAGTCAACTTTGCGACTGAATCGGCAAGGATCACGTTCGACCCTTCGGTTGTGGACATTTCGCGATTGGTTTCCACCGTTGAATCGCTTGGTTATGGTGCGCGAACCCTTGCCGAGACGACGCCCGACATGCTGGATGCAGAAGTTCGGGAACGCGTTGCATCACTGAAGGCACGTCTAACAATTAGTGCCGGTTTGGGTGTGCCAGTAGCTGTGGTCTCGATGGTGACGGCGTTGCAGTTTAAGAATTGGCAGTGGTTTGCATTGATGTTCTCGGCACCAGTTGTCACATGGGGTGCGTGGCCATTTCATCGAGCCGCATTGATGAATGCGCGACACCGAAACACCACAATGGATACGTTGATCTCGCTTGGCGTGTTTGCAGCAACTGCGTGGTCGGTCTGGGCGTTGGTGTGGGGAGACGTAACAGCGCATTCGGGGATGTCCGGGATGAGCGGTGGAATCCACGTTTATTTTGAAGTTGCAGTTGCAGTGACTATTTTCCTTTTGGCTGGCCGATATTTTGAGGCCCGAGCAAAGCGGCGTGCGGGCGATGCTTTGCGCGCACTATTGGCGCTTGGCGCACGTACCGCAACGGTATTGCGCGATGGTGAAGAAGTAGTCATTGATGCTGCTCTGATCAAAGTTGGAGAGCGATTCGTGGTTCGGCCAGGCGAAATTATCGCAGCCGATGGAATAGTTGAAGAGGGCGAATCGTCAATTGATGCATCTATGTTGACTGGCGAGAGCGTGCCGGTAGACGTTCGAAGCGGAAGCAAAGTAACTGGAACCACGGTCAATCTTTCTGGTCGATTGATTGTCAAGGCGCGACGGGTGGGCGCAGATTCGACATTTGCTCAAATGACGAAACTGGTGCGCGATGCGCAGTCGACGAAAGCGCCGGTGCAAAAACTGGCGGATCGAGTAAGCAGTGTGTTCGTTCCAACGGTGATTTTGCTTGCGTTACTTACTTTCTTGGCGTGGTACTTCTTGGGTGATGATGTTGATCGCGTTGCCGATTCGTTTACCGCTGCAGTTGCTGTGCTGATCATTGCTTGCCCGTGTGCACTTGGTTTGGCCACACCAACAGCGCTGATGGTGGGAAGTGGACGCGCGGCACAAATGGGGATTGTGATTAAGGGTGTGGACGTTTTACAAAGTACGCGTCGTATCGACACCGTGGTTTTTGATAAAACTGGGACAGTAACTACGGGCGTCATGCAACTTGTTGATGTTGTGGTGGGCGTTGGGGCTACGCGGGCAGAGGTGTTGGGCTTGGCGGGTGCCGTAGAGCACGCAAGCGAACACCCGGTGGCTAAAGCAATTGCATCTGCCGCCAAAGCCGAATTGGGGCAATTGGAAAGCGTGCAGCAGTTTGAATCGGTGGCTGGAATGGGAACGTCTGGAGTTATTGACGGCAAACGTGTGCTGGTCGGTGGAGAGGCACTAATGAATTCGCGCACTGTTATTATTTCGGCGACGCTTCGAAGCGCATTGCAAGAGGCTCGTAATGGTGGCAACACGGCGGTGCTGGTTGCCTACGACGGTTCGGCGAAGGCTGTTTGTGTTGTTGCAGATCGACCAAAGCAAAATAGTGCAGCCGCCATTGCCGAGTTGCGAAACCTGGGTTTGCGTCCGGTGCTACTGACAGGTGACAATCGTGCAACTGCAGAGGCGGTTGCCGAGCAAGTAGGTATCGAGACCGATGATCAACACGTGATTGCGGGAGTGTTGCCTGCTGAAAAGGTGCGGGTAGTCGCCGATTTGCAGGAACGCGGTTACGCAGTGGCAATGGTTGGCGATGGTGTGAACGATGCTGCCGCGCTTGCACAAGCAGACGTGGGTATTGCCATGGGCACGGGGACAGACGTGGCGATGAACGCAAGCGACCTGACGATCGTCAGCGGCGACTTGCGCTTGGTGTCTGATGCGATTTTGTTGTCTCGAGCAACGTTACGCACAATTAGCGCAAACGTTTTTTGGGCGTTCGCTTACAACATTGCAGCAATTCCGTTAGCGGCGCTTGGGTATATGAACCCGATGTGGGCTGGTTTGGCAATGGCGTTCTCCAGCGTCTTTGTGGTGAGCAATTCGTTGCGCTTGCGGACGGCAAAACTTACGCCGCACACTGCATTCGTTCACGCAACTCGATAAGCGCAGTGTGCTGCCAGGCGCGAATCGTGCGCAACGAAACTCCGTACTCTTCTGCGGCTGCGCGTTGCGAAACTCCGCCGAGCAACAAGTCGAGCATCGCTCTGGATTTTGAGGAAAATGTCCATGTGTTCAATTGCGAGCGAAGTTCTGCCAATACCGCGACAGCATCGCGCTCGGTGTTGGTTTCTTCGCACAGAAACTCAAAGTTGTCGGACATAGGAACGGTGAGTAATTCCTTCACTCGTGTCTTGTGAACGAATGATCGGTACTCGGAGTCGCGAACCAAATTGGAGGCGACTTTCGCCGGGCGCTTGACTATTGGATAAGTGCGGATAAGCACCCATGCATTGGAGACGGTGTCCACGATCGCATCGTTAAACCCACCAACGTTTATTCGGCCTCGGCGGCTGGCAATTGCGATGAGCGGAGGCAGGATGCGCTGCAGCACGATTCGCGTGGCCAAGTCATCGTCGGCGGCCCGAATGACCAGCTGGAGTAGGTATTGATCGCCCTCAGAGTCTTTCGGTGGGCGGCTGTAGCCAGATCGGTACAAGACTTCGTCGAGGTGTTTAATGCGCGGCCCGGGTAGCCCCCAACTGTTGACTTTGCGCAGTGCGGTTTGATCGCATTGCATTGTTGTCCATTCGTTGACGAGGTTTCGCACCAATGGAGACGAACCCGATGGGTGAATGAGTGTGGGTGTTTGCAGTGTTGAAGTGGTCATGCCATGCATGATCCAGATGCGAAACACCCAGATGGTCACCGACGGAATCACCCAAAGTCTCACCAAGTTGAAATGACTGCGTAGATTAAGGGCTTATGAGAATTGTTTTACCGTCGGGGACACCGGCCGAGATTGATCAATCCGCAGCAAACCCAAGCATGGGCTTGGTAATCATCCCCGATATTTTTGGACTCAGGCCCCTATTCGAAGAAATGGTTGCCAGATTTGCCAAAGAGTGGAACATGGCTGTGGTTGCATTTGAGCCATTTCCTGGTCGCACTTTTTCTGATGATATTGCCGAGCGGTTTGCGGCAATGTCGCAACTGGATGATGACGCGGTAATGCGCGATGCGATGCAAGCGGCCGATGCGCTGGGTATGGAGCGAGTGGGCTTAATTGGTTACTGCATGGGTGGCATGTACTGCCATAAGGCGGCGCAGCATGAAAGATTTGCGCGCATCGCATCGTTTTACGGAATGATTCACGTTCCCTCCGACTGGGCCGGGCCAAAACAGGCAGAACCGATTGCATGTTTGAAAGCAGGCAACGCCGACCGGGTGCTCGCGATTATTGGTTCACAAGACCCGTATACGCCGCCTGCGCAAGTAAACGAGTTGCGTGACGCGGGAGTAACAGTTGTTGAATACGAAGAAGCTGCGCATGGTTTTGCTCACGACTCGGCTCGGCCCGCACATAGAGCCGAAGATGCGGCTGATGCGTTTTCGCGAACGCATCGTTGGTTGCTTAGCTAGATCGAATTTCCATGCGGTCGCGCATCTTGATGTGATAACGACGATCCTGTTGTTCGAGCCAACCTAAGCGAATGAAACTAGCGATGGCTTTGTTGACGCGCTCGCGTGAGGCTCCAACCATGCCAGCCAGTTCTTCCTGAGTGACAGGCAATACAAATTCGTTGCTGCCGCCAGAAAGTTCGAGCAATCTTTTTGCAGTGCGGCCAGTTACGTCGAGGAAAACGCTGTCTGCCAACACTTCGTCCATCGTGCGCAAGCGTGCAGCAAGCAGTGTGATCACTCCCCACAACATGTCTGGGTGTTGCGACATTTGCTCGCGAATTGGTGCGTAGGCAATGCGCAATACCGAAGATGGTTCGATGGCTCGAGCCATTGCGCTGCGTGGGCCGTTGTCGAGCATTCCTAGTTCGCCGAACAAGTCGCCAGTTTCCATGAGTGCAAGCATGCTCTCGCGACTGTCAAGTGGCTTGTTGCCGATAGCAATTGCAATGCGACCGCTGAGCACCACGAATAGTGCATCGGGGCTGTCACCTTCGTTGAATAAAACATCGCCGCGTTGCAACTTTTGTGTTTGGGCCAGGGCACCAAGCTGGGTAAGCACTGCTGGAGGTGTTTGAGCAAAAAATGAAGTTTGGGAGAGAAGTTCTTCGTGTGTCATGCGAACTAGAACGGTACTACCCTAAATGAGCGTGACAACCGCAGCGAACGAGATTGTTTGGACAATCGTGGTTGCGGCGGGCACTGGGGCCCGATTTGGTGGGCCAAAACAGTTTGCAATGCTTGGCGATCGGCGAGTTCTTGACTGGTCGGTGGAAACGGCAAGGGGAGTGAGTGCTGGAGTGGTCGTGGTGCTGCCCGAAACCGAAGCCGAACGCGAAGGTGGCGTGATTGGCGGAGCAACCCGAAGCGAATCGGTGCGCCGCGGTTTGGCCGCGGTTCCCCCAGAAGCAACCGTTATTTGTGTGCATGATGCTGCACGTCCTTTTGCAACCGAACACCTATATATGGAGGTGATTGCTCAAGTGCACCACGGTGCTGATGGCGCAGTGCCCGCACTGGCTGTGACAGACACAATCAAGCAAGTTGATGCCAGCAACATAGTGGTGCATACACCCGACCGATCGTCACTTGTGGCAGTGCAAACACCACAAGCATTTCGCGCAAGCGTGTTGCGCACAGCACATGCATCATCGCCCGAGGGAACAGATGATGCGACACTCTTAGAGGTGTTAGGTAGGAAAGTGGTGGTCGTTGCTGGCGAAATGTTGAATCGCAAACTGACGGCACCAGAAGATTTGGAATGGGCTCGCGCCACCGCGCGAACCGAAGTGTGAAAAGGTAGAACGAAAATGACGGTGCAGACGCGCGTAGGCCAAGGTTTTGATATCCATCGATTTGTCGATGGTCCGTCCGACCGTGTCTTGGTGCTTGGCGGCGTCACGTTCGCAGGCGAGCGTGCGCTTGTTGGGCACAGCGACGCCGACGTCATTGCGCATGCAGTTGCTGATGCATTGTTGGGCGCGGCAGGTCTTGGCGACATCGGGCAACACTTTCCTGATACCGAACCGCAATGGAAGAATGTTGACTCATTGAAGTTGCTTGAAAAAGTTGCCGCAATGTTGGGCGAGGCTGGTTACGAGATTGGCAACGTCGATTGCTCCGTTGTGTGTGAACGACCAAAACTCGCCCCACACCGTGAGGCAATGCAACAAAACTTAAGTAAGGCTGCAGGTGCTCCAGTGTCGGTGAAAGGGCGCCGGGCCGAAGGCTTGGGTGCGCTTGGTCGCGAAGAAGGCATCGCCTGCTGGGCTGTTGCCGTTATAGAACGGAAGAGTTCATGAAGCCACGTAGTTCGGGTTCGGGTCGAGGGAAAAACTCCAGTGGCACAAAGCGTCTTGGTGCAAAAACTGGAGCACCTCGCGGTGCCAAACCAGGTGCGCCCCGCAGTGCGAAACAGGCACCAAGACAATCACTCAAGGATCGACCGAAGCGTCCTGCAGCTGTTCGAGACGCACATAGCCCTCGCGCACCACGACCAGATCAGCACGGCTTGGGTGGTGCGCAGATTGAGGGCAGGCAAGCCGTTCGCGAGTTGCTGATTGCACGAAAGCGCCGCGCATTCGAAGTTTGGATTTCAAATGACATCGAAGACAACGAAGTGATTAACGACATCATTGAGTTGGCTAATGATCAACGTGTTCCGGTTCGTCGAGTTGCACGAAAAGAAATTGAGCGCGAGGCACGAAGCGAAGCCCCACAAGGCGTGTTGGCAATGGCAGCACCCATTCCCGACGTTGACTTGGCATATCTCATCGGAGATCAAGCTTCGAAGAAACCCAAGCTTTTGATTGCTGTGGATGGAGTAACCGATCCAGGCAACCTTGGTGCGATCTTGCGATCGTGTGATGGCGCAGGAGTTGACGGCGTGATTTTGCCTCGACACCGAGCTGTGCACATCACGCCGACGGCAGCCAAATCGGCTGCAGGTGCAGCCGAGTACGTACCGATGTGTGTTGTAGGTGGCTTGCCCACGGCATTGCAGCAAATGAAGGACGCGGGAGTGTGGATCGTTGGCTTGCACGATGCGGCCGACAAGAGCATTTTCGAATTGGGTTCACTTGGCGACGAATCAATTTGCTTAGTGCTGGGCGCAGAAGGCCCCGGTCTGTCGCGCCTGGTGCGGGAACGCTGCGATGTGCTGGTCAATATTCCGATGTTGGGCGCACTGTCTTCGCTCAACGTTTCTGTGGCAGCCGCGTTGGCAACCTATGAAGTTGTCCGTTTACGCGGCTTGAAATAGAACAATTCGATTCCCTCGGAAGCGAGTTTGCGCCGTATCATTGAGGCGCTTAGTGAAGAAGGTTTGGCCGGGTTAGCTCAGTGGTAGAGCAACCGCCTTGTAAGCGGTAGGTCGTGGGTTCAATCCCCACACCCGGCTCTGATTTTGTGGGCATGACATTTTCAGGTGTTGTGCAGAAGGTACGGTAGTTCTATGAATCAAGAACAACGTCGTCCAAGCCGCGGCCCTGTTTCTCGCGGCAGCAATCTCAATTCCACAATGTCCATCGTTGTTGCAGCAGTTGCTGTGCTCCTCGGGTTTCTGATCTTGCGCGACATCCGCAGTGATAGTGGCAGTGGCACTACTGCCACACCAGATCAGGCAACCGATGAGGCCATTGTTACCGACACGATTCCGGTGGAGACAACTGTTGTAGTGACCGTTCCACTTACGGCATTTAAAGTGCAGATTGCAAACGCCTCGAAGGTGGCGGGAAGTGCCGGCACAATGACCACAGAGTTGCAGGGTCGTGGTTTTATCGTGCAGCCAGCAATGAACTCGAGTGAAGTAACGCCGAAGCAAACCGCAACGGTGGTCTATTTCTTGCCGGGCTTTGAAGTCCAGGCGGCTCAGGTTGCAGAGCAACTTGGTGGGGTAGCGACAGCTGCAATGCCTGCGCCGATTCCAACCGAAACGGGCAAGCTTGGCGAAGCAAGCGTGTTGATCTTGTTGGGTACTGATTTGGCTGGCAAGCCACTTGCAACGCCAGTTCCTACCGTTCCGGTTGCAACCGAAACAACATTGCCGCCAGGCTGATCTACTTTTTGGTAGTGCGCTTCTGAAGAAGAGCGCGCGCAGCACTTTCAATACTGGTGAGCGTTTGATCAAACGCTTGGCGTTCACCATACATTTCGATCAAGGTGACTGCGTCAATTCGTCCGCGCACTTCGGCATCTGCATCGCCGCAAATTACTGAAACGGGCTTATCGAAGTGTTGTGTCAGTCGCTGCACACCCCCAACAACTTTTCCTTCAAAGCTTTCGTTATCTAAATAGCCTTCACCCGTGATGACGTAATCACTTGACGCAATGAGTTCATGTAGTCCAACCTCGTCGGCAACGATGTCGAAGCCTGGTACGAGTGACGCGCCGAGGGCGGCCAAGCCACCAGCAAGGCCACCTGCAGCACCGGCGCCTTCAATGTTGGAAACATCAACGCCATAGTCGTCCAAATATTGTTGCTGCAATTTATGGAGGCGTGCAGTGAGGAACTCGATTTGTGCCGGTGTTGCACCTTTTTGCGCGCCAAACAATTTCGCAGCATCGGTAAAAGAGGTTTGTACATCGCACGCCACAAGAAACTCGATGCCGCGCAAACGGGCGGGAGACTTGATTGCTTTGATTGCACCGAGCCCGCCGTCTACGGTTGCCGAACCACCGACACAAACGATGATCTTTTTGGCGCCGTCGTTGAGGGCCGAATCAATAAGTTCTCCCGTGCCAACTGTTGATGCGGCGATGACATCGTTTTTGGCTGCACCTCCAACCAGTGTGAGGCCAGAAGCGCGGGCCATTTCGATGATTGCGGTGTCGCGTACGAAACGCCATTGAGCGTCCACCGGTTTACCAAGTGGATTGGTTACGCGGGTGGTGCGGTTAGCTCCACCGAGCACATCGAGTGTCCCTTCGCCGCCATCACCGATTGGGGTTTCAATGCATTCGTGGCCAAGATCCCAACAGGCATGGCCAATTGCGGCGGCAACTTGCGCGGCGGTGGCGGTTCCGCGAAATTTGTCAACTGCTGCGAGCACACGCATGGTTCTCAGGCTAGGTTGCCGCTGTGTTTCTTGGTGCATCATCTGTGTTCAATTGGTGGTCAATTCTGCAGTTGGTGGCTGGTTGCTGGGCAATGCTGCGCATTGTTCGTGCTGCGCGTCTTGCAGCGCCACTTGGTAGCGCAACAGACCATGCGGTGGCTGTTCCTACAATCAGCGTGATTATCCCTGCGCGAAACGAAGCGCATCGAATCCAGGCATGTTTGGCAGCCATTGTTGGAGCACCAGGTGTGCACGAAGTTGTTGTGGTGGACGATGAGTCGACAGACGAAACTGCCAATATTGCAATCCGCTTAGGGGCCACGGTGCTCCATGGCAAACCGCTTCCCAACGGTTGGGTTGGAAAGGCGTGGGCATTACATCAAGGTGTTCAGGCTGCAACTGGTGAATGGATAGTCACACTCGACGCAGATGCTGTTGCGCATCCTCAACTTGTGCAAGCGGTGGTGCAACGCGCACGGCGTGATGGCTTGAGATTCGTTTCGGTTGGTGCGCGGTTCGATTGCCCGAGCAAGGGGGCGCAATGGTTGCACCCCGCCATGCTGACCACACTTGTCTACCGCTATGGTCCTTCGGGCTACGAGGGCAAGGTTGGAACAAATACTCAACTTGCTAATGGCCAATGCATGGCGTTTCTGGGCAGCGACGCTGTTGAACATGATGTGTTCACAGGCGTGCGAGGCGAAACAATCGAAGACGTTGCGCTCGTGCGGATGGTGGCTGCAAGAGGCTGGCGTGTTGCGATGCTGGACGGAAGTGAATTACTGACGGTGAGAATGTTCGAGACTTTTGCTGACACATGGAATGGCTGGGGACGTTCGCTCTCGCTTGCCAGTGTTGACAATGTGGGGAAAGTGTTTGGGTACAGCATTGGTTTGGCACTTGCTCAGGTGGCGCCGTTGTGGATGTTGGTGCTTGGTTTCAGCACGCCGGTCAGCCTTGCGTTGCTACTAGTTCGTGTGGGAACTTTGTTTGGAATGCGCCGAGCTTATGTGCAGCGAGATATTTGGTATTGGCTTTCGCCCCTTGCGGACACCGTGGCACTTGTTGCCATCTTTCGAGGTTTGATTCGCCAAGTGTTCGGCAGCAAAGCCACATGGCGTGGTAGGACATATCAACAATGAACAACATTGCGTCATTTCATTTGGTCACATGGCCTGGGGCACTAGGTGCACTTGCTCGGTTGGGGACCGATCGTTTGCGCTTAAAACATGTTGAGGGGCTGGTGTTCTGGCGATTGCTTGGTACGGGCTCGGGTAGCGACACGTCCCAAGGAGCAAACCTGAAACGCACTGCATTTTTTGCGGTGTGGCAAAACGAGCAGTGCTTCCAGCAATTCTTGGATCATCATCCCATTGCTCAGCGCTGGAAGCGAGCCGACGAATCATGGCATGTGAAGTTGCGCGGCGCGGGCGGGCACGGATCGTGGCGAGGGTTTGCAGTTGCTAACGAGTTGGTTCGAGGTGAAACAGGCGGGCCAATTGCAATGATCACTCGCGCAGATGTTCGGCCTCGTTCATGGAAAGCATTTCGTCGAGCCGGCGAACCAGTGAATATCGAGTTGCACCAATCTGAAGGGTTGCTGGCCGTTGTAGGAATAGGTGAGGCACCAATCGGCCGGTTAGGAACATTTAGTTTGTGGAGTTCACTGGAAGCAATGCGTCGCTTTGCCACGCAGGCACCTCAGCATCAAGCAGTGGTTGAGCGCACCCGCAATGAACGGTGGTACGGAGAGGAACTCTTTGCGCGCTTCGAGCCTTACGATTCCGCTGGAACGTGGGACGGGATTGACCCACTCGCTCGCTGAACAGTAATCGGCAGCAACATACCGTAAGGCTCACCATTGAATTGGTGGTGACGGCGATGGGCAACAGCAAGACGTTCGAGCAGAGCAACTTTTTTGTTTCCAAACAGTCGTAGCCGTCGATGGATGTACACATCGTGGACGATGAAGTAAGCGAAGCCATAGGCGGTGATGCCGACACACGTTGGCACGAGTGCGCCAAGCGATGGCTGGTTGAAGCCGATGGCCAGCAAAATGTTGACTCCAGCGGCCAAGATCACGGGGAAGAAGTCATTCGCCTCAAGCAAAGCGGGGACAGTGCGCGCCGCATTGCGGTGGTGGCTTTCGTGAAGAAACTTGGCCAGCCCGTGCATCACCCAACGGTGGGCGCAATAGGTGAAGGGTTCCATGAGCACGAATGCCAGGGTCGCGATCAGTACGTTTTGCACAGCACTACACGGTAGTTGTCGATAAGGCACACTGATGGGGTGCTGATCTCACTTACTTGGCAACGCGCGCTGGTGTTTGATGTCATTGCCTGGATGCTCATTGGGGTGGGCAGCGGCTATTGGCAGGCAAAACGACCTTTGCCGACGTTGCGCAAAATGGGCCCCTTTACCCGTATGGGCGCCGGCGAATTTGGGGGCGCTCGTTATCGAAAGTGGGGTCGGGTGCACCTCTGGAAAGACCTCATTCCCGACGCGGGCACGTGGTTCGGCGGCTTAAGCAAACGAAAGCTGCCGTCGGTTGCAAACGGTGGGAGGCTGCGGTTTATCGACGAATGTGTTCGCGCGGAGCGCACCCACCTCGCATTAATCGGTGCAATTCCGTTGTTCGTGGTGTGGAACTCGCCCGCAATGTTTGCCGGCAATGTGGCCTTCGCGCTGGTTGGAAACATTCCTTGCTGGATGATCGCAAGATACAACCGAGCAAGGTTGATGAACATTGCTGCGAAGACCAGCCGTCTAGCATGACGGGTGATGTATCTTCGCGGTCGATTGCAATGGTCTCTCCTTGCAATCTCTGTAATTAGCGGCTTAATTGCCCTAGTGCTCTCTCGCGGAAGCAACACCGACTCGATTTCGGTTGAGACAACTGTGGAGTCAACAGTGCCGCCAACTACGACCACGATTTATTACGAACCCGTTTACTACACGGTGAATCCAGGTGATTCACTGTTTGCAATATCTAAGACGTACAACTTGAACATGGCCGACTTAATGGCCCTTAATGGAATTACCGACCCAGACAAAGTAAATGCAGGACAGGTATTGCAGCTTCCTGTTCCAACAGGTTTCGTTCCAGTTGCTCCATCAACAACGATGGATCCCTGACGAGTTAAGCATTAGTGCGTCGACGATTGTCGGCAAGCATTGCAATCTCGCGCATGATGCGAGCAATGTCAAAATCTTTCGGTGTGTAAATTGCTGCAACACCCATTGCACGCAGATTCTCGCGATCGGCTTCGGGAATGATTCCGCCCAAAATCAGCGGAGCGTCAACACCAAGTTCGCGCAACTGTTGCAACACATCGGGAACGAGTTGCAGGTGAGAACCCGAAAGAATTGAAAGTCCGATCACGTCTGGGTCTTCGTCGCGGGCAGATGCCGCAATTTGTGCCGGTGTGAGGCGAATGCCGCTGTAGACAACTTCCATGCCGGCGTCGCGAGCAGCAACGGCAATCTGTTCTGCGCCGCTGGAATGTCCGTCTAAACCAGGTTTGGCAACTAAAAACTTGGGTGGTCCGCCTGGAATAGTTCGAACATATTCAGCCACGTCGGCCAACTCGTGGGTGCGCCTTCCAGCGGCAGCACCGACACCGGTTGGTGCGCGGTATTCACCAAAAATGTCTCGCAGCACCTGGCTCCATTCGCCTGTCGTGCCACCTGCCTTAGCCAGCGCGATTGATGCTTCCATCAAGTTGGTTTTTCCAGATGCTGCCTCGCGCAGCTGGGCGAGCGCACTATCAACCGCAGACTGTGAGCGTGCTTGACGCCAAGCCTGAACATCGTCAACCATTTCCTGTTCAACACGGGGATCAACGGTGAGAATGTTGTCGGTGCCACCCAATGGCGACTGCGCAGTCTCTGTGTATTTGTTTACGCCAACAACGATTTGATCGCCGCTCTCAATTCGCCTTGTGCGTTCCGCCATTGATGAAACGAGACGACCCTTCAGTTCATCGACCGACTCGAATGCCCCACCGAGCGAGAGAATTTCATTAAGTTCTGCCCACGCCGCATCGCGCAACTCGGTAGTGCGCTTTTCAATGACATGGGAACCAGTGAAAATGTCTTCATATTCAAGTAAGTCGGTTTCAAACGCCAGAACTTGTTGCATGCGCAACGACCACTGTTGATCCCAAGGACGCGGGAGACCTAATGCTTCGTTCCAAGCAGGCAGCTGCACGCTTCTTGCTCGAGCGGATTTGGACAACGTAACGGCAAGCATTTCCAGCACAATGCGCTGGATGTTGTTCTCTGGTTGCGCTTCGGTAAGCCCAAGTGAATTGACTTGTACGCCGTAACGGAATCGGCGCGCGCGTTCGTCGGTGATGCCGTAACGCTCGAGTCCAATGCGGTCCCACAATTCGGTAAACGCACGCATCTTGCATACTTCTTCAACGAAGCGAATACCAGCATTGACAAAAAATGAGATACTGCCAAATACCTGAGCGAATGTTTCGTCCGCTACTTGACCACTTTCGCGAACTGCGTCCAAAATATCGATGGCGTTGGCGAGCGAGTAAGCAATTTCTTGTACCGGCGTGGCTCCAACTTCCTGCAAATGGTATGAACAGACGTTCATCGGGTTCCATTTGGGCGCGTTCTGCGAGCACCACGCAATCATGTCGACGATGATTCGACGTGACGCAAGCGGTGGAAAGATAAAAGTTCCACGCGACAAATATTCTTTCAAAATGTCATTTTGGGTTGTGCCACGCAATTGCTGTGGGGTAGTTCCTTGCGACTCTGCATTGGCTACATACAAGGCAAGTAACCATGCTGCGGGCGCATTGATCGTCATCGACGTATTCATCTCTGCTGGCGGAATTCCGTCGAGCAGTGTCTTCATGTGTCCAAGGTGCACAACAGGAACACCAACTTTGCCCACCTCGCCACGCGCCAAAATGTGGTCTGGGTCGTAACCCGTTTGGGTGGGCAAGTCGAAAGCAATCGAAAGTCCGGTCTGACCTTTAGCAAGGTTGGTTCGGTACAAGGCGTTCGAAGCAGCGGCTGTGGAGTGCCCTGAATAGGTGCGCATCAGCCATGGGTCGTCGCGGCGTTCGGCCATGGTGCAAGGTTACGGGCTGATGGCGCGCGAAAGGCGATCGAGGTATGCCGATCGGGGCAGTTCGATCACGCCGAGCGATTGCAAGTGAGGGGTGAGCCATTGCACGTCTAGGAGTGTCATATTCGCCGAAATCATTGCATCCACAAGGCCCATCAGCGCCACTTTTGAAGCGTCGCGCTGGAGATGGAACATCGATTCGCCCGCGAACAAACCGTTCACTCGGACTCCGTATAAGCCGCCAACCAGCACACCGTTTTCGTCAAAGGCTTCGACGCTGTGGGCCCAGCCCAATCGATGCAGTTGTGCGTAGGCATCTATAAACGGTTCGGTTATCCATGCCCCAGGCCTGTCGGGCACTGCGCACCCACGCATAACGCGCTCAAAGCATGTGTCAATCCGTATTTCGTAGCGACGCGCACTTTGCCGCATCGAACGAGTCACTCGCAATTGATCAAGAGGCAACACCGCACGCTTGCGCGGCGAAAACCATGCAAGGTCGTTATCACCAAGAGCCAACTCGGTTGCCATCGGAAATATGCCGCAGCGATATGCGGAGATCAGTGTTTCGGGCTCGAGATCGGCACCACGACCAACGAGGTCACTTCGTGGCCAATCAGTAGACGGTGGAAACTGCCAACGCGATTCGGGTAATGGCACTGGGGTGCTGTGCCACGTGGTCATAGTCCACCGTACCCCGAAGTATTTAGTAGGAGAAGAAACCTTGTTTCGTCTTGCGGCCAAGCTTTCCTTCGCTTACGAGTTTTCGCAACGAAGGAGTAACAACGTAGTTGTCGTCTTTGAACTCTGCGTGCAACGCATCAAGAATGGCAACCGAAGTATCAAGCCCAACGAGATCGAGTAGAGCAAACGGCCCCATCGGGAAGTTGCATCCGCCCTTCATCGCCACATCAATGTCTTCCATCGATGCGGTGCCGGCTTCAAACATGCGCACTGCATTGTTGAGATAAGGGAAGAGCAGTGCATTAACAATGAATCCTGCGCGGTCGAGTACTTGTACTGGTTCCTTCGCGCATGTTGTTGCAAATGCCGTAGCGGCAGCAATGGTTTCGTCGCTGGCAGTAATTGGGCGAACAATCTCGACGAGCGGCATCAACACAGCTGGGTTGAAGAAGTGAATGCCGCACACTTTGTCGGGACGGTTGGTTGCCTGCGCCATCTTGATAACTGGCAAGGTGCTGGTGTTGGTAGCCAAAATTGCAGAAGGCTTAACAATGCCATCAAGCTCGGCAAACAGTGCTTGCTTTGCTGCGAGTTCTTCAAGAATCGATTCGATGACTAAGTCGCAATTTGCAAGATTGGTTAACGATTCGGTAATGCTGATGTGCGACAGCACCGTTGCGCGCTCATCTTCTGTCATCTTGCCCTTGGACACTTGTTTTGCAAGGTTGGCTTCGACGGTGGCAAGCATGGCTTGTGCTCCGCTCAGTGTTCGCGAGCGAACCACCACGTTTATTCCCGCGCGGGCTACTACTTCGGCAAGTCCCGAGCCCATGATTCCAGATCCGCAGATGCCGACAAGTTGAGGTGTGGTGGTAGTCATAGGGTGCAACGGTAGTCAGGCACCGTAACGATTTACCAATTGGTAACCCATTAGCCCCCGAGCCGATACCCAGTATCAGTAGGTTGCCTGTCATGAGTGCCGCGACCGTACCTGCAGCGCACCATCCCAATCGTCGGATTGGCCTGGAGCACGTGCACAATTTCCGCGACCTTGGGGGTTACCCAACGGCTGCGGGCAAGGTCACTAAATGGGACACCCTGTTTCGCTCAGATGGCCTATACCGCTTGCGCTCTGCCGAAGATATTGCGCGGGTGCAGCAGTTGAAGTTGCGTTCGGTGATCGATCTGCGTACTCAGCGCGAACAAGATGACCAAGGGATTTTCCCCACGGCGGAAATTTCGGTGACCTTTCACCATTTTTCAATTGTCGACGTGACGTGGAGCGATAGTGGAACTCCAGACATCACCGACCCAGTTGAGTTTTTGGTGTGGGGATATCGAGACATGCTTGAAATTGGGGCGACACGGTTTGCGGAAGCAATGCGGGTGTTGGCACAGGAAACGGCGCTGCCTGCGGTTTTTCATTGCGCTGCTGGCAAAGATCGCACCGGTGTGCTTGCCGCTTTAATACTTGCATCACTTGGTGTTGATGATGAACACATTTGTGCGGACTACGGGCTGACGAGGGATGCAATGCAGAGATGGACGGTTTGGGCGAAACAACATCAACCAGAACTTGCCCAACGTTTTGCCACGATGCCTCCGGTTTTTCTCGCGGCAGACCCTGAAGCGATGAAAATCATTCTGGAAGACTTACACGGCAAGTTTGGTTCAGTTGCAAACTACGTGCGCGAAATTGGTGTCGAGCCGGAAACCATTGCATCGTTGAAACATCTGCTGCTTGAAGATTGAGGGTCGTTCACCCGCAAATAATGCGTGATACATTCCCAAGGTATGGGCTCAGTCTTGGTGCTGCAGGGTGGCAGCCCATTTGTTGGCAACGATGCACTTGACCAAGAGGTGCTTGCTGCAACAAGTGGATATGTTGTCGTGCTCCCAACTGCTGAAGCTTTTGAAAACCCAAGTGAGCTTGTCGCAGCCAGCAAAACATGGGCGCTTCGATTAGGGAAAGAAATTCGGGTGTGTGACGTATACAACCGTCATGACGCCAATGAAGAGCACCAT
>CAMDJX010000020.1 GCA_945900735.1 Acidimicrobium ferrooxidans DSM 10331 | reverse complement strand
AAAAACTACTACTTGGGCCACATTCGGCGAGAAACGACTGCGCCCAGCGCAGCGTGACAAGTGGCTACTTTGTGAACTAGTGCCGCCCGCGCTTTGCCTTCGGCATTGGTGTCGAGGCAACCTCGGCCAAGTACCAATCCACCAGCGCTTGGGCGGCTGGGCCCGACCGCTCCACCTCACTGCGGGTGCGTTCGATCAGAGTGCTTGGCATCAAGTCGATAGCGGCCAGTTCGGCAGCCCCCTCTCCGCCCATCCAGCGCGAAACAATGGCCTCATTGGCCTCTGGGTGAAACTGCGTTGCAAAGCTGCGCCCCATTTGCATGGCTTGCGGCCCCGCATCGCTGAGCGCCAATACCTGCGCGCCTGCCGGGGCCGAAAAGGTGTCGTAGTGCCACTGCATCCACGTGCCCGCCAGCACCTTATATGTAGGTGTAGCAATTACGTCGTGCCACCCAATTTCGGCCTTCTTGGCCCGCTCGGCGCTACCCCCGAGTGCATGGGACATGATCTGGGCTCCAAAGCAAATGCCAAAAAGCGGAATACCCCGCCGATGAGCCTCCCGAATCAATTCCGATTCGGCAGCAACATTGCGCGAAACATCATCCCAATAGACCGACCAGTTGGAACCCAAATGCACCACCAAATCGATGCCGTCAATTGCCGGCCACTCATTGGGGTATTCACGCACCACATGAGTAAATGAAAAGTCGTATTCCTCAAAGCGCTGCCCAATAAAGCCCGCGTCTGCATCACCTGCGTTAGCAATAAGTAAGGCGCGCACGAGCAGTACGGTAGTCGGTACATGACTGCAAGCAACCCAACGCCAGCAGATATTTCTGCCGCCCGCGAACGCGGCAAAGGCGTAGTGCTGCACACACCTGTCATTCCCTCCGCATATCTCAGCCAGCGCTTCGGCGGCAAAGTAGTGCTCAAAGCTGAGAACCTGCAACGCACCGGCGCATTCAAAATCCGTGGCGCCATGAACAAACTTTCCCAACTTGGTAACGCCAAAGAAACCGGCGTAGTCGCGGGCAGCGCCGGCAACCACGCACAAGGCCTTGCACTTGCCGCTAAACACTTCGGCGCAAAGTGCGAGATCTTCGTACCCAAAGGCGCATCACTTTCCAAAATCGCTGCGACCAAACACCACGGCGCAACTGTGCTCGACGGTGGTGAAAGTGTCGATACCGCCGTTGCCGCAGCACTTGCTCGCGCACAAGAAACCGGCATGGCCTTCTGCCATCCCTACGACGACCCCGACGTAATCGCCGGTCAAGGCACCCTAGGCCTCGAACTACTCGAAGACATCGACGACCTCGAACTACTCATCGTTCCCCTCGGAGGCGGCGGCTTGCTTGCCGGCACCGCACTCGCTGTCAAACACCACCGACCAAACGTAAAAATCATCGGCGTGCAAGCATCCGTCTGCGCACCGTTCATTCATGGCTTTTCACCCGACGGCCAGGTGCTCACCCTCGCCGACGGCATAGCCGTAAAACAACCCGGCAAGTTCACCAAACCAATCATCGACAAATATGTAGATGAAATAATCGAAGTCGACGAAGACTCAATCGCCGACGCTGTCGTCATCTTGATGGAACACTCCAAAATGCTCGTCGAAGGTGGTGGTGCCGTCGGCCTCTCCACACTCCTCACTCAACAGATAACGCCAGCCAAAACAGGCAGCACATGCATCGTGCTTTCCGGCGGCAACATCGACATCGGCCTCATCCCCAACCTTGTGCGCCGCAACGAAACCAACGAGGGCCGCCGCCTCACCATCTTTGTGCGCCTACCCGACCGCCCCGGCTCACTCGCAAGCGTCCTCAATATATGCGCAAGCAACGACGCCAACGTGATTGAGGTGCAACATGTGCGCGAGGGCATCCCGCTTCATCCACGCGAGACTGGAATTCAACTTGTTTTAGAAGTGCGTAACCAGAAACATTCCCGCTTCTTGATAGAACGGATTTCCCAGGCTGGATTCTTGCAAAATGGTTACGAAAACGGAAGTGAGTAAATGCTTTGCGGTGAGCGAGGATCTGATAATTCAAGTATTCTTGAAATTCAACATTTGAATTGACATCAAATCTACCTTCACAAAAATCATGGGCGACTTGAATTATTTCATTTGGACAGAGTCCAGAAGGTTCCGTTCGTTGCCGTTCTTTTGCGGGAGTATCGCGTTTTTCGACGAAAACCATTTAGCAAGGTCACTTCATCATCATGGTTTGCAGTAGTTTAGAATTCAGGTATGAACCGAACTGGCCCGCAGAAATACAAGGAAATCTTTGGGATCGCTGGATCATTGTATTTTGTCGGATACGGACTTATGTTGGCGTATTTATCCTCGTATTTTTGGGATGATTGGTATAACTATTTTGATGTCTCTATGAATGACTTTCGACGCAGCACGGGACCTTTCTCGGGATATAACCCATTACGAGTTTTATTCGAGGGTTATCTGGCAGAAAATGTCCCGTCTTTGTTCCGCTTCCTGATTTTTGTTTTTTACCCAGTCTCTGCGATTTTTCTCTTACTGATACTTAAACGCGCTACTTCGTTATTGACCGTGGAATGCTATTCAGTGTTTTTGTTGTTCCTCCTAATCCCAGTCAATTCATCTCGAACTTCAATGACAAATTTTGGATACGCGATGACACACTGTGCTTTTTTTGTTGGATGGTGGTTGTTTTCTGGTAAACGCCGTTGGTGGACGTTTATTCTCTCTTTGGGCTTTTTCTTGATTAGTTTTGATACTGCATCATTCCTTGTTTACATGGCTATTCCACTGCTCCATTCCTTTTTTGAGCACAGAGGGGCAAAAGGAGGATTCATGGATTGGATTAAACGAAACATTATTTTTGTATTGAGCCCAATTGCTTATTGGTTTATTGAGTTAGATATCAACCCGACACTCAATTCGGTTAGAGCTACCTACTACACACCTTCGTTATCGGGGGTTCTTAGAGGATTAGTAGTTGGAATGCTCATTGCTTTCTTTGCTGGCTATTTTGTTGTAATTCGAGGTTGGCGTTACCGGACCAATCGAGGTGGCGTGCAAGTTTTGGTAGGACTGCTTTTTACTTGGTTGGGAATGTTCCCCTATATGGCGTTGGGTCACTTCCCAAACCTCAATGCGCTATTAATTGGGTTTGTTCCAGGCGCAAGTGATTGGGATTCTCGTCATCAGCTTCTTATGCCATTAGGGCTTGCACTTGTAATCGTGGGTGTTTTGAATTTCTTAAACCCTGCGCGCTTATGGGCAGGTGTGCTCGTTGTATGTGGGCTTTCTACAGTCCTCAACTTGACATTTAGCCAAGAGTATTACTTGGATTCAATAAAGACACAGCGAATTATTGAGGCTTTCCGTTCTAACCCTGATGTGAGGGAGTTCAATATGGCACTGATTGATGACCAGGCGCTTCGGTTTAATGCTCGTGGGCGCGGGATTAGATCTTACGAATGGGATTATATGTTGAGGGCTGCAAACCCGGATCTAGAGCAGACAACTGATGTGTACCGATATGTGGATTGCGACGTGATGGATCCTGACGCGATAATTGTTATTCAGGCAAGCAACGGAAAGCTTGAGACCTTGCTCACTCGAAATCCAGGTATAACGGTTTCAGTTCAAAAGATTTCAGTTTGCAACAAGTGATTTGTGTCGAACGCGTTCGATTCCAACAGCTAAGGGCGTAAACGAAAAATTGTCGAAAGATTCATCAATCTCGCTCTTCAAACGAAGGCTGATCGGATGTTTCCCGGCAACTTTTGAGACAGTGTTGACAACCATTGGTCGATGGCCATAGACGAGCCTGAATTCGTTGAAGAGTGAACTCAATGAAATGTTTCGATCAGACGCGACAAGTTTCAAAAAGGTTTTTGATTTTTGATCAGCATTCAACTGTGTGACGCAGCGCGCTATGACTTCACCTACGTCGTCTGCGTAAATGTAGTTTCGGACGGTCTGTAGAGGAACATAGATGTTTACCGGTTTGTGGTGAAGCATTGAGTGAGTTATTGCGGAGATTAACCCTTGTGGTTTCCAAGTATTTTGATTTGGCCCGTATACGTTTGCGAGCCGAAAAATGGCTGCCTTTGTGCTTGTGTTCTTGGCCAAGTTGATAAGTAGTTCTTCAGTCTTTAACTTTGCAAAGCCATAATCATTTATTGGTTGCGGAATAGTGCTTTCACTGAAGATTGTTCCGGCGCTGCCTCCGTATACCCCTCCTGCGGAAGATGCGAACGACAGGATGCCTCGCGATTGAAAAGACTGAGGAAGGAGAGAAATCTGAGAGCAAATAAAGTTAATGAAATCCCCTTCTCTTTGGAGATCCCCTGGTGACGACGACACGACACTGTTGCCCGCACACCACAAGATTGCCCAATCTTCTTGAGCAATGTGCTGAATGAATTGTGTGAAGGCTTGTTTGAATGATTCCTCGAAGAGGGAATGATCGCCCCATTGAATTGGAGACTCGGGTACCCAAACGGTGCTGCAGCTCTGGAGCTTCGCTTCAACACTAGAACCGACGAGACCACCCCGCCCTAAAACCCAAGTGATCATTCGCTGGATTGGGTTTTTTGATTGCGCTTGTGCGCGCTTTTTAGTGGATCTCCGACAACAAGATACATGGGCCGGCCGATTGAAGATCGGACCACAATCCCTAAATACTCGGCCAAGATGCCGAGAACGAGCATGATCGCCCCACCGACAACCAGGAGCAGTGCGAATAGCGATGCCCAACCGGCAGATTCATAACCGCGTACAAGTCGAATTACTGCGACACCAATGGCAACAGCGATACCGACGACGAAAAAGATGATGCCTGATATTGATGCAAGTCGAAGTGGTCGTGTTCCGGCGCTCAGAATTAGACGCCAAAAGTGACTCAGTAGTGCACGGCGGTTGTAGCCGGACTGTCGTCGTTGCTCTAAGCGTGGCTTGGTTTCGCAGTAGCCGATGTCTTGAACCACCCACGAGAACGCGACATCAAGGTATACGCCGTTATTGGCGTATGCCGCCAGAGTGCGACCAATCTCGCCGAGAACGAGTCGATAACTATTGAACGACTTCACTTCACCACTCGTAAGTAAAGATGAAACTATTTTTTTAGTAAAAGATGAGAAGAAGTTGCGAATTTTGCCGTGAGGCGGAGCAGAGTCAGGTTTTGCGTAAACCAGTTGCAATTGATTCGAGATGGCCAAATCGATAAAGCTGCTGAAGGAAGAGGGGTCGTGTTGACCATCTTCGTCGATGGTGATTATCCAGTCTGCGCTTGTGGCTGCCATTCCCGCCAAAGTTGCCGCATGCTGGCCATAATTTTTAGAAAGCCACACAGCCTGCACCCACGGAAACTTCGAACCGAGCGAACGAATGATTTCACCGGAATTGTCTGGTCCACAGTCGTGGACCAGAACCACCTCGGTGACAATAAATGTGTGGCCAAGTTTTGTCTTTGTGGGGTGTGTGAAGAACTCGATCTCGGAAACTACGGCATTGAGGCAGTGTTCTCCCCCGTATACAGGGATGACTACGGAAATCGTATGGGCTGCTTCTAATTGATTCATATTCTCTGACACCATCCCGATCATACCTAGTGGGCTTCGGTAGTAACTTAGACCTGTGCGGAGGGGGCAATTATTGGGGGCTTTAGTGCCCAGCGTGGTTGCCATTTGCTGGCTGCTAGCCCATGGTGTCTCTTTCAGCAATTCGATGTTTGTGGTGCTTGTGCTGATTTTTCAAATCACCACGGGAGCAATTATCTGGCACTCTCTCCTGAAAAGGGAGTTCGTTGGAAGTTTTGAAGTATTCGGTATGGGTTTTGCAACAGGTTCGGCAATCGCAGTTATTTCAGACCAGTTATTGCTTGAGACACCGCTTCGAAACTTTTCGTTTTTGCCATTACTTGTAATTGCTACAGCGCTGACGTGGAAGAACCGTCGTCAAAGATCTCGGCTGCAGGAGACCGTCCTTGGCGATCAAGGACTTGGTTGGTCGATGGCATTTGTTGCTGTTGTTGTTGGTAGTGGGTCCCTTGAAATGGGTTCGCTGCTAACTGTTGTTGCGATGCTTGCACTTGTCGGGTATCGACTGTCGATCCCGGCGAATAAACACGTGGCTGGACTGAACATTTCAACGACTTTTGTTGCGTTAGCAGGGAGTCTTCTGATTTGGGTAAATCGGACTAACAGCGAGATAAGCAGTTGGTTTTTACGCCCGTTGTACAACGGAACAGATGATCACGTATTTAGTGAAGCAATCTCGTGGTCTGTCGCAAACTTTGGAATACATGAAATGACCCCAGCCTTAGGAACGGAATTGAAGTACCACTGGTTTTCGCTTGCTTGGAGCGGATTTGTCGGAAGAACGATCAATGCAGACCAATTTGCAATGACTCTTCATATAGTGCCAATGGTTGCGTTTGCGGTTATCGCAAGTTTGGTTTGGTCTTTAGTTCGACGATTCTCACAATCGAGAACAACAGCATGCGCGGCAATACTCTTGATCTTTGCAACGAACTCTGTACCGGAGCCGATTCGTGTATTCCACACCGCTACAACATCCAATACCCTCTCTTTCGTATGGTTGTTGGCCGGATGCATCTCGGTACACGCATTTTTGAATACTTCATTGAAGTTTCCGGTATTTGTCATTTCATTATTTGCATCAGTCACGCTTTTAAGCAAAGCGCCCTACGGAGCAGCGCTTGGCATTGGAATGTGTTGGCTATCGGTTTTGCTCCTTCTTAAAGGGAAAAGGAGTAAAGAACAAATACTTCCACTGGTTGCCGCACTACTTTCAATGGCATTGACGTACTTTGTATTTCTGCAGCCACACAGTTGGGAAGTACGGGAATTCGTCATTCAATTCAATCCGCTCCGGCTGGCGATTGATAGCCCTTTCTACCCATTGCTCGCATTGGGGACGATGATGGCGATATTTGCTTCACGTTTGTCGGGGATGACACTGGTGTTTCGTTCGACTCTTGAGGAGCAAGATAAACAGTTCCTTCATTTTCTTGCTGGAATTACAAGTGTGGCAATACTCAGTGTGGTGCTCAATGGAAATTCTGCTGAAAGATACTTTTTGGGTGTTGCATTAGTTGCTGGTTCAATACTCTCTGCCTTAGGCATTGAGTTTGCATTGGCTCGGGGCCTGTTTGAGCCCAAGCAGCGCTATGCAGTCCCAAAAACACAGATCGCTCTTTCTTTTGCTGTCTCGCTTTCACTTGCCTATTTGTGGCATGAACAATACGGAAAAGGCAACAACGGTGTTGCCGGAAGCAACATAGGATTTTTCATACCAATTGCAGCTGCTGCTGTTTCACTTTCCATTATCTATTCGGTTCAATTTTTCCGAAAAAGAACGCTGGACCGTAAACAATTCTGGGTGAATTTGAGCGTAGGTATTCTTGCCGCATCAATTGGAGTATTTGGATTCACCTCAACCGTAAATGGTGGGCAAAGCTTTGAAACCTCAATTGCGTCTGAAACTGATGTACGAGCGCTGAATTGGTTGCGAGAAAATAGTGGTGATAATGATGTTGTTGCTACGAATCGATTGCTTTGCCGCGAGGGCGTCGATTGCGGATTTGATGACTCTAGTTATCTGATTTCAGCCATTTCTCAGAGACGCGTATTGGTTGAGGGCCCACGATTTGTGATTGGTGGTCGTCCATACCCGCAGTGGATGGAGGAACGAATTGAATTGAGCCTTGATTTTGCCGAATCACCCACAATCGACGGAATGCTGCGGTTGGCAAAGAAGGGCGTTAAGTGGTTCTATTATGACTCGACATACCTTTTGAATGGCCAATTAAACAAATCGACATTCGAAGATTTGGTTACAATTGAGTACACCGATGGGCCTGTAATGATATTTAGGATCTCGTGAAGTTCGAAGAAGATTTGTCTTACCGCCGCAGCGACATCCAGGGATTACGTGGTATTGCAGTTCTATTGGTGGTTTTCTTTCATGCAGGGCTTCGATTGCCTGGAGGGTTCATTGGTGTTGATGTCTTCTTTGTTGTTTCTGGTTACGTGATCACATCTTCTTTGATTCGTGAATCCACAGGCCCGGAAACCATAAAGTTGCAGCTTCAGAATTTCTATATTCGACGAGCTAAACGCTTGATTCCAGCCTTGAGTACTTTGATTTTGGCCGTAATGGGTGCTTCGTACTTGATTGAGTCATCATGGGGTGAGCAGCAACGAACAGCATTATCGGGAATAGCATCAACATTTTCTTTTGCGAACATTCGGTATGCATTAGACAGCTCCGGCTATTTTTCGCTGGCTGCAAAAACTAACCCACTGTTGCACATTTGGTCTTTGTCGGTGGAAGAACAGTTCTATATTGTGTTCCCGATTCTTGTTCTTGTTCTATTGCGGAAGTCTCGCAATTTTTATAAGACCAAATTTGTGCTTTTGGTCATCGCATTCATCTCATTCATTCTTTCAATCCTTCTCTCCTACGGGCTGCCACCCTTTGAATCATTTGCACGTGCTCAACAAATTGCGTTCTATATGCCGTTTACTCGAACTTGGGAGTTTCTGGCAGGAGTATTGATTGCACTCCCGATGTCTAGCAAGTGGGTCACTTTCAATCGATTCGCAACAATTCGATCCATGCAGATACTCGGCATGTTTGGGATTCTCTTTTCTTCATTCTTTATCCAGGATTGGGGTGTTTTCCCTGGATTCTCGGTGTTGATCCCAGTTGTTTCGACGGTTGTGCTTATCTGGGCAGGATCATTGAATTCGGGAGGATTGATTACTCGATGCTGCTCAAATTCTTGGTTGGTTTTTATAGGGAATATTTCCTATTCTTGGTATTTGTGGCATTGGCCATTTATTGTTTTCGGGCAGAGGATTTGGCCAAACACACCATTTGTTCGCGAATTGGCGGCCATAAGTTCTCTGCTCCCGGCACTGCTCTCGTATCAATTCATTGAAAGCCGCTGGCAAAATCGGGGAAATAGACCTAAGAAAGATCTCACTTCGATTCTTTTCTTATTTGTGCTTCTACCGCTACTTGCAGGCGCACTTCTTTTTTGGCAGGCCAATCGGACACAGCCCAACAACATCCAAGTTGATCAGTCGACAAAATCAGACCTTGGAGTTGACTGCAATTATCTGGAGGAGTCTTGTTTTGACTTGCATCCAGATCGGGACCGACAGATTTTGCTTGTTGGTGATTCTCACGCTGCTGCACTATTTCCACTTGTTAAGTTTGTGGGAGACCAAAATGACGTAGGTGTCAATATTGTTTCTCGACCTGGCTGCCCATTCCTAAACCGCGAACTTGCCTTTTACTTATACACATTCGAATCTCAGAACTTGATGACCCGAACTGATTGTGTGAAGGTCTATAGCGAAGCTATTGGATGGCTTTCATCAGATCGGGTCGACTTGGTTCTATTTGCCAATAACGCCCCTCTCTACGTTGGGGAGCCCCGATTGAATCAGTCGTTCGATCTGAGAGTTTCGTGCTTCACAGTTGGTGAGAACTGTGATTACTCAAATGACCACAGCTTGCGCTTAGAGCAGTACAAGGATTTCCTGATTTCATCAGTTATGGAAATCCTTGAATACTCGGATCGAGTAATTCTCATTGCTCCTCTTCCTTACCAGTTTCGAGATCCGAGTGATTTTGTTAGAGATGAGAATAGGGGGCTGGGTACGCCTAGAAGCGCAGTTGATGGTATTCGTGCGAGTGTCCTACAGGTGCTCAATGATGTTTCGTCAATGGATGACCGAATTGCAGTTTGGGACCCAATTGAAACACTCTGCAACGATGAAGTCTGCCCCGAAAGCACTGACGGTGAATCGAACTACAGCGACAACAGCCATTTAAGTGTTGCGGGAACGTTCCTGATGGAGCGAAGTCTGAATGCGGCTCTTCAACTGAAGTAGATTTGTTCTGTTATGAGTATCCGAGAGCGGCTTTTAGAGAACCCCAATATCTTTGCTTTTTTTAATCTATTGATCGGTGTCAAGAGCAGGACAAAAGTCATCATCAATGAGTACGTTTCCCCAAAAAGTGGAGATGTGATTGTGGATATTGCTTGTGGCCGGGGGGAGTTCTCAAAGGAACTTGCTTCAACGCGATATATAGGGGTGGACAACAACCCTTCGTATATTCGATATGCCGAAAAGCACTATTCGGATTTTGGCTCCTTCCATTGTTGTGATGTATCGGATCTTTCGACTTCGCTGAATGGAAAACTGATCGATACCGCTTTGTTGATTGGGGTGCTTCATCACCTAACAAACAGTCAAGCAAGAGACATGATTAATGACATTGGTAGGCATTTGTCTGACGATGGGAAGATCGTTTCTGTAGACCCAGTATTTACTCCGGATCAAGGCTTAGTTTCACGACTTCTTGCGGCTTCGGACCGGGGCAAGTACGTGCGTTCTATTGATGAACATCACTCATTGTTTGATGAGAGTGTGGAGATTTGCCAATCCGAAATACGAGAGGATTGGCTCAGAATTCCATACACGCACTATGTGTGCGTGAGCAGGAAACGGGCTAAATCGGGAATTTAGCGAATTAGAGCGGCAAGGTCAAGCAGTGCCGAAGGCACAAACCCGACAACAAGCGTGACCGCAACGGTGGCAGCAATGGCAATGTCCGATGCGGTTGGGACTTCACGCCGCTCGGTTGAAGCGGGCTCACTCAGCCACATACTGACCATGATGCGCAGGTAGAGGAAAGCCGCGATGACTGCGGCGAGCATGGCAACAACTGCAAGCACGTAACTTTCGACTGAGACCGATGCGCGAATGATGCCGAACTTGGCAACGAAGCCCGAGGTGGTTGGCACGCCGGCTTGCGCCAATAGCAGCACGGTCATGCCAAGTGCGAGCACGGGGTTGGTTTTGCCGAGGCCGTTGAAGGCGCCGAGTGTTGTGGCGTTGTCGCCCTTGCCGGCAATGAGCGAGACGACGGCGAGTGTGCCCACCACCAGCACGCCATAGACGAACAGATATGCCATGGCTGATGAAACGCCAAGGGATGAATCGGCATTGGAAATGTGCGAGGCGGCTTCGAGGCCGACGAGGATGAAGCCGGCGTGGCTGATGCTGGAATACGCAAGCATGCGCTTGACGTCGGTTTGGATGACGGCAAGCACGGATCCAACGAGCAAGGTGGCAATGGCCAGCACAAGCACCACAGGGCCCCAGTCGTCGGCGCGGCTTGGCAGAGCAACGGTGAACACCCGTAGGAGGGCTGCGAAGGCGGCTACCTTGCCGACCGAGCCCATGAGGGCCGTGATTGGGGTGGGCGCGCCCTGGTACACGTCGGGTGTCCAGGCGTGGAATGGTACGAGTGAAACTTTGAAGGCAAAGCCGACGAGCAGCATTGCAACGCCGGCAAGCAGCAGCGCGCTGTGGTTGCCCGGGTGTTGGCCGGCGAGCGTAGTGCCGATAGTGGTGAGATTGGTGCTGCCGGTGCTGCCGAATACGAGGGCGACGCCGTACAGGAAGAAGGCCGAGGCGAAACCGCCGAGGATGAAGTATTTGAGGCCCGCTTCCCCACTTTGCGCGCGGTTGCGGTTGCTGGCCACGAGCAAATAAAACGAGAGGCTGAGGATTTCGAGGCCAAGGAACAACACGATGAGGTCGTTGGCCTGCGCCATCATGACGCCGCCGACAGAGCTAGCCAAGATCAGTGCGTAGACCTCGGGACCGTCTTCGTCTTCGCGCTCGAGATAATCGTTGGTGACCAAGATTGCAAGCAGCGTGGCTACGGCAATGGTGAACGTTGCGAAAAGCGAGAAGTGATCGAAGCTGAGTGCGTCGCCAATAAGCGTGGATGGCGCGCCGTTTTCGCCAAGGTTTGCCCACAACATGCCAGCGAGCACGGCTGCGGCGCCGGCAGATGCGGCTGCGACAAAACCATATGCACCCTTGCGCCATTGTGGCGTGAGTGCGCCAACGAGAATGAGGCCTAGTGCGCCGGCAACGAGCACCAATGCGGGCGACATTTTGTACCAGTCGATGGATGGGCCCACGAACGCACCTGCTGCAAAAATCATTCGCCTGCCTCGCCATGTACTTCGCCCTTGCTTACGGGCTGCTGATAATCGGTTCTGAGTTCAACATGTTCGATCAGTTTGTTGACACTTGGCTCGATGCGGTTGAGCATTGGCTTTGGATAGATGCCGGTGAACACGATGGCTGCTACGAACACGCCGAGCAGCAAGCCCTCGCGACGAGTGATTTCGGGGAATGATTTGTTGGCTTCGCTTGGCTCGCCGTGGAACACACGCTGATAGGCCCACAACAAATACAGGGCGGCAAGAATGACGCCGAGTGTGGCAACTACAACCCACCAACGCGCAGTTTCAAACGAACCGATGAGAATGAGGAACTCACCAACGAAACCATTGAGGCCAGGTAAACCAATGGAAGACAACATGACCACCATGAAGAAGCCGGCAAAAATTGGGGCGACAGATTGGATGCCGCCAAGCTCGGCGATCTGGCGTGTGTGTCGGCGTTCGTAGATCATGCCGACCATGAGGAACAGCGCGCCAGTGGAAACACCGTGGTTGACCATCTGCATAACGCCGCCAGTGAGCGACTGAGATGTAAGTGCGAAGGTGCCGAGCACGATGAAGCCAAGGTGGGCAACGGATGAGTAGGCCACGAGCCGCTTCAAATCCTTTTGCATAGTTGCCGCGACGGCGCCGTACAGGATGCCGATAACGGCAAGCGTGAAGAGCACGGGCTTAGCCCACAGCGTTGCCTCGGGGAACAAGTAGACGCCGAAGCGAAGCATGCCGTAAGTGCCCATTTTGAGGAGCACGCCGGCCAAGATGACCGAGCCGCCAGTTGGTGCCTGCGTGTGTGCGTCGGGCAACCAGGTGTGCAGTGGGAACAACGGAACTTTGACGGCGAACGCAATCATGAATGCAACGAACAGCCAGCGGCCCGTGCCAGTTGCGAAGTTGGATTTTTCGGCGATCTCTACCAAGTTGAATGTGAGGTAACCAATGTCGCGGCGTGCGAGGAATGCGGTGGCGACAATGCCCACCAACATGAACGCCGAGCCGGCCATGGTGTAGATGAAAAACTTGGTTGCCGCATACACGCGCTTTTCGTAGCCCCAGTTGCCGATGAGGAAATACATCGGCACCAGCACGATTTCGAAGAACACAAAGAACAGGAACAAGTCGAGGCTGAGGAAACTGCCCATGACGCCCGCCTCAAGCAGCAACATCCAGGCGAGGTATGGCTTCTGGTCGTGGTGTGGGTCGATGCCGATGATGACGAGCGGGAAGAGCACGCCGGTGAGCACCACCAAGAACAGTGAGATGCCGTCGACGCCGAGGTGCCACGAGATGCCCCACTCCCTCACCCACGACTGTTGCGAGACGAACTGAAAGCCTGCCTGGCCGCTTGGAAACTTGGCCAGCATGAACACGCTAAGTGCGCCCGTGACGAGGCTGAACACGAGCGCAACGAGTTTGATTTGCTCGGCTTGTGCCTTGTTCATGAGCGAGACCATGACGGCGCCGACGAGCGGCAGCACCACGAGCAGCGTAAGTAGTGGAATACCTAATGTGGCCGCGGTTTCGACATTGGCCAACATCACGCAACCCCCCGATAGATGAACCACGCGAGTACTGCGACGAAGCCGATGGCCATGAGCGCGGCGTAACTGCGCACGAAGCCAGTTTGTGCTTTGCGCACCGTGCCGCCGATGTTGCGAACGAGGGTTGCTGTGCCGTTTACTGCGCCGTCAACAATGTTCGCGTCCACCCATGCAATGCCGTTGAATAATGCGGCGCCCGGGCCGCCAACCAACTTGCTTGCGCCCGCGTCGTAGTACCAGGCCTGCTCGAGCACTTTTGGCTCGATGGCTTTGAACTTGCCTTTTGCGTACACGGCGAATGCGGCGAGGATGCCGACGGTTGCGACGACGACTGCAACGCCAAGCAGGATGTACTTGTTGTGATACGCCCACGTTTCGCCAATGTGCGCTTCGGACTCTTCGGTGATTGGTGCAAGCCAATGTTCGAGGAAGTGCAACTTCTTAGTAAATGGCAGCTGCATTGCCCCACCGACGACCGACAGGAAAGCAAGCACGACAAGTGGGAACAACATGATCTTTGGGCTTTCGTGCGGCGTGAAATCGCCGTGGGCGCCGTGATCCGACGCGTGATCGTTCCATTTGGCTTTGCCGTAGAACACCATGATCACTTGGCGTGTCATGTAGTACGCGGTGAGTAGTGCAGTGACGAGACCAACTACATATAAGAAGCGATTGTTGGCATACACGTAGAGCAAGATTTCGTCTTTCGACCAGAAGCCGGCGAATGGCGGGACACCCGCGATGGCAAGCCAGCCGATGATGAACGTGATGGCGGTGACTGGCATTAGTTTGCGCAGCGCACCCATGCGGCGCATGTCTTGCTCGTGGTGCATACCGTGGATCACCGAGCCCGAACCAAGGAACAGCAACGCTTTGAAAAATGCGTGGGTGATCATGTGGAAGATTGCAGCAACATACGCGCCCGAGCCGATGGCCAAGAACATGTAACCAAGTTGCGAAACCGTTGAATACGCGAGCACCTTTTTGATGTCGTTTTGTGCGACCGCAACTGTTGCTGCATACAACGCAGTGGCCGCGCCAACGACGGCGATGATGGTTGGCGCAAACTCGTACGAGGCGTGCAGCACTGGGCTCATGCGCGTCATGAGGAATACGCCGGACGTAACCATGGTTGCTGCGTGAATGAGTGCCGAAACTGGGGTTGGGCCTTCCATGGCATCAGGCAGCCAGAGGTATAGCGGCAGCTGGGCGCTCTTACCCATGGCGCCAACGAAGAGCAACAGCGCAATTGCGGTTGCCGTTACAGGAGCAAGCGCGCCCGAATGTGCCGCTTCGTTGATTGACGAATAGGAAATGGTGCCAAGCGTGCTGAACGCAAGGAACATTGCCGTCATCACGCCGAAGTCGCCGATGCGGTTGGTGACAAACGCTTTCTTTCCGGCTACTGCCGCGCTATTGCGTGTGTGCCAGAAAGAGATAAGGAAGTACGAGCATGCGCCTACGCCCTCCCACCCAAGGAATGTGACCAGCAAGTTTTCGCCGAGCACCAACATAAGCATGGAGAACACGAACAAGTTGAGGTACAAGAAGAACTTGGAGAAGTTTGGATCGCCGTGCATGTAGCCAACTGCATACAAGTGGATGAGCGAGCCAATGCCGGTGATGAACAGCGCCATGGTGACGGACAGCGGGTCGGCCAAGAGCGCCAAGTCGATGTGCAACGAGCCGACTGGCATCCATTCGAACAAGGTGACGACCGTGGAGCGCTCTTCGGATGGGCGCGAGAGCAAGTCGAAGTAGACCATCATGGTGACGAGGAACGAGGCAATGGGCATTGCGCTTGCAAACAGGCCAGAGCGCGGCTCGCCCATTCGGCGGCCAAACACCATGAGCACAAGCGCACCAACAAGCGGGAATGCGGGAAGGAGCCACAGCAGATCGGTCATGGCTTAACCCTTCAGCTCGGCGAGGTCGTCGACGGTGACGCCATTGCGGCGGCGCATGATTGAAACGATGATGCCGAGGCCAACCACCACTTCGGCGGCGGCAACGACGAGCACAAAAAAGACGATGGTCTGGCCGTTGATGTCGGCAAGGCGCCTACCGAGTGCGACGAATGACAAGTTGACGGCGTTGAGCATGAGCTCGATGCACATGAACAACACCAGCGGGTTGCGGCGTACGAGTACGCCGACTGTGCCGATGGTGAACAGCACTGCCGACAGCAGCAAGTACCACGTGGTAGTTGGAACGACGACTAGTGCGTTCACGGTGCGACCACCCTTTGGCCCTTGCGTTTGCGTGCGAGCAACACGGTGCCGACAACTGCGATGACGAGCAGAATTGAAGTCAATTCGAAAGCCAACACGTAATCGGAGAACACCGAGTTAGCAAGTTGAGCAACGTTGGCGTCCGAGTTGTCGCCAGCAATGTTGCTGGCAATTCCGTCGCCACGGCCGATAACAGCCTCGGCGCCGGTGACGATGGCGGCAACGAGAAGGCCAAGCATTGCGACACCGACAAATGCAGCGATCCAGCGCTGACCAGCAATTGGCTCGGTGCGCAGTTCTTCAACGCGGTCGACACCGAGCAACATGATCACGAAGAGGAATAACACCACGATGGCGCCCGCGTACACAATGACTTGCACGGCTGCCAAAAACTCGGCTTCTTGCGCCACGAACAACACGGCAATTCCGAACAATGTGAGTACGAGGCTGAGTGCGGCGTGTACCGGGTGCTTACGAACAACAACGCCGATTGCGCCAACAAGAATCATGATTGAGGCGCAAACGAATACAAACAATTCCATTACTTGCTCGGCCGTTCTGGCGCACGTACGCCGTAACCCAATTCGCCGCTCCAGCCAACAACGCCTTCGAAACTTGCGTCGCCCGATGGCGCGGTTGCGCGCATCCATGCAGAGGTGTGCTCATCTTCGCCAGGGCGCCAGTCTTCCCACGGCAGGTGCTGTGGCTTTCCGTCGTCGCCAACCACCAATTCGGCCTTTGTATAAATGGCGTCTTGGCGATTAGTGAACGAAAACTCGAACAATTTTGACTCGGTGATTGCTTCGGTTGGGCATGCTTCCACGCACAAGTCGCAATGGATGCAGCGCAAATAGTTGATCTCGTAGATCCAGCCAAAGCGCTCGCCTGGCGAAGTTGGATTTTCTGGGTTGTTGTCGGCGCCACGAACGTGAATGCACTTTGCTGGGCAAACTGCTGCACACAACTCGCAACCGATGCACTTCTCCATGCCGTCTTCGTAACGGTTCAGCACGTGGCGGCCATGCAGGCGCTCGGGCTTGGCAATCTTTTCGTCCATGATTTCGGCGCGCTTCGACGACTCGCCCGTCTTCGATTTGCTGATGGCTTTACGGCGAACGCGGCCACCCGAATATTGCGTGGTCACCTGATTTTTTCCGCCACGCTGACGCATGGTGACGAGGAAGCCTCCGAAGTAACCCATTAGAACATCGACCCTTCCGCCTCGCGCTGTTTGGCGCTGACACTAAACGCCAGTTGCAACAACACGTAGCAAATGCCCAGCACGACGACCGAGACCACAGTGACGGCAATGGTGTTCCAGCCCTGATCACGGCCAAGGCGTTGTGCGGCAAGCAGCATGAACCAGCCAAGCGATGCAGGGATGAGCACTTTCCAACCGAGGTTCATCAATTGGTCGTAACGGAAGCGCGGAAGTGTTGCACGCAGCCATACATATACATAGAGGAACACGAGCACTTTCAGGAACAGCCAGACGGTGCCTTCAAGGCCATTTGGAATGAGCGGAATGTCGAGCACGACGCCGCGGAACGCAATGGGTTGCGGGCCGCCGAAGAACAACGTGACCATGAGCGCGCTCATGGTGATGGTGTTCATGAATTCGGCGAGGAAAAACAGTGCGAAGCGGATGGACGAATATTCGGTATTAAAGCCGCCAACCAATTCTTGTTCGGCTTCCACCAAGTCGAATGGCGGACGATTGAGCTCGGCAGTTGCCGAGATGAAGAAGATGACGAATGGAACCAAGCCAGTTGCGACAACATTCCATGTGCCCAACGTGCCTTGCGCATTGACGATGCCGCTCGTTGACAGAGTGCCGGTAACGAGGAACACGGTTGCCAACGACATGCCAAGCGACGCTTCGTAACTGACCATTTGTGCAGAAGCGCGCACCGAACCAAGCAGTGGATATTTGGAGCCGCTGGACCAACCGGCAAGCATGATGCCGTAGACGGCGATTGCGGAGATTGCGAGTGCGAACAACACGCCAACCGGTGGGTCGGCAAGTTGCACGCGGGTTTGTTCGCCAAACCACGTGACCATGCCGCCGTTGCCGTTGCGATAGTCGCCACCGAGCGGGATGATTGAAAACGAAAGGAACGCGGGAACGAACGAAAGAAATGGCGCGAGTTTGAATACAAAACGATCGGCGCGCTCGGGGATGAGGTCTTCCTTAAAGAACAACTTGGTGCCATCGGCAAGTGTTTGCAGCAAACCAAATGGGCCGGCCTTGTTAGGCCCGATGCGGTTGCCCATGCCCGCAACCACCTTGCGCTCGAACCACACCATAAGCATGGTTGCAACGAGGCCTGTAACGAACACGGCCAACACTTTGAGCAACACAATAATGAGCGGCGTCCAGAGCAAGTCGCCTACGAGCAGCGGGTCGATCGCGAAGATGTTGATCATGCGATTTTCTCGATTCGCACGTCGCACACGTGGCTCGATCCGTCAATGAGTTCGCGGGCGTCGGCGCCGGGTTGGTTGAACGCAATCTGTGCGGTTCCCTTGAGTACGTCTTCGCTTTCAAAAATTGGAAGCAGCACTGTTGCTCGCGGTGAAGTGACTTTGACGTTATTGCCAATATCCACGCCAAGTCGAGCGCGGTCAAGCGGATGAATAGTGACTCCGGCGCCTGGTGCCAGGTGTGCAAGTGACGGGCTATTGGCCGTGCCGATTGCTGCGTCGTACAACTTACGGAACATAACCACGCGGTAGTCGTACGAGTTTCGATCCTGGGCTGCGAATGGTGCGCGCGCCATGGTGATTGGTGTTGGGTGTTGCATCATCACGCCGTCGTGGCGTACTGCGCGTGCGTCGGCTGCGGGTGCGAATGCGGCAACGGTCGCCACCATTTTGTTGTGAACATCGGCGTACGACTCGAAGCCCAAGTCGATGCCGGCCTCGGTTGCCAACTCGACGGCAATCATCCAGTCTGGGCGCGATGTTCCCTTTGGCGTAATTTTCTGGGCCACGTCACTAATTCGGCCTTCGATATTGGTTGTGGTGCCAACCTTTTCGCCGTAGGCGGCGGCAGGGAAAATGATGTTTGCTTGCGACGACGATTCGGTGATGAATGTGTCGATAGCAATGATGTTGCGTGCGCCGTTGATCGCACGACGGGCCAAGTCGGCGTCGGGCACGTCGCGCAGTGGGTCGGCGCCAAGCAACACGAGGCACTCGATTTTGCCGGCAGCCGCAAGTTCGAGCATGTGCGTGGTGTCGGCTGCACCGTTTCGTGGTGCGAGACCTGCGGTAATTGCGCCGCGCACGTTGGCACGGCGAAGCACCGGCAAAACTTTGGCATGTGGCGCAAGGTGCAATATTTCACCAAGAGCGTGCACCACAGAGTCGGCCGACTCGGCCAAGTTCATGCGGCCGACGACAACAACTGCAGAACCGCTGTTGAGCTGTTCGATTACCGAAGCATCAAGGGCGGCAACTGCTTGGGCGGTTTTGCCTGGCTCGACCTGCAGGCTCTTCCAAGCATTCTGTGTGAGGCCAGTTGGGCGCGAAGTGAACTCGACAACGCGGGCTGTGCGCTTTTGCGCGGCATCACGCACGCGAAGGAACAAGACAGGAAGTTCTTCCTTCAAGTCGGGCGTGAGCAGAACGATTGTTTTTGCAGTTCCAAGATCGTCGATGGTTGCTTGGGGCAACGAAAAAATTTCGGCGGGAAGGCCGTCGGCAAGTTGGCAGTCGCGCTGATCGACACCGAGTGCGTCGGCGAAAGCGGCCCAGGCAAACGCGTCTTCGTTGGTGCCGCGGGCGCCACCGATGATGCCAACCGATTGCGGCGAAACGGCAAGTGCAGTGCGCAACATGCGCGATGCTGCATCCACTGCGCTCGACCATGAGGCCGCAACGAAACTTCCATTTGCGTCTTTGATCAGTGGTGTTGTGACGCGGTTGTCGGAATTGACAGATTCGAAGTTGAAGCGGCCCTTGTCGCACAGCCAGCCCCAGTTGACCGGGTCGATGTCGACGCCTTGGTAACGCACCAGTTCGTCGCGGCTGCTTTGCACAACGGTGCGGCAACCAACCGAACACGTGGTGCATGTGCTTTCCACCTGGTCCAAGTCCCACGGGCGGGCCTTGAAACGATATGGCTTTGCGGTAAGTGCGCCAACCGGACAGATCTGCACGGTGTTACCCGAGAAGTACGAGCTAAACGGCTCGTCGGGAAATGTATTGACTTGGGTGTTGTTGCCGCGGCTTGTGAATGAAATAAGCGCGTCGCCCGCAACTTCGTCTGCAAAGCGCGTGCAACGATCGCACAAGATGCAGCGCTCGCGATCGAGGAATACGTTGTC
>CAMDJX010000019.1 GCA_945900735.1 Acidimicrobium ferrooxidans DSM 10331 | reverse complement strand
TTCGCGAAGTGTGCGGGCAAGCTGATGCAGCTTCACCATCTCTCCGGCAATTGGCTGTGCAAGTTGTGGAATGTACAAAGTGGTGAGGTGATCGGGGGGAAGCACGCGATCCAGTTCTTGCCACGTCGTGTGCTCAACGCGCTGATCGGGTAGGCCCAGGTGATGCAACAACACAACTGGTTCGTTACCGATTGCTGCATCGAATGCCAACTTCACGTCGGAAAGCACCCAGTCGGCGTGTGTCTGCGCAACGAGAAGTGGGCCACGTTCGCCTGCTGCTTCTATTGCGAAGCGGTGGCCGTCAATGAGGCGCACTCCGGCATTGACGGGGTCGATGCCAAGGGCCTCCCATGCCAAGTCCAAAAAACTCATGGCGGGTAGAACCGAAACAGTTACTCGGGCATCGGTTCGCAACGCAGCGACACTCGACTCCAATATCAGTGGCGATCCGGGAACCGCATACAAAATTTCGCCGTGCTCGATGGCCGATGCAACAAGTTGCTCGGTGATTGCCGAGTACACCTCGTCAAATGTGTCCAAAGTTTCGTACAAGTCGTCGAAACTTGTTGCTGTGGGCAATAAGTCGGCCGTGGGGTGCCGACGAGTGCGAATGAATTGTGTCTTTATCCGTGCAATTGCTTGCAGGGTTACGTCGGTAACTGTGTCGCGTGGCCCTGGCCCAAGACCAACGATGACGATTTGGGCAGTCACGATGGTGCGTGCGTTAGCTTGCGACGATTTTGGCGCTGGCTGGGCTCCAGATTCCGTATTCGGATGCCACGGTTATCTTGCCTGTTGCAAGCAAACCGTTGAGCAACATTTCGCCAGGAGTTTTTGCGAGGAGCGCGAGGAGCGATGCCTTCACGTCTTCAAACGGCCTGATGAGCACTACGTGGTATCCGAAGGACGACTTGATTGGCCCTGTTGCCACGCCAGTTTTTGCTGCCAACACACCCTTCACAAAATCAATGTCAAATTGTGTTTGGTAATCAGTCAGCAAGATGCAATCGCCATCGACGCTTCCCAGCACGCCGCCAGTTTCGCTGGCATTCGGTTCAATCGAATACTCGCCGGCGACTGCCTTAAATGTTGCGCCATCATTTAATTTTTGCAGCACTTCTTTTGTGGTCGCTTCTTCCTTGACTAAAATGTGTTGCACGCACAGTGCGCCGACAGAGGCCGCAGCTGTTTCATACATGGTTGCCACGTCGGCTTCGCTTGGGGCCTTCACGCGAGCAAGCGCAAGGTCGGCGCTATTGAGTTCGATAATGAGCTCTTGCAGTTCCTTGCCAAGCGTGTCGAAACCCGCATCTTGGGTTACTTGATCGGTGACCATCTTGCGGTCGGCGTCGGTGACTGCTTCGCCATATTGCTCTAGAACAATTTCGGTTCCCTTGCCGCGCAGAAGCGCGCCAAGCACCGACCTACTTGCATCGCCAGATGCCACACCATTTTCAAGCGTGAGCTGGCCCGCGTCGGCCAATTGGGTGATGGACATGTCGAGTGTTTCGTCGGAGATGGATTTGCCTTCGATATTTGCTGCCTCGTTGACTGAGGCCGAACCACATGCGCTGAGTGTTACAAGAGCTGCGATGGATACGGCAAATACAGAGAGTTTGAGGCGTCGTGACATTTCGTCAAGCCTAGTTGGCTGGTTCAAAGAGTTGCTGTAAGAAGTCGATGAGATATGGCACTACTTCGTGCTCGATCAGTTTGCCTGTTGTTGTACGAGGCAAGGTGATGGTGACCAGCCCCAATTTTTCGTTCCAATCGGGGTGTTGCGCAATGCGCTTCAGTTTCATGGCCTGGCTTGCTTTCAGCGCAACTGGTGTCATTCGTGCACGACCATCGGCCACAACCAATTCGGTCAAACCAACTCGATGGCATTCCGCGCGCAATTGACCAACCCCGATGAGGGCAAGCGCCGGCTCGGGAAGTGGGCCGTATCGGTCGAGCCACTCGGTGCGAATGTCTTCAACATCAGCGCTTGACGTGACATCGGCAAGCCTGCGATATGCATCCAGTCGAGATTCTTCTTTGACCACGTAGTCGCCTGGAAGGAACGCATTGCTTGGTACGTCAAGCTTGAGTTCTGGAACGGGCGAGGGAACAACCTCGCCTTTCATCTCGGCAACGGCCTCGGTGACAAGTTGGCAGTAGAGGTCGTAGCCAACGGCTGCAATGTGCCCGCTTTGCGCTTCACCAAGCAAGTTGCCGGCGCCACGAATTTCCAAATCTCGCATGGCAATTTTGAAACCACTTCCTAATTCGGTTGCTTCACCGATGGTCTTTAAGCGTTCGTACGCATCTTCCGACAATGCCCGACCTCGAGGATGAAAGAGATATGCGTATGCGCGCGAGCCGCTGCGACCAACACGACCACGAATTTGATGCAACTGTCCGAGCCCAAGCAAGTCGGCGCGTTCGACGACGAGCGTGTTTACCGTCGGCATGTCGATGCCGCTCTCGATGATGGTGGTACACACCAGCACGTCGTACTTGCCTTCCCAAAAATCAATCACGGTCTGTTCCAGCGTTGCCTCGTCCATTTGGCCGTGGGCCACAGCAATGCGCGCCTCCGGTACAAGCTCGCGAAGTTCGCGCGCTCGGTCTTCAATTGACTGCACTCTGTTGTGCACCCAAAACACTTGGCCGTCACGTAGCAACTCGCGCCGGATGGCTTCGGTTGCCACGCGGTCGTCTTCTTCGCCCACGTAAGTGAGGATGGGCTGGCGGTCGGCTGGTGGCGTTTGCAGCAGCGACAAATCGCGAATGCCCACAAGGCTCATTTCTAGTGTGCGTGGGATGGGCGTTGCAGTGAGCGTTAAAACATCGACGTTGGTCTTCATTTTCTTCATCGATTCTTTATGACTCACACCAAATCGTTGTTCTTCGTCGACGACAAGCAAACCTAAATCTTTGAACTTGATGCTTTCCTGTAGCAGGCGGTGCGTGCCGATGACGCAGTCCACTTCGCCAGTAGCAAGGCCAGCCACAACCTTCTTTGCTTGCGCGTTAGTAAGAAACCTCGACAACACCTCAACACGAATTGGGTAGCCCGCGAAGCGATCGCTGAAGGTGTTGCCGTGTTGTGTGGCGAGCAGCGTGGTTGGCACCAGCACCGCTGCTTGCTTGCCGTCCTGAATGCATTTGAACACCGCGCGTACGGCAACTTCAGTCTTTCCAAAGCCAACATCGCCGCAGACCAAACGATCCATCGGCACGTTGCGTTCCATGTCGGCTTTAGTCAGTTCAATTGCTTTGCTCTGATCGGGTGTCTCGACAAAGGGGAATGCGCTTTCCATTTCGTGTTGCCACGGCGTGTCTTGCGCAAACGCGTGGCCTTCGGCTGTTACGCGGCGTTGGTAGAGCACCACGAGTTCTTGTGCGATCTCTCGAACCGCCGAGCGCACGCGTTGTTTGGCGCGGGCAAAGTCGCTTCCACCCAAACGATGCAAGGTGGGCGAGTCGCCGCCAATGTATTGACGCACTGCGCCAATGTGATCGGTTGGGACGTACAGCTTGTCGCCGTCTTTGTATGCAAGCAGCAGGTAATCGCGTTCAGATCCACCGATGCTGCGCTTAACCATGCCCTCGTATTTGCCAACACCGTGATAGTGGTGAACCACGTAGTCGCCTGGCTTGAGATCCTGAAACACCGACGTGGTGTCGCGCTTGGGAACCTTGATCTTGCGATGCGTTCTGCGCCTGCCGGTGAGGTCGGCCTCGGCGATAATGGCAACTTTGCTGACGGGAAGCGAGCAACCAAAATGCAGTGGCGCGATAATGACTGGCACGTTGACGCCGTGTTCGGAAAACACATCCTTTAGTCGTTGTGCAGAACCTTCGCCTTCTGCGGCAACAACTACTTGCCACTTATCGGCGATGAGTTCGCGGATTCTTTTTGCGGTTCCTTCGGCGTCGCCAGTAACGGGGCCCCAACCAGTTGACGGAATGGTTGGTGCGTCCAATGCTTCGGAAGGAAGCGACATGGAAATTGCACGCATGGAGGATGCGCCCTCGAAGAGTCGCTCTACTTCCGCATGCAAGCGAGGGAATGATTTGTCTGCATCGCGAGCCCATGTAGATGCAAGTGCCCGCGCCAAGTCGTCCTCTTCTGCAAGCAAATCGTGCGCACGTGTGCGCATGCGCTTTGGGTCGACCAACAACAACTCGCTGTCCTTCGGCAAGATATCGGTGAGCAACAGCTCCTCGGTAATCAGCCAAGGCAACCAACTTTCCATGCCATCGAAGTTGGCGCCATCGGACAACCTGTCCCAGTGTTCGCGGCCCCATGCCTCTGTGGCCACAAGCGATCGCGCCATGTCCTTTACTTCGTCGGTTATCTGCAACTCGCGTGCAGGGAAGATTGTCGCAACCTCGATTGCGTCCGTGCTGCGCTGATCGTTGACATTGAACTGTGTCAGTCGATCTACTTCATCGCCCCACAAATCAATTCGGATCGGTGTGTCGGCGGTAGAGGGGAACACGTCGATGATCGAACCGCGCCGCGCAACTTCGCCGCGGTGCTCCACAAGCTCTTCACGGCGATAACCACCGTGCACAAGCCGCGTAAGCAATGCATCGGCATCGATTTCGTCGCCTGGTCGCACAACGATTGGTTCCAGTGTCGTTGCATCGGGCCCAAGTTTTTGCAGCAACGCGCGAACAGAGCCGATGATTACTTTGGGTGGCTGGTCGCCGCGAATACGCCACAACACTTCAAGCCTGCGGCCCATTGTCTCCACGCTTGGGCTGACGCGTTCGAAGGGGAGTGTTTCCCATGCGGGGAATATGAGCACGTTGGAGGCCCCAAGAAATTGCACGAGGTCGTCGTGCAACAGTTGCGCGGCAGTGCCCGTTGGTGTTGCAACGATCATTGTGGTTTTTGGTGAACGCACAGAGAGCGCGGCGATAATCGTTGCGCGAGCCTGTTCGCCGCAGGCCAACAGCGAGTTCTTTCCACCAAGCGTGGCCAGTGCGCTTTCCTGGCCTGCAAGAAGGGCGAGGTCTAGTAACAGCATGGCGGCTAGTGGTAGCTAACTATTTGGAGTTGATGCTCTGCATGGCAGCGTCAACACCCTGCGTGCAAATGAGTTGAACTGCATCTGCGGCAATTTGCACGGAGATGTCTAATGTCTGGCGTTGCGAGCCCGACACTTTTGACAGCACATGATCGGCGCCGTCTTCTTTTGTTGAAGGCTTGCCTACGCCAATGCGTACACGGATGAAATCCTGTGTTTTCAGATGCTGATTGATCGAACGCAATCCGTTATGGCCGGCAAGGCCACCACCAATTTTTACGCGAACGACACCTGGCTCTAAATCAAGTTCGTCATGCACAACAATGATTTTTGCTGGGTCGGTTATTGCGTACTTACGTGCAAGCGGGCCAACGGCATTGCCCGATTCGTTCATATAAGTAGTTGGCATTGCCAACAAAATGTGCACGTCTTGGTTATGCACTTCCGCAGTGAGCGCGCGATCCTTCGATGGCTTCAGCAAAACGTTGTAACGCGTTGCAAGCAATTCGATCGCATCGAAACCAACGTTGTGTCGTGTTCCGGCATATTCGCGACCAGGGTTACCCAGCCCAACTACGAGCGCGGTAAAAGGTGTGCCGCGCCGTTCATGCCGCTCGTGTCGCGCTTGGCGACCGAACAGCGCCATACGAACTAGGAGGCGGCTGGCTTGTCGTCGCCGGCAGCAGGAGCTTCGCCAGCACCAGCAGCATCGGCAGGCGCATCACCAGCAGGAGTTGCGGCGGCAGTTGCACCACCGGTGTCGAGCACTGTCACGATGACCAAGTCGTCGTCGCCAAGTGCAGTAACACCCTTTGGCAATGTGATGTCGCCGAGGCGGATGACGCTTTGCATGGTCATGTCGGTGACGTCGATGAGAATTTCGTTTGGAATGTTGTTGGCAGCAGCGCGCACTTCGATGCGGTCGATTGCTGCGTCAACAAGGCCACCCTCTTGGTTGACGGCCTTTGCCGTGCCGGTGAGGTGAACTGGAACAGCCATGGTGATTTCTACGCTGAGGTCGATTTGCATGAAGTCGACGTGGCTGACCGTGCGCTTGATTGGGTCGCGTTGCATTTCCTTCACGATTGCTGGGTACTTCTTGTCGTCTACGTGCAGTTCCAAGATGGTGTTGGAGCCTGCAGCGCCCGACAATGCAATGCGCAAGTCGCGTCGCTCGACGGTGATGCTGACTGGTGTCATGCCCATGCCGTACAACACAGCTGGGATGTGTTCTTTGCCGCGAAGACGGCGAGCCTCTGGGCTGCCAGTGGTTCGTCCGACTTGTGTCTTCAATGTGGTGGTCATGAGAAACTCCAGAAATACTTTGGGTTGCGTGAGGTCATCAAGCAATTACAACGGCTAACGAGCCTACAGCCCGAATTGCTCAATTAAATCTGCCCCTAGGGGCCAAATTTAGGACTGATTTTCGCCGTCGAAGAGGTCGCTGACGCTGGTCTCGTCGAAGACGGCAGCCAGGGCGTCGGCAAGGATTTTGGCCACTGAAAGCACCTCGATCTTGGCAATTCGCTTTTCGACTGGCAATGGCAGCGAGTTGGTGAGCACCACGCGGCTGATGGACGAGTTCTCGAGGCGCTCGATAGCGGGGCCAGACAAGACACCGTGCGTGGCCATGGCCCACACTTCCTTGGCGCCGCGCTTGAAAAGCAAGTCGGCGGCACTGACAATTGTTCCGCCCGTGTCGATCATGTCGTCGGCAAGGATGCACAAGCGTCCGTCGACATCACCGATGACTTCTTTTGCTTCCGCAACGTTGGTGGTTCCCTTTGGGCGGCGCTTGTTGATAAATGCAACGTCGGCGTCCATGTCGGCAAGATGCTGCGCAAAACGTTCTGCAACTTTTACGCGGCCAGCGTCTGGCGACACGATGGTGACACCGTCTCGCGCATTGGCGCGTACGTAGTTTTCAAGCACGGGCATTGCAGTGAGGTGGTCGACAGGGCCTTCGAAGAAGCCTTGAATCTGTCCGCTGTGCAAGTCGATAGAGACCATGCGCTTAGAACCTGCTGCTTTGAAGAGGTCGGCAATCAAGCGAGCAGTAATTGGTTCGCGGCCTTCTGCTTTGCGATCTTGGCGCGCGTAACCGTAGAAGGGACACACTGCAGTCACGCGCTTTGCGGAAGCGCGGTATGCGGCGTCGATCATGATCAACTGCTCCATGATCGAGTCGTTCACGCTGCGACCATCTGCGCCGCAATGCGTCTGCATGATGAACACGTCGCCACCGCGAACACTTTCTCCAAAACGAGGACGTATTTCACCATTTGCGAATTCGACAATGTTTGCTTCACCAAGTTGCACTTCCAGATGCTGTGCCACTTCTTCGGCAAGTTGTGGGTGAGTGCGCCCCGTGTAGAGGGCCATTCGCTTTGTGGTGACTTTGTCGATCGTTTTGTTCATCTGTCCTCGGGTGGTGAGCCGTTTGCTACAGCGTAGAACACGGACACCGTTTGGCTTTCTTCCGCGACCGACAGCCAGCGCCCTCGGCGCGTTGGCTGCACTATGAGTTCCGGGGAGAGGACTCGAACCCCTATATACGGGACCAAAACCCGTTGTCCTGCCATTGAACGACCCCGGAAAGACGAGTACACAGTACTGACTCTTTTAGGAAAATGTAGAAATGGGCTCAGTTCCCGCTATCGTGTTCCGCGCTATGGGTTCACTTGTAAAACGTCGTCGCAAACGGATGCGAAAGAAGAAGCACAAGAAGATGCTTCGCCGCACCCGTCACCAGCGCCGCAAGTAACCGGCCTTTTCACCCAAGCCCTTTCAGGGGGTCGTGTGGGTGACAACAACAATTGCGCCCGGTAGGCGTTCGCCCAGGTTTGGGTACTCGCCATCTAGCCACCAGGTAGAACCGCTTCCCGCCAACACTGGTACGGCCCCGGAAGCCTCTTCGATGCGCTGTTTCCACACGGCAAGCCGAGGTTCAACGACCATCGCCGCAGCTTCCAATTGGTTCACGATCTCGTCGGATTGCGGGGGTAGGGCATCGAAGGCCCGATACACCACCGGCGTTGAAACACCGAATGGCAATAGAATCAGTGTGATTGCTCGCGCAACAAATGGAAGTGGTTCGATGATTTCGCCAATGCCTCGAACACGAGCCCTTCCGCCAACCATGCAGAAAGGAATATCGGCGCCTATTCGAGATGCCGCCTCAAGGTCTTGATAGTTGGCCCAGCGGAAAATGGCTGCAGCGTCTGCCGAGCCGCCGCCCAAGCCGCCACCATGTGGAATGTTTTTTTGTATGTGAACGCGCGCCTGTCTTCCGCATTGCCGAAGTGCACGCGAAACCAAGTTGTCGTCACTGTCAGTAAGCCCTTGCGCTTGCAGCCCGTCAAAACTGAGGCCCCGCTCACCCTCGTTAACAGTGAGCACGTCGGCAATATCAAGCGTGACCATCTCGGCATCGATCAGGTGATAACCATCGTCGCGTGTGCCTGTTACTTGCAATGAAAGCGTAAGTTTTGCTGGAGCAATCAGCGAAATCGGAGATGCGCTCATACGAATTCGAATCTAGGTGTTGCTAGCTGTCGATGGCAACACATAAACGGCCCCATGCCTGAATGTCTAGTTCTTCGGCTCGGGCCTCGGGTGATACATCGGCCTTGGTGAACGCGGCGGGAGTAACCATCGCCGACAAACACCTGCGCAGCATTTTTCGGCGTTGCGCAAAACCCGCGCGAACCAAAGTAAACAATTGCTGTGGGTCGACATTTGCCACGGCTGGCGAAGCGTGACGACGGATATCGACAAGCGCCGACGCAACATTTGGCTTCGGAATGAATACAGATGCCGGCACGTCTCCCACCATCTTCGCCGTAGCCCAATACGCAATCTTCACGCTGACTGCGCCGTAGGCGGGTGTTCGCGCGGTGGCAACGAAACGCTCGGCAACTTCTTTTTGCACCATCACCAACATGTGGTCGACAGCGGGCGCTTTGTCGAGCAAGTCGGCAACGAGCGGTGTCGCCACGTTGTACGGCAGGTTGGCCACAACATGCCACTTGGCGCTTCTTGCCACAAGTGGAGCCCAATCCAACAGCAGTGCATCGCCGTGGATCACTTCAACATTCGGCAAGTCGCGTACAACTTCGCGCAGTACCTCAACAACGCCGTTATCAATTTCGATTGCAACAATGTTCGCACCCGTTTCGGCAAGCGCAAGCGTGAGCGAACCGAGGCCCGCACCAATCTCGAGAACAAAATCACCAGGGCCAACATCTGCCAGCCGCGCAATGCGTCGAACGGTGTTTGGGTCTACAACAAAGTTCTGTCCGAAAGCCCGGCGCGGCGCTAGCCCGTGAGTCTCCAGTAAATGAGAGATGTCGCTTGGAGAGTGGGTCACCAGGAAATCTTCACAGGTATTGGTGCATCAATCAGGTCTGCAAGCCGAGTGAACACCGTTGTATGCAAAATCACGGTGATGCCGGCGGGCACAAGAAGGCTGTACACGTTGGTGCACTTCACGCTTCTGCCGTTATTCACATTGGTGATGGTGAGATCGACACCGATTGGTGCCTCGATGCTGTAGCAAATGGGGGTTTGGGTGTAACCCAAGTTGCTGAACGAGGCGCGCCCGTCGATGGAGTTTCCCGTGTCGGCCGGGTACGCAATGACTGCAGAGCCAGTTGGTGCCAGCGGTGCGGGGCCACCCAAAATGACCGACTCGGGAATGTCTTGTTCAATCACAGGGGGCACCGTCGTGGTGGTCACTGTGGTGGGGGTGGCGTCACTCGAGTTTCCGCTGGACGTTCGAACAATGACGATTGCTAGCAATGAAACAGTTGCAAGCACTGCAATGCGTCGACGCTCGTATATCGACAGAGCCACTGTGTAAAGGCTACGGAGCGATAAGCGGAAACGCAAGGCGTGCGTTTGCCGTGGTGGTGCGAGCAAGTTGCGCAACGGGTTCGCCGCGCAAGTCTGCAATGAATGTTCCTACGGTGGAAACTAGTGCAGGTTGATTTGGTTTTCCTCGATGCGGTACCGGAGCAAGAAATGGGGCGTCGGTTTCGATCAGCATGTGTTCGGGCGGGCACCATTGCGCCGCTTCGCGCACATCGTTTGCGGTCTTGAACGTGACGATGCCAGAAAACGAAAGGTACGCCCCTCGTTCCACACAAGCGCGCGCTTCTGGTTCGCCGCCAGTGAAGCAATGGAAGATAGTTCGTGGCGGCGTGCCTTGCGCATCAAGCACATCAAAGGTGTCGTCCCACGCCTCGCGGGTGTGAATAACAAGCGGCAAGTTCAGTTCGTGCGCAAGTTGTATTTGTTGTGCAAAAGCTTCACGCTGAACTGCTCGATCCGAATGGTCGTAGTAATAATCAAGTCCGCATTCGCCAATGCCAACAACTCGCACCGACTGCAAGAACGGCGTGATTGTCTCTACGCCATTTTTCGCATCGTGCGGGTGCAGGCCAACAGTGGCATACACATCGGGGTGCATGTTCGCAATATCAATTGCTTGACGCGTGGTGTCTGCGTCTGTACCAATCACAATCATGGTGACTACGCCGGCGTCGCGCGCCGCTTGTAGCGCATGTTCCTGGCCGCCAGGAATATTCTCTTCGTACACGTGACAGTGCGTGTCGATCCACTGCAACTCTTGGGTCATAGAGTTTTTCGCGGGAAGAGTGGTTCGCCTTTCACCACGGCGCATCCGCCTGGGTATTGCCCCCACGTTGTGTCGGAATCAATGCGCAGATCAGAAATGTCTCCGGCCAAACCAATGCGTTTCCAAATCTCTTGTGTAGTGGTGGGAAGCGCGGGGTTGGCAAGGATGGTGACAATTCGCAATGCTTCAAGCGCATCGCCCATTACTGTTTCAACGGCTTCGCCCGGCTCCATTTTCCATGGTTCGTGATTTTCGAGATGCGAGTTGGTTGCGCCGATGAGTTGCCACGTTGCCTCGAGGGCCTTGCTTGGTTGCACTGCCATCCATGCAGCCGAAGTCTCGCGAACTGCGGTGGCAGCTATCTCGGCAAGCGGGCTGTTGGCACTTGGTTTTGGCCCAAGACCGCCGCACTTCTTTTCCACAACTGTTGCAATACGTGCGGCCAAGTTGCCCAAGTTGTTTGCGAGATCCGAGTTGAAACGTTTTGTAATTCCTTCAAGCGTGAAGTCGCCGTCGTTGCCGTATGTGGTGTCGGCAAGCACGTAGTAACGAAATCCGTCAACGCCAAAGACATCAATGAGGTCGAGTGGGTCGACAACGTTTCCTGCCGTCTTACTCATCTTTTCGCCGTCGGTGAGCAACCAGCCGCCAACGGCCCAGCCCTTCGGCGGCTCGATGCCGGCCGACATCAACATTGCCGGCCAATACACGCAATGGAAACGAATGATGTCTTTGCCGATGAAGTGGTAGTCAACCGGCCAACGTTTCGCGAATGCTGCGTCGTCGGTGCCATAACCAAGCGCAGTGATGTAGTTGGCAAGTGCGTCGAACCACACGTAGGCAACGTGCGACGAATCCCACGGAAGGGGAATGCCCCAAGTGAGCGTCTTGCGGCTGATTGAGAAATCGTGCAAGCCAGTTTTGATGAAACCAATCACTTCGTTCATTCGGAAACCGGGTGTGATTGCCTGCGGGTGATCGGCGTACCACTGCAGCAACCGATCTTCGAAGCGCGAGAGGCGAAAGAAATAGTTTTCCTCTTCAACAAATGTTGTTGGCGTGCGGTGAATTGGGCACTTACCTTCGACCAGTTCGTCATCGGTGAAGTAGGCCTCGCACGCAACGCAATACTGGCCCTTGTACACGTCCGACTCGATATCGCCGGCGTCGTAGCAAGCCTGCAGCAGCTTTTGCACACCAACGGCGTGGCGCTTTTCGGTGGTGCGAATGAAATCGTCGTGCGTGATGTTGAGTCGCTGCCAAGCCTGCTGGAAAAGTGGTGCGATCGAGTCGGCAAAGGCCTGTGGTGAAACACCCTGCGCGTCTGCGGCCTGCTGGATCTTTAGGCCATGCTCATCGGTGCCCGTGAGCAAATGCACATCGTCGCCAAGCAATCGGTGCCAGCGGGAAACGGCGTCCGCGACAATGGTGGTGTAGGCGTGACCCAAGTGAGGTTTAGCGTTGACGTAATAAATAGGCGTCGTTGCGCTGAACTTTGTCACGTATCCACACTAATAGTCTGAGTGGGTGACTTTCGCCTTTGATTTAGCAACTGCAGTGACGAAGACCAGTGAAGGTGTGTATTCGGGCAAGGTGCACGACGGTTGGGACATTCGCGGCAACGCCAACGGTGGTTACGTGATGGCGCTGCTTGCAAGCGCAATGCGCGAGCACGCGGGCAGGCCCGACCCAATCTCCATCACGCTTCACTACTTGGCACCACTTCCCGCCGGAGATTTTGAAATCACTACGCAAGTAATCAAACGTGGCCGCATGTTTTGCACCGTAACCGCATCAATGGTGGTGAACGGTCGCATTGCCGTGCGCGCAATCGGCGCATTCAGCGAAGCACCCGCACACGACCACGGCATGCAGCATCACGGCATTGCACTGACAGAAGTGCCGCCGTTCGAGCAGTGCACGCGTCGCACCGCCGAAGGTGAAATAGTTCCTCTCGCATTGATGAGCAAACTCGACATGCGCCTGCATCCCGACGATCGAGGTTTCGCAACTGGGCAACCCAATGGCGTGCCACGCATTCGCGGCTGGTTTGCTTTTGCCGACGGCCGACCAAACGACACGCTGTCTGTTTTGCTTGCCGCCGATGCGTTTCCACCACCAGTGTTTAATTTGCTGGCCGTGCCTGGTTGGGTGCCAACTGTGGAGTTCACTGTGCACGTTCGGGCAGTGCCGGCTCCAGGCCCTTTGCGAGGCGAATTTACGGCGAAAGAAATACAGGGCGGAATGTTTGAGGAAGACGGCGTTATTTGGGACGAACACGGAACGCTGATAGCGCAATCGCGCCAAATTGGTTTAATCCCGCTGTAATTACTTCAGCATCAACGCAAGTTCGTACACCTTGCGCTTCGGCGCACCAAACTTTGCCGCAACTTTTGCTGCAGCATCTTTTTTGCTCGAGCCATTGTTCATTTCGTCTCGAAGCGCTGCAGTAATTTCCTCATCGGTTGGCGGTGCGGGTGGCTTCGCGCCTTCCAGCAGCACAACGTATTCGCCACGCGGCTCTACCTGCTGCGAATGCTTCACTGCGTCGTGCAAAGTGCCGCGCCACATCTCTTCGTGCATCTTGGTTAGTTCTCGCGCCAGCACCACGCGTCGCAACGCGCCGCAAGCAAGCTCTAGGTCAACAAGTGTTTTTTCCAAACGGTGAGGTGCCTCGTACAACACGACAGTGCGCTGTTCGTCCACAATGCCTGCAATGCGTTGCGTGCGCTCGGCGCCGCTGCGAGGCAGAAACCCCTCAAACACAAACCTGCTTGTAGACAGCCCGCTCATGACCAGCGCCATTGTCAGCGCCGAAGCCCCAGGCATCGCCGAAACAGTGATGCCCGACGAAAGCGCAGCCTTAACAAGGCGTTCGCCTGGGTCGCTAATGCCGGGTGTGCCCGCATCGCTCACCAGCGCAACATTGCTGCCCCCAAGTATTCGCTGCACCACTTCCTCGCAGGCATCGTGTTCGGTGTGCTCGTTAATCACGATGTACTTCTTGCCCGAAATGCCCAGATGTTGCAGCAACAAGCCCGTGCGGCGCGTGTCTTCGCAGCACACAACGTCGGCATTGCTCAGCGCTTCGGTGGCGCGTTGCGTCATGTCGCCCAAGTTGCCAATCGGTGTGGCAACCAATATCAACGTGCCAGCACTCACGGCGTGCGCATTTCTACGGTTGCGCCAAGTTGCAGGCCCCAACGTTCAAACGATCCAGCTTTTGCCTCAATCACTGTTCGTGCCGAAAACACGGGAAGCGGCACGCGATTTTTGTTCACGCGCTGCACCTTGATCACGGTTCCTTCAGAGTCGAGATATGCAATATCGAGCGCGAAGCGCATGCCCACGGTGTGAATCCAACGACAGGGTGCAATCACGAGAGCCGTCTGTAAATCCTGCTGCCCGATGAGGCCGCGACGTTTTGCCCGAGCGGTATCTGCAATGTTGGCACTTGCCAAAACACGGCCATCACTCACGAGCCACGCCGATGGAAGCGAGGAGAGCGTGTTCATCGTTGCTGCTAGCTGTTGTGCCGAATTTCTAGAGTGTCGCCGTCGCAGACTTCATAGTCTTTGCCTTCAACACGTATCTTGCCCAAGTCTTTTGCTTTGTTCCACGAACCAATGGCAAGCAGTTCGTCCCACGCAATCACATCGGCACGAATAAAGCCGCGCTGCAAGTCGGAGTGAATTTTGCCCGCGCACTCCGGTGCTTTTGCGCCCGCATTAAATGTCCATGCACGTGTTTCTTTTTCGCCGGTTGTGAAATACGTGCGAAGCCCAAGCAGGTGATACGCAGATCGAACCATTCGTGGCAATGCGCCTTCGCCGAGGCCAAGTGCTTCCAACATGTCGATGCGGTCTTGCCCAGTCAGCTGCGCTGCCTCTGCTTCTAGTTGCACGCTCATACCCAACACTTCAACATCGTTCGCGCTGGCCGAACCCGGCGGCGCCAACTCGGCGCGCACGAGCGCTTCCATCTGGGGGATGGTGTCGATTTTGTCTTCTGCCACGTTGACCACAGCAAGCACTCGGCGTGCTGTTAACAAAAAGTGTGGCGCCAAGAGCGCGCGATCGTCTTCGGTAATGCCAGCGCGATACAACGGGCGACCTTCTGCCAAGTGCGCCTGCGCGCGCTCGAGGGCTTCCATCTCTTCGGTTACCGATTTGTCCATGCGCGATGTCTTTTGTGCGCGGGAGAGGCGAGTCTCGACAGTTTCCAAATCGGCAAGCGCTAATTCGATCTCGACAATGCGCAAATGCTCGAGCGGGTCGCTTGGGCCTGGGATGTCGTCGTCTTCAAAAGCACGCAACACAAAAACAATTGCGTCAACCTCTCGAATGTTTGCGAGAAACTTGTTGCCCAGGCCTTCGCCTTTACTTGCGCCTTCAACCAGGCCTCCGATGTCCACCACTTCAACGGTGGCGTACACAGTTTTTTGGGTCTTCGACATTTCGGCGAGGGCGTCGAGCCTCGGATCGAGCACTTTGGCAACGCCAATATTGGGGTCCTTAGTGGCGAAGGGGTAGGGCGCCGCCAGGGCTGCGCCGTTTGTGAGCGCGTTATATAAGGATGATTTTCCTGCGTTGGGTAAGCCGACTAGGCCAAAGCGTTCCATGAGAGATAGTCACGCTATCTGTAAGCCCGATGTGGCATGGGCTTTACTAATTGTTACTATGGCGGTAGTGGTAATTATCTACCACGGAAAAGGACCCCACGATCATGACCTCGTTCGATCTCGACCTCAGCAAGTACTCCCTTGGCTGGAGCGACGAAGCAGAGTATGCCTTCACCCCCGAAAAAGGGCTGAACAAGTCGGTTATCGAGCAAATTTCGTGGTGGAAGGGCGAGCCGAAGTGGATGCGCGATCTGCGTCTTCGTTCCCTCACAACCTTCGAGCGCAAACCAATGGCTCCGTGGTTCAACGTCAACATGCCCGACCTCGACTTCCAAGACATCTTCTACTACTTGAAGCCTGCAACTGCCCAAACAGACGAATGGGAAGACTTGCCCGAGCAGATGAAAGCAACTTACGAAAAGCTCGGCATTCCTGAAGCAGAGCGCAAGTATCTCGCCGGCGTGACATCACAGTACGACTCGGAAGTGGTGTATCACCGCAACCGAATCGAATTGGAAGAGCAAGGCATCTTGTTCTGCGACATGGACACCGCACTTCGCGAATACCCCGACTTGGTGAAACAGTATTTCGGTTCGGTCATTCCAATGGGCGACAACAAGTTCTCTGCACTCAACACATCGGTGTGGTCGGGCGGTTCATTCATTTATGTTCCACCAGGCGTCGAATGCGAAATGCCGCTGCAGGCTTACTTCCGCATCAACAGCGACTCCGCCGGTCAGTTCGAGCGCACGCTCATCATCGCCGACGAGGGTTCCAAAGTTCACTACATCGAAGGTTGCTCGGCACCGGTGTACACCAACAACGCATTGCACTCTGCAGTCGTCGAAATTGTCGTTAAGCCAAGCGCACACGTCACGTACACCACCATTCAAAACTGGTCACCAAACGTGTACAACTTGGTCACCAAGCGCGCCCGCGTTGAAACCGAAGGCCACATGGAATGGATCGATGGCAACATCGGTTCAAAACTGACCATGAAATACCCAAGCGTTTATTTGATGGGCCCCAAAGCAACAGGCGAAGTACTTTCAGTTGCCTACGCAGGCGCAGGCCAACATCAAGATGCCGGCGCAAAAATGGTGCACGCTGCACCCGAGACATCCTCCAAGATTGTTTCCAAATCCATCTCCAAAGATGGCGGCATCACCACATACCGCGGCCTCGTTCGAATCGAAGAAGGCGCAACAAACTGCAAGAGCCATGTTCAATGCGACGCGCTCATTTTGGATGACAAATCCGAAAGCAAAACTTTCCCGTACATGGAAGTTGGCGAACGCGACGCACAAGTTGGCCACGAAGCAACCGTTTCAAAGATCGCCGATGAGCAGTTGTTCTACCTCATGAGCCGCGGCCTCACCCAAGAGCAAGCAATGGGAATGGTTGTCAACGGTTTCATCGAGCCAGTTACACGCACATTGCCAATGGAGTACGCAGTGGAATGGAGCCGTCTCATCGAACTGCAAATGGAAGGTTCGGTGGGCTGAGTCCCTCTCCGCCGTAGGTTTATTGCCATGCCAATGCGTACCGAATGCAAGCACTTTGAAAGCCGCACGTACAAAAGCGGCGACACAGTGCGCAAGTGCAATTTGGACATGGCCCCAGACGCACCATGGCGTTGCCCCGAAGAATGCGAAAAGTACGAACGACGCATGATCGACATTGCATGGGCCCACGGTTCGCTTGTTCCGCCAGCCACTCCAGTAGAGCCCGCAAGCCTCGACGACGGCACCGCGGCCGCTGTGCTGGATGAAGCAGAAGCCATTATCAACGCTGTATTCGGTGACGTTGTTGCCGACATGAACGACAAGCGGAAGAACAAGAAGAAAAACCGCGACAAGAAAAAGAAGAACTAGGCCATGTCACAAACCACCCTTGCCTTTCCAACAGTTGAAGAAGAGATTTGGCGCTACAGCCGAATTGGTGAACTGCAGCTCGATCGATTTGCAGCCGGAACAACGACTGTCACCGTTGAAAACGCAGATGGCGTGCAGGTGCAAGGCTCCGACGCCGCTTCACTAGTTGGCTCGGGCATGCGCAGCCACCCCGACATTTTCGCCCAACTCAACACCGAACACGGCGCGGTTATCGCGCTGCACATTGGCAAAGGCAAAGTGCACCCATCAACAGTGGTCATCACACACACGCTTTCGCAGTCGGGCATCGTTGCTTACCCTCGCCTCGTCATCAAGGCCGACGAGAACAGCGAAATCACAGTCGTCGAGCGTTTTGTTTCCCCCGATGGAACAGACTCGCTCATTGTTCCTGTCGCCGAAGTTCACGCCGCACAATCGGCTCGCGTTACCTATCTCGCAATCAACGAACTTGGAAATAGCACCTGGCAAATTGGTCATCAAGTTGCAGTAGGCGAGCGAGACAGCACAGTTCGCATGTTCACCGTTGCTCTGGGCGGCGACTATGCCCGCGTTCGCGCCGAAGTCCGGCTCGTTGGCCAAGGTGCAAGTGCACAACAAACCGCTCTCTATTTTGCCGACGGCAATCAAATGCACGACTTCCGAACACTGCAGTCACACGAAGCCCCACGCACCCACAGCGACTTGCTGTTCAAAGGCGCCGTTAAAGACAAATCAAAGAGCGTCTACACGGGCCTCATCAAGATCACCGAAGAGGGCACCAAAACCGAAGCATTCCAAACCAACCGAACCCTCACACTTTCAAGCGGCGCCTGGGCTGAGAGCGTTCCCAACTTGGAAATCGACACCAACGATGTCAAGTGCAGCCACGCATCAACCGTCGGCCCAATCGACGACGACCAGCGCTTCTACTTAGAAAGCCGCGGCGTGCCACCAGAAATTGCCGAACGACTTGTGGTCTTTGGTTTCTTCGATGAAGTAATCGAACGCCTCCCAGCCTCCGACTTCGTTGCTGGCATCCGCGAAAAAGTTATTGCCAAACTAGGAAGCGTGTCATGAGCAGCATCGCCGTCTGCGCACTTCTAGATATCGAGTCGGGCAAGGTTCGCAAGTTCGTAGTTAACGAGCGCAGCATCGCAGTAGTACGCATCGACGACAAGGTCTATGCCATTGGCGACACCTGCAGCCACGCCGACGTTTCACTTTCCGACGGCGAAGTCTTTTGCGACACGAAGGAACTCGAGTGCATCAAGCACGGAAGCGCGTTCAGCCTTGAAACGGGCAAGCCAAACACACTGCCCGCCACCAAGGCCGTTCCCGTTTATGCGGCAAGCGTTCTCGACGGCCAAGTGATGATCACTATTGGAGACGACCAATGACAACCCTCGAAATCCGCGACCTTCACGTTTCCGTGGGCACCACTCAAATTCTCAACGGCATCACACTCACCATCAAGAGCGGCGAAGTGCACGCAGTGATGGGCCCAAACGGTGCCGGCAAATCAACATTGTCCGCAGCCATCATGGGCAAGCCCGGCTACACAGTCACCAGCGGCAGCATCTTGCTCGACGGCAAAGACGTACTTGCAATGCCCACGTGGAAACGCGCAGTTGCAGGCTTGCATCTCGTCATGCAATACCCAACCGAAGTGCCCGGTGTAAAACTCAGCGAAGTGCTCAGCGAAGCACTTACAGCCCGCAATTCATCGTTACCAAACTTGAACAAGACCATCAACGAGGAAGCCACCCGCATCAGTTTCGACACCGAGCTTGTCAACCGCGCAGTGAATGTGGACTTCTCTGGTGGCGAAAAGAAGCGCAACGAAACTTTGCAACTCGCTGTCCTGAAGCCAAAGATCGCAATCCTCGATGAACTGGACTCTGGTCTTGACATCGACGCATTGCGCGACTGCGCCAAGCGCGTCGAAGACGCAACCAACGAAGATCAACTGGGCGCTCTCGTCATCACGCACTACAGCCGCTTGTTCGAAGAGCTCAAGCCAGACTTCGTTCATATTCTGGCCAAGGGCCGCATCGTAAAAAGTGGCGGCCCAGAACTTGCCGACGAACTAGAGCGTGATGGCTATGCCGCGTATGCGGAAGTTGCCAAATAGTCACACATGACCACGGGTTGGGTAGAGCAAAACAATTCGCTGTACCGAAAATTTCAGTTCGCCAACTTTGCAGAAGCCTTTGAGTTCATGACCGAAGTTGCCCGTTTGGCTGAGGAACAAGACCATCACCCCGATTGGTCCAACTCGTGGAACATTGTCGAGATCAACCTCTGCAGCCACGACAAGGGCCGAACAGTGACCGACCGAGATCATCGGCTGGCAGAATCAATCAACGCAATGTTGAAAGAAGGCACTGAATGAGCGATGTACACCCCAATGTTTCGCGTGTGGTTTCCGCAGCCAAAGAGCGTGGCCTTGAAATCAGTACAAAACGATTTCCCGAAGGAACCAAAACCGCTGCCGATGCTGCAGCGGCAATCGGTGTAACCGTCGGCCAAATTGTGAAGAGCCTGGTGTTCGGTGTCGACGGCGAAATAGTGATGGCACTCGTAAGCGGATCAAACCAGCTCGACGAAAAGAAGCTCGCACTTGCCGCAGGTGGCGCAAAGTGCGCCCGTGTAGACGCCGATGCTGTGCGCGAAGCAACCGGGTTTCCTATTGGTGGTGTGCCTCCCTTTGGTCACAGCACTCAACTACGTGTGTTCGTTGATCCGGACTTGTTGCAGTACGACGAAGTGTGGGCTGCTGCGGGCACGTGGAATGACAACTTCGGTGCGAACCCGAATGACATCGTGCGTGTCGCCGGTGGCGTGGTCACCGATCTGAAGCGCGCCTAGTAAATCTCGTGAGCTGTGAAATAAAGTAGCCACATGACAAATAGCGATGAAACAGGCAGAGTGCTTCGTGCCTACGCCAAGGCGTGGCTCGCATCAGATCTTGAAAAGGTGTTGGCCTCGTACCACGATGACATCGAACTGCATTACATGGGGGAGAGTCCGCTTGCTGGAACGCATCGTGGGCGTGATGCAGCGTTCGCTGTTCTTGCTCAGGCTTCAACGCGCACTGCTCGCAAGTTGATCGATGTTGAAGATGTTCTTGTTGGCGATTCCCTCGG